>DQXI01000180.1 GCA_011042305.1 Desulfobacteraceae bacterium
CCGGATGCATCGCGTCTCCCGGGAGACGCCCCAATCACCCCTTCGATGCCGCGGGCATGGATCGTCATGCCAGTGCGATATTGATTGGCGTGGGCTTTTTGGCGGGTGCTGGTTCGGCAAGATAGATAAAAAAGTTATGATATCAAGCATATGGGCACAAACAGGTTCCCGCTGAATCGATGAGCACCGGAAAGGAGGGCTGAGCGATGGTCAAGGTCAAAGAGATGCCATACAGCGAAAAGTACAAGCTGGCGCAGGAAAACGGGATGTTCTTGAAAAACCTGGCACCGGCGTTCATCGAATCCCACCTGGGGCACCAGGCCGCCCTGGAACTCCAAGAAGCTTTGCAGGAACAGGTTCGAGCCGTTCCCGAAAACGCGTCCTTCGAAGACAAGCATGAAGTCGCCTATGGCAATTTTATCCGGATTGGGAAATACAACTTCAATTTCATTAGAGAAAAAATGGGAGAGGCCGGCATACGTCAATTCATGCGCCATGAAGTCGACGGCCTGAAACGCAAGAACGCAGGGGCCTCCGTTTTGCTCCTGGGCCTCATCCGGGCGATCGCGCCAGGCTATGCCTTTGTGTTATGACCAACAAGGAATTTGCGTATCAACTGCAGTGGATCACGCCTTTCTCCGTACCAGAGCTCAACGCCGATCGCGCCGTTTTCGACATCCCCCAGTGCAAGGTCCTGGACTTCGAGGATACCGAAGACATCTGTCAGGTCGGCTGTCAAGGTGTCTATCCCATGTGGGTCGCCGAACAGTTCAAGGTGAAGATGGCGTTTGATCGTGAAGGAAAGCGCTGTACATGCGCCATTACGAGGCTCAGTTGAGAAAACGGATGTTCGGGGAAATGAGATTGCGTGGCCATGCGAAAGCGTCAATTAATGCGCTCTGGGGTGCGATGGACGGCTCCACATAAAAGCTGGGGGAGGGCAAAAGCATGCGGGTTGAAAAAAGCATCGATATCGCCGTCGCGCCGGAGAAAATATGGCCGTACTTGACCGATCCGGCCAAAATTCCGCTCTGGTTCGACACCTTCAGGAAGTGCCAATACGCCGGCGAACAGCGTTCAGGGGTGGGTACGCGCTACTACGTCGAGGAAAAGGTGCCGGGGCCGCTGCGAAAAATCTACTTCGAGGCCGCGGTTTGGGATGAAAACGCAGTCTTAAATCTGAGAATGACGTCTGGAGAAAATGTCAGCAGCTACGAGATCCACTGGAAACTGGCGGCGCACGGGACGGGCACGACGTTTCATTTCGTCGAAAACATCGGCATGCCCTTCGGTATTCTCGGCCGGCTACTGGGCGTACTGGGCCAGCGGACCGCCGAGAAGATGGTCGAAACCATGCTCCGGCGCCTGAAAACGCTTTGTGAAGCGCCTTGATGATACTTCAAAACCCGTTTCACAAGTCGATGTCGGCCATTAGGGGAGATGGTTGAAGGCCATCCGGGCCGCAGCGCCTTTGAGCGCATGCAGGCTCAAGAGGACGGCGGCCCGCGGCGCGGATTCGAACCGATGGCAATTGCTGGATGGCTGGAACAGGGTATCCAAGTTACATGATGTCCTTTACCGCCGTGATTACTTGCTCGGCGTCCGGGATGTAAAACCGCTCCAGGGGGGGACTGGCCGGCACGGGAATGTCCGGCCCGGTCACCCGCCGCAGGGGGGCCTTGAGGCTCTCGAAGGCTTCCTCCATCACCACCGCCGCCACCTCACCGGCGAATCCGCCGGTGCGCGTGGCTTCGTGCAGCACCACCAGGCGCCCGGTCTTTCGCACCGAGGCGAGCACGGTTTCCTTGTCCAGGGGCGCCAGGGTGCGCAGATCCACGATTTCCAGGTCGATCCCCTCGGCGGCCAGCTGCTCGGCCGCCTTGAAGGCCACCCCCAGCATCCGGGACCAGGTCACCACGGTGACATCCCTGCCCGGCCGCTTGACGTCGGCCTGGCCGATGGGAAGGAGGTATTCATCCTCGGGCACCGGCCCGGGGGCGAAGTAGAGCATCATGTCTTCGAAGAAGACCACCGGGTTGGGATCCCGGATGGCCGACTTGAGCAGTCCCTTGGCGTCGGCGGCCGTGGCGGGCATCACCACCTTGAGCCCGGGGCAGTGGGCTGTCCAGGCTTCCAGGTTGTGGGAATGCTGGCACCCAGCGCTGAAGCCGGCCCCGCTCTTGATGCGCACCACCAGCGGAAAGGCCGACTTGCCGCCCGAGAGGTAGCGCAGCTTGGCGGCATGGTTGACGATCATGTCCGAGGCGAGGGTGAAGAAGGGGTTGAACATGATTTCCACCACCGGCTTGAGCCCCGCCTCGGCCGCTCCCACCGCCAGTCCGGCGATGGCGGCCTCGGAGACCGGGGTGTCCCGCACGCGGCGGGGGCCGAAATCCCTCAGCAGCCCGGCGGTGGGTAGCATGGGGTTGTCATGGATGCTGACGCCGACGCCTTCGCCGGCGATAAAAACGGTGTCATCGCGGGTCATTTCTTCCCTCAGGGCCTGGTTGAGGGCTTGTCCCACGGTCAGTTGCGGCATGATGGCGTCCTTTCATCGGGGCCGGGTGGCTCCGCCGGTCGATTTCAGGCGTAGACGTCTTCGAGGGCTTCGCGGGGTTCCGGGTAGGGACTTTCCTCGGCGAAACGAATCGCTTCCCGGACCAGGGCGTCGACCTTGGTTTCCATGGCGCTCAGGTCGTCGGTGCTGATCAACCCCAGGGCAAGCACGGCCTCGCGCATCCTGGCCACCGGGCACCGGGCGCGCCAGGCGGCGATTTCCTCCTTAGGTTGGTAGTGCTGGGGGTCGCTTTCCCCGTGGCCGCGCCAGCGGTAGGTCTTGCACTCGATGAGGGTCGGCCCCTGGCCGGCGGCGGCCCGGGCCCGGGCGTCCAGGGCGGTGGTGTAGATCGCCGGCGCATCGTTGCCGTCCACCACCACCCCGGGCATGCAGTAAGCGGCGGCGCGGTCGGCGATGTTTTCGATCCGGGTGTGCTCCTCCAGGCGCTGAGCCCCGGCGTAACAGTTGTTTTCGCACACGAAGATCACCGGCAGATTCCACAGGCTGGCCAGGTTCAACGCTTCGTGAAACGACCCCTCTCCGGTCGCCCCGTCGCCCACGAAGCAGACGGTGACGGCCGGCTCGCCGCGGTACTGCTGGGCGAAGGCCCGGCCCACGGCCATGGGCGGTCCGGCCCCCACCACCGTCGAGGTGCAGGGAGCGCCGATCTCGGGCAAGGCCAGGTGCAGGGTGCCGCTTTTGCCCTTGTTGCAGCCGGTGCGCTTGCCGTAGATTTCGGCCATCAGCACCTTGGGGTCGGCCCCCTTGGCCAGCAGGTGGGCGTGGCTGCGGTGGTTGGTGATGATCACGTCCCCGGGCCGCAGGGCAGCGCACACCCCGGCACCCACCGCTTCCTGGCCGGTGCACAGGATCATCATGCCGGGGATCTTGCCCTCGACTTGGCAAAGCTCGGTGAGGGCCTCTTCGAACCGGCGCGAAAGCAGGAGAGAGTGAAGCATTTCCAGCATCTTGTCCTTGGGTATGGCCATGGGGGTTCCTTTCGCGTCAAACGGATCAGATCCAAAAGGCGGCGGGCCGGTGCGCGCGCCCGGGAAGCCCGGCTTGCAACCGTGTCCTAATCGCCAGTTTATGAAACAGCCCCACTGAGAAAAATGGGTGACACTCCGGAGTGTAGGAACCAATTACACAGAAAGGAGCGAACCCCATGAAAAATCCCAAGAGAGCGGGTAGCCGAAGCCGTAAGAAGCCGGCGCGCACCCACGCCTACCCGTTCGAGTTCCGGCTGAGAGTTGTCCGGCTCCACTTGGAGGAGGGTTACAGCCGGGCGCTGCTGGCCGAGCAGTTCGGCATCAGCACGCACTCGATCCAGCGGTGGGTCAAAGCCTACCGGGAAGGTGGAGACGACGCGCTGCATCCCAAGCCGCGTACCGCTATTCCGCTCGCAGGTTCTCTCACTGGAAAATCAGGCCTGGAACCGGGCGAAAAACGTACACACGCCGAATCTCGTTCATTGTGGCAAAGCCCTGCTGTGTATGCGTTTGCGCCAAATTCGCGTTCCTACAAATCCCAAACGGGAGTTCAATGTAGCGGGCGATGCGGCGGAAACAAACGGGCCATCGCTCCGGCGCAAGGGGGGCGGCAAACAAGCGAGGGACGGCATCCGGGCGGCCGGGAGACGGCGGCCGCGGGGTTGGATTGCTCCTGCCGAAGACCGTTCCTGTTCCGGGTCGGCGCCTGCCGCCGGTATCGGCGGACGTCGCCCCGGTTCTCATGGCCCTTGAGATCTGCTTGCCCGAGCCCCCTGTCCTGCGCAGAGAAATGGCCCGTTGGGGTGAGGCAGGTCTTCTGACTTCCGGATCCACCGTACGGCTGCGCCTTCCCGGTAAATTACACCAGTGGCCCAATGCAGCCGTCGTCCCCGGTTACAGCGGCGGGACCGTTCCCGAATTTCACGGGATTCCCCTTGCCCCGACCCATCGGGCGGGGCAATCCTTTTCGGAACCTCGTCTGACACTAAACCCGATTTATCGCCGAGGGTCAAGGTGGGATAAAAAGGGATCGTCGTGGGCGTTTTGATAGGTTGAGGCCCTTATTTTACTCCCCCGGGCGATGAATCGGTCCGGGTTCGCGGTCCTCCCGTTCATTCATCGGCACGTAGGCCGTCTCGGGGGGGCCGACGTAAATCTGGCGCGGTCTGGCCAGGCGCCAGCTGGGGTCGTCCATGCTCTCTTTCCACTGGGCGATCCAGCCGGGCAGACGGCCGATGGCGAACATGACGGTGAACATGTTGGTGGGGATTCCCATGGCGCGCAGCACGATGCCGCTGTAAAAATCCACGTTGGGATACAGGTTGTGGTCGACAAAGAAACTGTCGGAAAGGGCCCGTGCCTCCAGCTCCCGGGCGATGTCCATCAGCGGATCCTCCAGCCGCAACTTCTCCAACAGGCGGTCACAGACCTTCTTCATGATCCGCGCCCGCGGATCGAAGGTCTTGTAGACCCGGTGACCGAAGCCCATGAGGCGGAACGGATCCGACTTGTCCTTGGCCCGTTGGATGATCCGGTCGATGCTCTCGTCGCCTTGGTGGATCTTCTTGAGCATTTCGATGACGGCCTGGTTGGCGCCGCCGTGCAGCGGTCCCCACAAGGCGGCAATGCCCGCCGAGATGGCTGCGTAGAGGTTGACGCGGCCGCTGCCCACCATGCGCACGGTGGAGGTGGAGCAATTTTGTTCGTGATCGGCGTGCAGAATCCAGAAGACGTTAAGGGCGTCGACCATGTCCTGGTCGATGACGTAGGGCCGCACCGGGGTATCGAACATCATGTTGAGGAAGTTGGCGCAGTATGACAGGTCCGGCCGCGGGTAGACCACCTTGTGGCCGCGGCTGATCTTGTAGGACATGGCCGCCATGGTGCGCACCTTGCTCACCAGGCGCGTGACGGTCATGTCGATCTCTTCCTCGATGGTCTGAAGTTCCGGGTAGAAGCTGCGCAGGGCGTTGACCATCGCCGAAAGGATTCCCATGGGGTGCGAGAAGCGAGGAAAGGTGGAGTAAAAGCTGCGCATGTCCTCGTGCACGAGGCTGTGGTCGTTGAGCAGGACTGAAAAGCGTGTCAGCTCGCGCCGGGACGGCAGGTGGCCGTGGATCAGCAGGTAGGCGGTTTCCACGAAGCTGGACCGCTCGGCCAACTGTTCCACCGGAATGCCGCGATAGCGCAGGATGCCCCGCTCGCCGTCCATGAAAGTGATGCTCGAGGTGCAGCTGCCGGTGTTGGCGTAGCCCGAATCGAGGGTGATCAGCCCCGTTTTCCGTCTCAGTTGACTGATGTCAAATGCTTTTTCACCCTCCGTGCCCGTCACGAGGGGCAGCTCGAAGGTTTGTCCCTGGTAGATCAGTTTTACCGTCTCTTGGCTCATGGCCTGCTCCTCCTGCTTGGCATGAAGCTAATTGCTTTAGCTCAAAGCCTTGCGGGGGTCAAGCACCGGCCAGGGGGCCAACGGCGGGATTTTCCTTGCAAGTCGGTGATTGAAGATTTAATCTGCCGACATCGGATTAAAGAGAAACGGCATCCTGGCGGCCTGCTTGGTCAAGCGGGCTTTCCTTATTGAAGGGAAAGGAGTTTTCTATGCGACGCAGTTACACCCTGATGACAGTGGTGGTGGCGGGATTGATTTGGATGGGATTGGCGGGGCCGGTGTCGGCCCAGGAGACCAAAACAGAGGGAAGCCAAGCTGCCCGCCAGGCCGACGCCGTACCGGCTGCGACGGTCAATGGTGAGACGATTTCAAAGGGCCAGCTCGACCGGGAGCTGGCCAGCATCCAGGGACGTATGGCGCGCCAAGGGCACCCGGTGCCTGACGAATCCCTGGCCCAGATTCGCGGCCAAGTGCTCGACCGGATGATCGGCGAAGAGCTGCTCTTCCAGGAGAGCCGCAAGCAGAAAATCCGCGTGGACGACCAGAAGATCCAGGCCCAGATCGACGAGATGAGCCAGAGCTTCGAGGACAAGGCGGCCTTCGATCTGGCGCTGGCCAACGCGGGGCTTTCGCGCGAGGCCCTCACCGAGCGGCTGCGTCGTCAGATGGCGATCCAGCAGTTGATCGAGGACAAGATCGTCGCGGGGGTGACGGTGGCCGAGGGCCGCGCCGAAGAGTTCTACAAGGCCAACCCGGAGATCTTCGCCCAGCCCGAGCAGGTCAGGGCGCGGCATATCCTGATCCGCACCGGGGCTGAAGCGGATGCCGCCGCCAAGGCCGAAGCCCGCAAGCAGATCGACGAGATTCGCCAGAAGGCCATCGACGGCGAAGACTTTGCCGCCTTGGCCAAAACCCATTCCCAGGACCCCGGCAGCAAGGAAAATGGCGGCGACCTGGGCTTTTTCGCCCGCGGCCAGATGGTCAAACCCTTTGAAGACACCGCCTTCGCCCTCAAGGAGAACGAAGTCAGCCAGGTGGTGGAAAGCCCCTTCGGTTTTCACATCATCCAAGTCACCGGACGGAAGCCGGCGGAAACCATCGCCTACGAAACGGTCAAGCCGCGCATCCTGGAGCACCTGAAGCAGCAGGCGATCCGCGAAAAGCTGGACGCCTACGTGGACGGGCTGCGCCAGGGCGCCAAGATCGAAAAGTTTATCTGAAATTGTGTTTTTCGGTCGCCCGGGCAGGCGTTTCCCGGGCGGCCGACCCGTCTCATTTCAATCGCACGTCCACTGCCTGGGGCCCCTTGGGGGTGGTCTTGATCTCGAAGCTCACCGGCTCGTCCTTCTGAACCCCGAAGTAGCCGGGGTCCTTGATTCCGTTTTTGTGGAAGAAAATATCGCCCTGGTCTTCGGTTTCAATAAAACCGTAGCCTTTTTTCTCGTCGTACCATTTGATGCGTCCCTCGGGCATCGCAGTGGGTCTCCTTTCGCTCCATCGGCGTTGGTTTTCGGTCTGTTTCCGCGATCGTTTTGACGCCGCTGTCCATGCAACGGCACCGGGACCTGTCGCTTGCATCGGCCGCAACAGTGGACGGCATGGCGTGGGCAAGGAGTGAAAACCGGCATCCGTGGAAAAAAAGAGAACCGGACTTCAGCCGGCTCCCAAGCGGATGGCCCGATGGCGGAATCGCTGTTGAAAACGGCAGGTGGCAGGCCCGAAGGCCGCGGATATGTGCTGCATCTTTTAGCGCATCCGGTCAGACATGTCAAAAGCGGCCGCGCAACGGCGGTTGACCGACGAGGCCGGCATGCCGTATGATGGCGGCTTCCTCAAGGGAAATTAGAATGTTGTGTGATCATTTCATTTTTTGACAGGGCGGGGCTCAAGCCGTTCCGAGCGGCCCCGAGGCGTGGCCCAGGCCGATCAGGCCTCAATGGGCCCGTCGAGAAGTAAGGAGTCTTCCATGGCGCAAGCGCCCAACCAGATCATCTGTTCCATGGTTCGCGTGAGCAAGTACTACCACAAGCGGCCGGTGCTCGAGGACATCTCGCTGTCTTACTTCTACGGCGCCAAGATCGGGGTTCTGGGACTCAACGGGGCCGGCAAGAGTTCGCTGCTGCGGATCATGGCCGGCGAGGACCGCGACTTCAACGGCGAGGTCATTTTTTCCCCCGGCTACAGCGTCGGGATGCTGGCCCAGGAGCCGGTGCTGGCTCCGGACAAGACGGTGCGCCAGGTCGTCGAGGAGGGCGTGGCCGAAACGGTGGCCCTTCTTGACGAGTTCAACCGCATCAACGAGCAGTTTGCCGAGCCGATGGACGATGAGGCCATGGACCGGCTCATTGCCCGCCAAGCCGAGGTGCAGGACAAGCTGGACGCCGCCGACGCCTGGGACCTGGATGCGCGCCTCGAGATGGCCATGGATGCCCTGCGCTGTCCCGAGGGCGACACCCCGGTGCATACCCTTTCCGGCGGGGAGCGGCGTCGGGTGGCCCTGTGCCGCCTGTTGCTGCAAAAGCCCGACATCCTGCTGCTCGACGAACCGACCAACCACCTGGACGCCGAGACGGTGGCCTGGCTCGAACACCATCTGCAGCAGTACCCGGGCACGGTGATCGCCGTGACCCACGACCGCTACTTTCTCGACAACGTGGCCGGCTGGATCCTGGAGCTGGACCGGGGCCGTGGAATTCCCTGGAAGGGCAACTACTCTTCCTGGCTCGAGCAGAAGCAGGAGCGATTGCGGCGTGAGGAAAAGGCCGAAAGCCAGCGTCACAAGACCCTGGCCCGGGAACTGGAGTGGATCCGCATGGCCCCCAAGGCCCGCCAGGCCAAGTCCAAGGCCCGCATCAACGCCTATGAGCGGCTGCTGAGCCAGCAGGGAGAAACCCGGGCCGGCGACCTGGAGATCTACATTCCCCCCGGCCCCCGGCTGGGCAACGTGGTCATCGAGGCCGACAGGGTCACCAAGGGCTACGGCGACCGGCTGCTGGTGGAAGAAATGAGCTTTTCCCTGCCCCCCGGCGGCATCGTGGGCGTCATCGGCCCCAACGGGGCGGGCAAGACCACCCTGTTTCGGATGATCACCGGCCAGGAGAAGCCGGATGCCGGCACTTTCCGCATCGGCGACACCGTGAAGCTGGCCTACGTGGATCAGAGCCGCGAGAGCCTCGATCCGCAGCAGACGATCTGGGAGGCGATTTGCGACGGCCGGGACGTGTTGGACCTCGGCGGTGTTTCCGTCAAGTCGAGGGCCTACGTGGCCCGGTTCAATTTTTCCGGCGCCGACCAGCAAAAGAAGGTGGGCCAGATCTCCGGCGGCGAGCGCAACCGGGTGCACCTGGCCCGCATGCTCAAGGCCGGGGCCAACGTGCTGCTGCTGGACGAGCCCACCAACGACCTGGATGTCAACACCATGCGGGCCCTGGAGGAGGCCCTGGAAAATTTCGCCGGCTGCGCGGTGATCATCAGCCACGACCGCTGGTTCCTCGACCGCATCGCCACCCATATCCTGGCCTTCGAAGGCGACAGCCGGGTGGTCTGGTTCGAGGGGAACTACTCGGACTACGAGGCCGACCGGCGCCGCCGCCTGGGGGACGCCGCGGACCGGCCCCACCGGATCAAGTACCGGCAGTTGACCCGATAATGACCAGTGACCAAGGAGCCCTCAGATGCCCGAACTCGCTTATCTCAACGGAAAAATCATGCCCATCGCCCAGGCGATGGTCCCCGCCGAGGACCGGGGCTACAACTTCGGCGATGCGGTCTACGAATACGTGGCCAGCTACCATGGCAAGCTCTTTTGCCTCGAGCCTCACCTGGATCGGCTGGAGCGTTCCATGGGGGAGCTGAATTTTGCGCCGCTGCCCAAAGAGGCGGTGCGCCGCGCCATCCTGGAGCTCTTCGAAAAAGCGCAGATTGAGCGGGCAGGCATCTACGTGCAGGTCTCCCGCGGGGTGGCCCCCCGGGATCATGCCTATCCGCCTGCTGGAACGCCCCTGCAGTTTTTCATGACGATCCGCCCGGTGCGCGAGAAGCCGCCGGAGGTGCGGGAAAAAGGGGCCTCGGCCATTACCGTGACCGACCTGCGCTGGGGGCGCTGCGACATCAAGACGGTCCAGCTCCTGCCCAACTGCATGGCCAAGCAGCAGGCCCTTGAGGCGGGGGCCTTTGACGCGATTTTCGTTTCCGCCGAAGGGGTGGTTCGCGAAGGCACCAGCTCCAACCTGTTCATCGCCAAGGACGGCGTGCTGGTCACCCATCCGCTCAACCACCAGATTTTACCGGGTATTACCCGCCAGGTAATCATGGATATCTGCCGCGACGAGGGCATCGAGGTCCAGGAGCGTTTTTACCACCGGGATGAACTGGCCGCCGCCGATGAAGCCTTTCTCACCGGCACGGTCACCGAGGTGTTGCCCCTGGTGCGCATCGACGGCCAAGCGGTGAGCGACGGTGCGGTAGGGCCGTTGGCCAGGCGGCTCTACCGTTGTTTGCTGGAACGCATCCAGGGCCTAGCATAAACAACGCCGTTACGGCCGTCTTTCCTCGTTCCAGCTTCCAGCCTCGTAAGCATCCGGCATCCTTCAGCGGCTCGTCACCCCGGACTCCGATCCGGGGGCCATGTCGAACGGCTGAAGGTTTCCGGAAATTTCCCGGCAAGCTGGCTCATGGGCGCGGACGGGAAGAAGGGCTTATTGAAAAGCTCGACGGGAACCGTGGAACTGCCGGGCCGCCTTGGCTGGACGGGCCATGATGGACGGCCGCCGGGGTCGCGTGAATTCAGTGTCGCGCCGGGGCGGCGAGACCCGGTAGTCGAAATCGGCCAGGGTGCGTCGCTCCACCCGGTGGCCCAAGACCCGGTCGATGGCCCGCACCATGGCGTCATCTTCCGCGGTGACGAGGGTGAAGGCGTCCCCGCTGCGGTAGGCCCGCCCGGTGCGGCCGATGCGGTGAATGTAGGCATCGGTGGTGGCGGGCACGTCGTAGTTGATCACGTGGGAAACCTTGGCCACATCGATGCCGCGGGCCGCGATGTCCGTGGCCACCAGGATCTGGAAGGTGCCGTCGCGGAATCCGTCCAGGGCCGCCTGGCGGCGGTTCTGGGAAAGGTTGCCCTGCAGGGAGGCCGAGCGGTAGCCGGCACGCGCCAACTGCTCTCCCAGGCGCTTGGCCCGGTGCTTGGTGCGGGTGAAAACCAGGACCGATCCGGCATTGGTGCGGGGCAGCAGCTTGAGCAGCAACGGTGTCTTGAGGTGGGCCGCTACCGGGAACAAGGCATGCTGGACGGTCTCCACCGGCTTTGCGATGCCGATCTGCACCGTGACCGGGTCCGTGAGCAGGTCGCCGGCCAGTTTGCGGATTTCGCCGGGCATGGTGGCGGAAAACAGCAGGCTCTGGCGGCGCCGTGGCAGGTGGCCGAGGATGCGCCGGATATCGGGCAAAAAGCCCATGTCGAGCATCTGGTCCGCCTCGTCGATCACCAGCACCGCGACACCCGCCAGGTCGATGGCGTTCCTGCCGAGATGATCCAGCAGGCGGCCGGGGCAGGCCACGACGATATCGGCACCGCGCTTGAGATCCTGGGCCTGGCGGTGGATGCTCACTCCGCCGTAAATGGTGACGCTGCGCAGACCGGTCCGGCGCCCAAGGATGTTGATGGCCTGGTGCGTCTGTTCGGCCAGCTCCCGTGTCGGCGCCACGATCAGAGCGCGTACGCCGCGACCGGGTCCTTGAATCAGGCGCTGCAGCATCGGTAGCACAAAGGCAGCCGTTTTTCCCGTGCCGGTCTGGGCCAGGCCCATGATATCGCGTCCCTGCAGCGCAGGCCCCAGAGCGCGTTCCTGGATCGGGGTGGGATGGGTGTAGCCGGCGGCCTGGATGCCGCCTTTAATGCGTGAATGAAAGTCAAAATCGGTGAAGTTCATAAATTCCTTTTGCGTAAGGGTCATAAAAAAAGCCCCGGAAAGCGGTTCCGGGGCTCACACAATCTGTCTGGGTTCAACCGGGAAGCTCTTCAAAATCAACACCTGTATAGCACTGCTGGACGATCCGTGTCAACAGCGATAAAAGGGGCCGGTTTCAGAAACGCCCCATGGTTTCGCTTCGCCTTGACAAGGGGCCGGAGGAGGCTTAAATTGACGTTTTATTTGGGCATATACTCATAAAGGAGAGATATGGTCCGCCCCCGCAAGGATCGCCTGGTGGCCTTCGAGCCGGAAGTGAGCTATTTCAAGCCGCGCGGGATCCCCATGATCGAACTGGCCGAAGTCTGCCTCACCGTGGACGAGCGTGAGGCGATTCGCCTGGCGGATCAACTCGGCCTTTCCCAGGAGGAGGCGGGCCGGCGCATGGGCGTGTCCCGGGCGACCTTTGGCAGAATCATCCAGCGGGCCCGGCGTACCGTGGCCGATGCCCTGATCAGCGGCAAGGCGATCCGCATCGACGGCGGCAACTACCGGATCGTGATGGACAGCCGCCGCTTCCAGTGTGCCGCCTGCAGCCACCAGTGGGAGGAACCCCCGGGCACCGGAAGGCCGTCGGCCTGTCCGCTGTGCTCCAGTGAAGATTTTTTCAGAACCGTGCCCCGTTCCTTGGCCCCGACCCGGGCCGACGCGAAGCGAAGCGACACTCAACGACGTTCCTAGAAGAGGAGTTGGATGACATGGTGGAAATTCAAGAGAGCATGAGTCCGCAGGACAAGCACCGCCAGCAGCAGGCCGAGCAGGACGCGGCCCTGAAAACCACGCTGGGGCAGATCAAGCACAAATTTGTTGTCATGAGCGGCAAGGGCGGGGTGGGCAAGACCAGCACCTCGGTGAACCTGGCCGTGGCCCTGGCGCAAAAAGGGTGCCAGGTGGGTATCATGGACGTAGACCTTCACGGCCCGGACGTGCCCCGCATGCTCGGGCTCAAGGGAATGCTGGACGTTAGCCCCGAGCGCAAGCTCAATCCGCTCAAATACAACGACAATCTCAAGGCGGTGAGCATCGAGGGGCTGACCCCGGACAAGGATGATGCCATCATCTGGCGTGGGCCGATCAAGTATTCGGCCATTCGGCAGTTCATCGCCGACGTCGACTGGGGCGATCTCGATTACCTGATCATCGATTCGCCCCCGGGTACCGGCGACGAGCCGCTTACCGTGGCCCAGACGGTCAGCGACGCCAAGGCCATCATTGTCACCACCCCCCAGGAAGTGGCCCTGGCCGATGTGCGCAAGTCCATCAACTTCTGCCGGGTCGTCAAGATGGAAATTTTCGGGGTGATCGAAAACATGAGCGGCTTCAGCTGTCCGCACTGCGGCAAGGAGCTTAACCTGTTCGGCTCCGGCGGCGGCGAGCGTACCGCCCAGCAGTTGGGCCTGACGTTTCTGGGAAAGGTGCCCTTCGACCCGAAACAGGTGCTTTGCGGCGACGCCGGCACCTGCATCCAGGACAACGCCTCTGACTCGGCAGTGGCCAAGGCCTTCGAGGCCATCGCCGACACCATCATCAGCCGTTCTTGAGCGGACGACCTAAATCGCCCGAAAGGATCCCCGGAAGCCGAGCTGCCGGGGAGGGCGCAATGGGTCAGCGCCCGATGTTGACGTTCATGCTGTCGTAGGAGCGAAAGACGATCTTTTCGCGGGCCAGGCGCTCGGGAGCCAGCGGGCCCGGCGCTTGGCCCGCAAAGCGGTCCGCCAGTTCACCGCGGGCGGGAATGGCCTCCAAGCCGGTGCCGATCTCTTTTCCCGTCACCGCGTCCCACACCACGGCCGTCTTCCCGTCGCTGGCTACGGCCAGCGGCAGGGTGCGATCCGGGGCCAGCAGGCGGGCGGCCGCCACGATTTCCCGCTGGCGCGAGTCCAGGTTGCCGGCCGCGCACTTGACGGCCATCAAGGGCCGGGGACCGAGGCAGACCACCAGGTCCACCCGGCTTCGGTAGATCTCGCCATCGATTTCCACGCTGATGGGTGCGTCCACCGAAATCTCCTCGGGCGCGTATCCTTTCTCGTCCACCAGAACGTGCTCCACCCTCTGGCGATTGGCTTCGGCGCCCACGTCGGGCACCGGGTGGCCGGTGACGTAGTCGGTGATCGTCGTTTCAGATGCATCGGAAGCCATTGGCATCATTCTCTCCGGGGGTCAATCGGGTTCGATCAGTGACGCGCCGGTCATCTCCGACGGCCGGGTGATACCCATCATTTCCAGGAGGGTGGGGGCGATGTCGGCCAGGCGCCCCGAAGGACGCAGGCGGGCCGTGCGGCGCCGCGGGTCCATGAGAATCAGGCGCACCGGGTTGAGGGTGTGGGCCGTGTGGGGGTGGCCCTTTTCGTCTAGCATTTGTTCGGCATTGCCGTGGTCGGCGGTAACCACGGCGCCCCCGCCGACCCTCGCCAACCGTTCCATGATCCTTCCCACGCAGCGGTCCACCGTTTCGCAGGCCGCCACCGCGGCAGCCATCACCCCGGTGTGCCCCACCATGTCCATGTTGGCAAAGTTGAGCACGATCAGGTCATAGACGCCGCTGTCGATGCGCGCCAGCACTTCCTCGGTGACCGCCGCGGCGCTCATCTCGGGTTTCAGGTCGTAGGTGGGCACGTCCCGCGGCGACGGGACGAGGCATCTGTCTTCGCCGGCAAACGGTTTTTCGTCGCCACCGTTGAAGAAGTAGGTGACGTGGGCGTATTTTTCGGTTTCCGCGATGCGCAGTTGCCGCAACCCCCGGGTGCTGACCACCTCGCCGAGAATCTGCTCGAGATGAACCGGTCCGAAAGCCACCGGTATGGTGGAGAAGGTTTCGTCGTACCGGGTCATGGTGGCAAAACCGCTCAGCTGCGGCACCGTGCCGCGATCGAAATCCTCGAAGCCGTTTTCGGTGAACGCCCGGGTGAGCTGGCGGGCCCGGTCGGCGCGGAAGTTGAAAAAGATCACCGCATCGCCGTCGACAATCTTTCCCGGCATGCGGCCGTCGGGGGCCAAAATGGCCACGGGAGCGATGAATTCGTCGGTTTCCTGGCGGGCGTAGGCCTCGCGCACGGCGGCCAGGGGGTCGCTGGCCGGGTGACCCTCGCCCCGGGTGTACAGGGCCCAGGCCCGGGCGGTGCGGTCCCAGCGCTTGTCCCGGTCCATGGCCCAGTAGCGTCCACAGACCGAGGCGACGCGTCCGTAGCTGTGACGTGCGATGTGCGCCTGGACGTGCTCAAGGTACCCCAGGCCGCTGTCCGGGGCGGTGTCGCGTCCGTCGGTGATGGCATGGACAAAGGTGTCGAGGCCCTTTTTGGCCCGCGCCATGTCCAGCAGGGCCAGCAGGTGGGTGAGCTGGCTGTGAACACCGCCGTCGGAGACCAGCCCCATCAAATGCAGCCGCCCCCCGCTTTCGACGGCGGCATCCATCACCCGGTTCAGGACCGGGTTGGCGAAGAAGCTGCCGTCGGCAATGGCCCGGTCGATGCGCAGCAGGTCCTGGTAGACGATGCGGCCGGCGCCGATGTTCAGGTGTCCCACTTCGCTGTTGCCCATGATGCCTTCCGGCAGGCCCACGTCAGGGCCGCAGGTGATCAGCTGCGTGGTGGGATAGGTTTCCTGGAGTGCATCGAGGACGGGGGTGCGGGCCGCGGCCACGGCATTGCCCGCGGTGGAGGGGTTGATGCCCCAGCCGTCGAGAATTATCAACATCACGGGACGGGGTCTATTCGACATATTCTTCAATCTCCGGAGGTCGAACCACTTGCTCGGCCAGGCTGGGGGTGCTGATCCGGGGGGCGTCGACCCAGAGGCCGTCCAGGTTGTAAAACGCCCGCACCGGTTCATGGAAGACGTGAACCAGAATGTGGCCGTAGTCGATGAGGGCCCAGCGCCCCTCCTTGACGCCCTCGCTGCTCAAGGGGCGATAGCCGTGCTGTTTCATCTCCGCGACGATGTGCTCGGCAATGGCTTCCACCTGGCGGCTGCTGCGGCCGCTGCAGATGATGAACACGTCGGCGATGGAGGTTTTTTGGCGCACGTCCAGGATCACGACGGCCTCGGCCTTCTTGGCCAGGGCCGTTTGCACGAACAGGTCCAGGTTGGCGTCGGGCCATTCGGTCATCGATAGAGTCCCTCACGTTCGATGTAGTCGATCACCGCCGGGTCGAGCCACTGCCGCACATCCTGGCCCCCGGCGAGCCGTTGGCGGATTTCGCTGGCGGAGATGGCGATGCGCGGTCCGTCGAAAAGGTAGACGGGATGGCTGTCGGGATGAACGAAGGCGCCGAAGGCGGTGTCCCAGCGATATCCGGCGGGAAAATGGCGCGCCATGAACCGCTCAATCCGAAGGATGAGGGCGGCCGTGGAGGGCTCGTCGCAGCCGCCGCGGGCCAGCACGATCAGCGCCACTTCCTTGACTAAAGCATTATAGGCCTTCCAGGTGTTGAACTCAAGGAAGGCGTCCGTTCCCAGCAGAAAGAAAAGCCGGGTTCCCGCCGGGCCCTGGCGCTGGAAATGGGCGACGGTGTCGATGGTGTACGACGGCCCCTGACGTTTGAGCTCCACGTCGGAGACTTCCCATCCGGGCCGTCCGGCCACGGCCAGGCGCGCCATGGCCAGCCGGTCGGCGGCCGCGGTGAGGGTGCGCTTGTGGGGCGGCTGGGCCGCGGGGACAAGGCAGATGCGATCCAGGGCGAAGTGTTGGCGAACCGCCGCGGCCACTTCCACGTGACCGCGGTGAATCGGATCGAAAGTGCCCCCAAAGAGTCCGAGGCGCAGGCAATCGCTTCGTTGGTTTGGGAGGTTCATGGCCGTGTCTATGAATCAGAATTCAGGCGCATCGTGCCGACCAGCCGAGTCACCGGGGCCCAGCTTCCGTGGCGTCCAGGGCGGCAACGATGCGACCGAGCAGTTGGCGTACGCCGTCGCCGGTGGCGGCCGAAATCAGGATTGTCTCCGTTTCGCCAAGCGCCTGGGCGAATTGTCGGGCTTTTTCCTCGGCACCGGTGAGATCGATTTTGTTCAGGGCGACGATCTGGGGTTTTTCGGCCAGCTGACGACCGTAGCGTTCCATTTCGGTGTTGACGATGCGCAGGTCGCGCGTCAGGTCGGACGGATCAATGGTCGCCGCGTCGACGAGGTGCACCAGGATCCGGGTGCGCTCCACGTGGCGCAGAAACCGGGCGCCGAGGCCAACGCCGGCGTGGGCCCCCTCGATGAGTCCGGGGATGTCGGCCATGACGAAGGGCTCACCGCCAAAGGGTGGATTGACCACGCCCAGGGTCGGGGTCAGGGTGGTGAACGGATAGTCGGCGATCTTCGGGGTGGCGGCCGATACCCGGCTGATGAGGGTGGATTTGCCGGCATTGGGCAATCCGATGATTCCTACGTCGGCCAACAGCTTCAGTTCGAGACGCAACTGGCGCGTCTGGCCCGGTTCTCCGGGCTGGGCGAAGCGGGGGGTCTGGTGGGTGCTGGTCTTGAAGTGGGCGTTGCCCTTGCAGCCTCGGCCGCCAACGGCCACCACGACAACGGCTTCGGGGGCCACGAGATCATGGATCAACTCGCCGGTGTCGGCATCGAAGACCAGGGTGCCGGGGGGAACTTCGATGGTCAGGTCGGCGCCGGCCTTGCCGGAGCGTTGATTGCCCTGGCCCGGGGCGCCGTTTTCGGCCTTGTACAGCCGCTGAAAGCGAAAGGGATAAAGGGTGCGACGGCCAGCACGGGCCACGAGGCGTACATCCCCCCCCCGGCCGCCGTTACCGCCGTCCGGGCCGCCGCGGGGAACAAACCGCTCGCGCCGGAAACTGACGCAACCGCGCCCGCCGCTGCCGGACTGCACGGTAAGGCTGACTTCATCGATGAATTTCACGCAGGATAGACGCTGACCCTTTTGCGCGTGCGGCCCATGCGTTCATACGCCACCACTCCGTCCACGGTGGCGAAAAGGGTGTAGTCGCGGCCCAGGCCGACATTTTCCCCCGGATGGATCTTGGTGCCGAGCTGGCGCACCAGGATGCTGCCTGCGGTTACCTGTTGCCCGCCGTAGCGCTTGATGCCGCGCCGTTGGCCCTGGCTGTCGCGCCCGTTTTTCGAGCTGCCGCCCGCCTTTTTGTGTGCCATGGTCGAATCTCCCTAAACCCGGGCGGCGTGGTGCCGCCCTGGAGCATCTCATTGACGCAAAAGCCCTCAGGCTTCGATGGCGTCGATTTGCACGGCCGTGAAAAGCTGTCGATGGCCTTTCTTCAGCCGATAGCGCTTGCGCCGCTTGAACTTGAAAACGACGATCTTGCGCCCCTTGTCCTGGTTGATGATCCGGCCGGTGACCCGCGCGCCGTCCACCAGCGGACTGCCCACCCGCACTTCGTCTTCGGTTCCCAGCATCAGGACCTTGTCAAAGGCCACCGGGTCGCCGACATTTCCGGGCAGCTTCTCGACCCGCAGCACTTCTCCCGGCTGGGTTTTGTATTGCTTTCCGCCCGTTTCCACGATAGCGTACATCGAAATTTCCTCCTTGGAAAAGCTGGTGCTTCGCTCCCGCGCATTTCGAAAATGCCTACACTTACTTGATTCACCGGTTTTGTCAAGCGAAAACAGAAAAAACCCCATGGATGCCATTCATTCGGTTAATGTCAGCGGCGTTGAGGCCGAACAGACCCGCGAGCTGATCGGGGAAGTGCCGGTGCGCATCAGCATCCAGGGCCGCCCCGAGGCTACCTTGCTGGCCACGCCGGGAGAGGCCGACGCCCTGGCGGCAGGGTTTTGCCTCAGCGAAGGCTTGATCGGCGATCCGGAGGACCTGGCGGCGGTCCGGGTGGACGCAGAGGGGGCGCAGGTGGCCTTGACGGCCCGGCGCTTGGCGGCAGTGGCATCCCGCCTGGCGGATCAAGTTTTTTTCAACGCTGCGGATTTCGACCTCCACGATGTCGCCCCGCTGCCGGCGGGGCCGGTGTTTGACCCGGCGGCGGTGCGGGGCAAAATCGAGGCCCTGGACACTCTCCAGCCCCTGCGTCGGCGCACCCGCGCGGCCCATGCCGCGGCCCTTTACGACGCGGATCTCAATTTGCTCAGCGTTGCCGAGGATGTCGGCCGCCACAACGCCTTGGACAAGGCGGTGGGCAAGCTGCTGCTCGGCGGCGGTTTTCACCGCATCCGGCTTTTGGTACTCTCTTCGCGCATCAGCTTCGAGATGGTCAACAAGGCGGCCCGGGCCCGGGTGGCGGTGGTGGCGGCGGTCTCGCGGCCCACGGCCCTCGCCGTTTCCCTCGCCCGACGCGTGAACATGACCCTGGCCACGCCGGCCGGCCCGGCCGGCCTTTGCGTCTACTGCGGCCAGCAGCGCCTGGCGGGATTTGATTAAATAGTGTCCATCCAGAAATGAGAATTTTTGTTCAAGATCAAGGCCTGCGAAAAAAATAACCGCAGGCATATGGTTGATATTCCGAGGATTATTTTTTGAGCAGAACGCAGAGATTGGACAAAAA
>DQXI01000005.1 GCA_011042305.1 Desulfobacteraceae bacterium
GCCTCTTCCTCGGCCTTGGCCTTGGCTTCCGCCTCGGCCTTTTTGCGCGCCTCTTCCTCGGCCTTGGCCTTGGCTTCCGCCTCGGCCTTTTTGCGCGCCTCTTCCTCGGCCTTGGCCTTGGCTTCCGCCTCGGCCTTCTTGCGTGCCTCTTCCTCGGCCTTGGCAGCGGCTGCCAGCTCGGCGAGATTGTATTTTTTGAACAACAGGGCGCGGACACGCTTGACGTCTTCGGGATCATCGGCCTCGAAAAACGGTGGGGAGGCAACATCGGGGCGGGCGGCCGCCGCCGGCGGCTGGTAGAGTGAACCGGGGACGACCCGGTCGAATTTTTTGTGCAGCAGGTCGCGCAAGGTCGGTGCGGCAGCCTTGGCCTTCTTGGCGGTGGTCTTGGCGACCGCGGTTTTCTTCTTTTTGGTGCTGGCCTTTTTCTTGGTCGTGGACTTCGTCAGACTGTCTTTGCCCATTTAAAACCCCTTTGCGATTGCTGAATGGTTGGCATATCATTCAAAGGTCGGCATCGTAGCCATCCTATAATGGACCGATCCGATCTTGTAAACATTTTTTCAGTCCTTCATTCAACCGGATAGCCGCAATGAACACCGCCATGGCATCGCCCGTCGCCCAGGATAAACAGGATCGCCTCGTTCTCTGGCTCCAGGATCATCACCCCCTGCTCATCGCCTATTCGGGAGGGGTGGATTCCTCCTACCTGCTGGCGATGGCAAGGCGAGTCTTGGGGGATGATGCCGTGGCTGCCACGGCCTGCGGCGGGGTGCACCCGGCCGACGAGACCGCCGTCGCAAAAGCGCTGGCAGGCCGGTTGGGCGTCGCCCACGAATGCTTCGAGGATCCGATCCTCGCCTGCGAAGCGTTTACCCGCAACGGGCCGGAGCGTTGCTACGTCTGCAAGCAGCGCCTGTTTGCCAGGATCAAGGAGATCGCCGCCCGCAGGGGGATTGTTCACATCGCCCACGGCGCCACGGTGGACGACCGGGGGGATTACCGCCCCGGTCACCGGGCGGCACGGGAGGCGGGGATCCTGGCACCACTGGAGGCCGTGGGGCTGGAGAAGGCCGAGATTCGTGCCTTGTCGCGGGCGATGGGGCTGGAGACCTGGAACCGGCCGGCCCAGTCGTGCCTGGCCACGCGGATTGCCTACGGGATTGCCATCGACGAGGCCCGATTGGCCCAGGTGGCGGCGGCCGAGGCGGCCTTGGCGCGTCTCGGGATCCAGGGCGGCCGGGTGCGCCACCACGGCGACACGGCCCGCATCGAGGTGGCGCCGGCTTATTTTGGGCGGCTGCTGGCCGATTCGGCACGGATCGGTTTGGTCACAGAGCTGCGGCGAGCCGGATTCACCTACGTGACCCTTGATCTGGAGGGGTACCTGGCGGGCAGCATGAACCGCGCTTTTGCGATTTGACATCCAATGTTCCCTGAACTATTTGAAAAAGCCTCTGGCCGCAAAGACCGCATTCGGGTGCCGTTTGCCGACGAAAAGTCCGAAATGCTGCGCCGTATCACCGCCATCTATGCCGGCAGGGACGAGGCGCCGGCCGCGCCTTGACCCGCCGATGCCGTCATTGCCTGGCATTGGGCCCGAGTCAACCGCGAACTTGAATTGTCCGCTCGCCGATGCCGACGCCTGACCTTGAAAAAATCGCCGCCGACCTGGAAAGCCTGGAAGAGACGATCATCGCCAGGCTCATCGACCGGGCCCAGTTTCGGCGCAACCGTCAAGCCTATCTCCCCGGCCGCAGCGGGTTCGAGGGGGAGGCAAGGGCGAGTCTCTTCGAGGTGCGCCTGCGCTACCAGGAAGAAATGGACGCCTGCTTCGGTCGCTTCTGCGTGCCCGAGGAAAGACCTTTCAACCGCAACCTGCCCGCGCCGCGCCGCCGGGTCCACTTGCCGGAAAATTGCCTAGAAATAGACGATTATGACCGGGTAAACCTCACCGCCGCCATCCAGGCGAGCTACCTCGATTTGGTGGAGCGGATCTGCGCTCCCGGGGACGACGCCCAGTACGGCTCCAGCGTCGAGCATGACGTTTATGCCATCCAGGCCATTTCGCGACGCATCCACTACGGGGCCCTTTACGTTGCCGAGAGCAAGTACCGCGCCGATCCCGAAGCTTTCGAGGCGCTGTTGGCGCCCGGTGACCGCGGGCGGCTCCTGGCGCGGCTGACCCGGGCCGGGGTGGAAGCGCGGATCCTGGAACGGGTGGTCAGCAAGGTCGAAGCCCTGCAGGCCCCGGCGGTCGGCAACACCCGGCATCGGATCGACCCGGCCGTGGTGCGCGACTACTATGCCACCTGGATCATCCCCCTCACCAAGGAAGGGCAGGTCCGCTACCTGCAACATCGCCGCCCGGACCGGATCAACGTCGAACAACCAAGGGAAAAGGAGACGACATGAACCCCCTGGAAGCCATCCTGTCCGGGCAGCCGGTGGTGATCCTCGACGGGGCCCTGGCCACCGAGTTGGAGGCCAGGGGCTGTAACCTCGACGATCCCCTCTGGTCGGCCAAGGTGCTGCTGGAGGCTCCCGAGCGCATCGCCGCGGTGCACGCCGACTACTTTGCCGCCGGTGCCGACGTGGCCATCACCGCCAGTTACCAGGCATCGCTGCCCGGCCTGATGCGCCGTGGGCTCAATGCCGAAGATGCCCTGGCGCTCATCGGCCGGTCCGTGACCCTGGCCGTCGAGGTCCGCGATGCGTTTTGGCGGCAGCCGGCCAACCGGGTCGGCCGTTCTCGACCCCTGGTGGCCGGTTCGGTGGGGCCCTACGGCGCTTACCTGGCCGACGGGTCCGAGTACCGGGGTGACTACGATTTGAGCGAAGACGAACTGGTGGATTTTCATCGGCCCCGCATGGCGGCCCTCGTGGCGGCCGGGGCCGACCTGCTGGCCTGTGAGACGCTGCCCTGCCTGGCCGAGGCCAGGGCCCTGGCCCGGCTCTTGGACGAATTTCCCGGCACCTGGGCATGGTTCAGCTTCAGTGCCAGGGATGGCGCCCACGTGTGCCATGGCGAGCCTTTGGCGGATTGCGCTGCCTTGCTGGACGGGCATCCGCAGGTAGCGGCGGTGGGGGTCAATTGCACGGCGCCGGTTTTCGTGCCGGACCTGATCCGGGCCGTGCGCAGCGCCACCGCCAAGCCGATCGTCGTTTATCCCAACTCGGGGGAAAGTTACGATCCCGAGGCGCGTACCTGGCGCAACGGATCCAGGCGTACCGCCTTTGCCGACGCCGCTCCCGACTGGTATGCGGCCGGGGCACGCATCATCGGCGGCTGCTGCCGTACCACGCCGGCGGATATTGCGGCATTGGCGTGTTGGGCGAGGTCAGTGAGGAGGGAAGAGTGACAGAAGAGGAAATGGGAACGCGGACCATCCCTCCGGCGGCGACGCGGCCGGCATGATTAAAACGGATTGGCGGCCAGAGCCTCGTAGAAACGAGCCTCCTGCCGGCGCCCGCGCTTGCGGCAACCGGCGGCATAGATGTGACACTTGGCGCGCAGGACCGCCACGGCGGCGGCCTGCTGGCCGGGATCGAGCACGCCGGCGGCGAGAAGCTTGGCGATGGCGCGAATCCGGTAGCGGTCCAGGCCGGGCATACGGGACAGTTGGTCGGCGTGGCCCCCGCGCTTGACCACCAGGGGGGCGTCGATGAGTCCCACCGGGTGCCGGCAACCGATGCGCAGCCACAGGTCGTAATCCTCGCAGGCGGGCAGCGTCTCGTCGAAACCGCCGAAAGCCTCGAACAAGCTGCGGCGCATCATCACCGCCGAGGGGCTTACCAGGCACAGCTCCAGGCTGCGTTCAAAGAACATCCCGTCACTCTTGCGGTGCCGCCGGCGCGGGTTGACCCGGCGGCCGTTGCGGATCCAGATTTCTTCGGTCTGACAGATGGCGATTTCCGGGTGGGCCTCCATGAAAGCCACCTGGGCGGCGAGTTTGCCGGGTTGCCACAGGTCGTCGGAGTCCAGGAAGGCCAGCAGCTCGCCGCGGCTGACGGCCACCCCCCGGTTGCGGGCCCGGGATACCCCCCCGTTTTCCAGGCGCAAGACCCGAAGGCGGTCTCCGTAGGCGGCCAGCACCTGGGGCGTCTCGTCACTGGAGCCGTCGTCCACCACGATGAGCTCGAAGGCAGCGTACTCCTGGCCGAGCACCGAGTCCACCGCCTCGGCCAGCCAGCCGGCCCGGTTGTAGGTGGGCAGGATGACGCTGACTTGCGCTGCGGCGCGTTGTGGCTGTGGTTGACGAGTTGGCACTGATAACCGATAACCTTCTACTGCCAGATGCCGGCCACCGGCGCGCCGCAATCGGGGCAGGCGCCGTTTTGCAAGCGAATGGGGCCGAGGGAAAATCCCCGGCGCCGGATCAAGACCTGGCCGCAGCCGGGACAGACGGTGTTCTCGCCGTCCAGGCCGGGGGTGTTGCCGACATAGACGTGCTTGAGCCCGGCCTGCAGGCCGATGGCGCGGGCCCGGGTGAGGGTGGCCAGGGGGGTGGCCGGTCGATCCAGGAGCCGGTAGGTGGGATGGAACCGGCTCACGTGCCACGGCGTCTGGTCGCCGAGGCTGGAGACGATGAACTCGGCCAGGGCGCGCAGCTCGTCCGGGTCGTCGTTGAGACCGGGGATCACCAGGGTGGTCACCTCCACGAAGATCCCCAGCCGCCGCATGTTGACCAGGGTTTCGGTGACCCCCTCGAGGCGGGCGCCGCAGTAGGTCCGGTAGAAGTCGTCGGAAAAGGACTTCAGGTCCACGTTGGCCGCGTGCAGGTCGGATCCGATGGCCTGCAGGGCTTCCAGCGTCATGTAGCCGTTGGTGACAAGGACGTTGCGCAGCCCTTCGGCCGCCGCCAGGCGCGCCGTGTCCCGGACGAATTCGAAAAAGACGGTCGGTTCGGTGTAGGTGTAGGCGACGGTGCGGCATTCCCGGGCCAGGGCGTCGGCGACGACCTCTTCCGGGGTCGCCGGGGTACCGACGATCATGCCGTCATGGTCGGCGGGGAGCTGGGCAATGTCGGCGTTCTGGCAGAAGGCGCAGCGGAAGTTGCAGCCCACCGTGGCGATGGAGTAGCTGCGGGTTCCCGGCAGGACGTGAAAGAGCGGTTTCTTTTCGATGGGATCCACGTGCCGGGCGATGAGCCGGCCATAGACGAGGGTTTCCAGCACGCCATGGCGGTTTTGGCGCACCTGGCAGAGGCCTCGCTGCCCTTCCTTTATGCGGCAGTGATGATGACAGAGATGGCACCGGACGATGTTTTCTCCCAGTTTTTCATACAGGGAGGCTTCCATGGCGGTCTCCTTGGCCGGCGGTCTCGCGGCCACGCGGCGTACGTCTGGAGAGAAAATGCCCCGCCCCGGCAACGGTCGATCGGCCGGCCGGGCAGGTGAGCTCCAGGGGACGGGTACGGTAGCGGGGCGCCAGGCTCACCGCCACGCCCAAAAAATTACCGAACGGGCAGTGCTGGACCAGGCGAAGCCGCTCGGCCCACAAGGCGGCGCCCTGCGGTCTGGTGGAAAATTGGCAGATGCTGCGCCACTGAAGCGGGACTTCGCCCATGCGCTCGCCCACGAGACGTCGGATTTGCCACAGGTCGAAAAAGCGGGCGTTGTCGAACAGCGAGGGGCCCGCCCGCCGGGCGGTCCAGCGCCGCAGGTGGTGGGGGCTGAAACGGTTCCAGACGCCGATGAACACCCGGTCCTTGGCGACGCGGAACGCCTCGGCGAGGGCTTGGCCGGGGTTGCCCACGTACTCCAGGGAAAAGAAGAACACCGCATGGTTGAACTGGTTGTCGTCAAAGGGAAGGTCCTCGGCCACCCCCCGGTGCAGCTCGATGCGATGCCCGAAGCGTTCGCGGGCGATGTCGAGCATGTAGGGCGACGGATCGATGCCGGTGACGTCAATGCCCCGGGCCAGCAGCGGTTCCAGGCACAGGCAGGTGCCGCAGCCGATGGCCAGGAGTGAATCGAGGCGCTTGGGATCGATCAGGTCCAACATCGCTTGGCACTGCAGTCCCCGCATCACCTGGTTGGCCGGCTGTTCCACCCAAGCGCGCCACATTTGCGCGTCGTTGAAGTCGAACACGTAGCCCATGGGTATTTTGTATAAAAATCGAGGCGCAATGACAAGTGATGCCCGAGGCGTGTTCCGGGATGACAGGGGAAACGGCACTGGAGGCAAGGATGAAGTTGATATTGTTGATGGCCCAAACCGTCGATGGCAAGATCGCCCGGGACAGCGACCATTTTCCCGACTGGACCGCCTCGGCGGACAAGCGCTTCTTCGCCGCCCGCACCCGGGAGGCAGGGGTGGTCATCATGGGTTCCAGGACCTTCGACACCCTCGGCCAGCCGCTGCCGGGACGCAAAAACGTGATCCTGACGCGCAACGCCGAACGGGTCAGCCGCCCCCCGGATCTCGTCTTTACCGATGACCCGCCCGCTCAACTGCTGGCCAGGCTGGCCTCGGAAGGCCACGCCGAGGCGATCCTCGCCGGAGGGGCGCGCATCAACAGCCTCTTTGCCGCCGAACACCTCATCGACGAAATCATCGTCACCATCTCGCCCCGTCTCTTTGGCAGCGGCCTTTCCCTCTTCGACACCTCCCTGGATTTGTCCCTGCAGCTGCTGGAGGTCCGCCGGCTCGATGCGGATCTCGTGCTGCTCAACTACCGGGTGATCCGTTGAAGCACGCGGTGGCGGCGGCCGACGACGGTGAAATGAATCCGGGAGGCCGCTCTTGTCCAAAACAGGTTTTAGACCGAAGTAAAAGCGAGGTGGAACTTCGCGCCAGGGTGGGGACCTCTCTCGCTGGAAGTGTCTAATCTTAAAGATGTTAATTTGACAGCCCGGGAGGGGTAAGGTATAGCATGCGACGGCGAGTCAAACCGCGTCGCGTCCGCTCTTGCGACCCTTTGAGAAGGGCAAGCCGGCTCTATGACGTATCTTGAACATTTTCGTCTCAACGAAAAACCCTTCGACCCAAGTCCGGACCCGCGATTCATGTGGCTCGGTGAAGCCCATCGAAAAGCCTGGGCCACCCTCCATTTTGGCGTGTTGAATCGAAGGGGCTTTATCTTGCTCATCGGCGATGTGGGCACGGGTAAAACCACCGTGATCAACAAGCTGGTGCAGGAACTGGACGAAAACACCCTGGTGGCCAGAATTTGCGATCCAGGGTTAAATCAGTTGGATTTCTACAAGTTCCTGGCCTCTCAATTGGGGCTGAAAGGTGATTTCCGTACCAAAGGCGATTTTCTCATCGAGTTGCATCTGTTTTTGCACCGCGCGCACCGGCATGGCAAGAACGTGGCGGTCATCGTTGACGAGGCGCAGCGGCTCAGCGACGAATTACTGGAAGAAATTCGTCTGCTTTCGAACGTCGAGTTGCCGAACAAAAAGCTGATTAATATTGTCTTGGTAGGGCAGAATGAGCTCAGGGAGAAACTGGCCAAAAATTCCAACCGTGCCCTGCGGCAGAGAATCACGTCCTTTTACACACTAGGCCCACTGGATCCAAGCGAAACTGAAGACGTGATCCGGCATCGCCTGAAAGTGGCCGGCGCGGAAGATCATATTTTTACTCCCCCAGCCATCCGGATGATCGCCGCCTATTCCCGGGGCAATCCGCGATTGATGAACCTGATCTGCGACCAGGCCTTGGCGATGGCTTTTGTTCAGAAAAAGCATCGCGTGGACGAGGTCATCACCGAGCAATGCGTGAAAAGATTGACCTACATGCTTGCCCCGGCGGTGAAGCAGGACCAGGATACCGTGATCAAAAAAGGGGCGCCGGCTTCAGTATCTGACAAGCCTCGGCCGACTCAAGAAAATAATGATTCCCAAAGAGAGTTGGCCAACCCTCCAACGCCCCCGCCGTCACCGAGGTCCCGGCACCCGGCCCTGCTGGCCGGGGCCGCTGTTGGCGTTTTTGTCCTGATGGTCCTGGTAACCGCCCATCTCTACCGTCCTCAAAGGTCGGACCGGTTCGTTGTCGGCCAGGCGCCTCCGCAGCGCGTTCATCCGCAACAGGTCTTGCCCCCGGATCAAACAGGCAACGCCGGTGCGCAAGCGTCATCTCCAACTTTTTCTGAAACCATGCCCGTTCAGCCGAACAACGCAACGCCCGCAACGCCTCCGGCCGACCTCCGCGAGGCGGAACAGGACCCGGCTGTCCCAGTTGCCAGCGCCCGGGAAAGCGCACCTGAAGATGGCGCCAAGCCGACGGGTTCCGGAGAAGCAATCCCTGGCACCGATGGGGTTGCCCGGCCGGATGCCCCTCCCGCTGAAACCGCTCCATCCCATGCCAAAGCCCTGCCGGCAGAAAAAACGGTGATTCGTTTCCCCTACAATTCCAACCAGATCAGCGACGAGGCGTTCGGCAAGCTCGATCAACTTGCAGAGATGATAAAGCGCCGTCCCGGGACCCGGCTGGTCATCACCGGATATACGGACGGCCTGGGAAACAGGGCTTACAATATAAACGTTTCCAAGCTCCGGGCGGATGCCATTAAAAGCTACTTCATCGGGCAGGGAATCAGCGCCGATCGGATCACGGCCACCGGCCTGGGGCCGGCGAACCCGGTGGCCCCTGACGACACCTTTTATGGACGCAGCCAGAACCGTCGGGTCGAGATCGAAATAATCGCAGCCGATTGAAAAGCAGTCTCTCTTTTTACCCGTTGCCTGCCAGTTCCCGGCTCGGATACGGGGTCATGACGCTCTGCCTGCCGGTGCGGTTGGTCCACCGTGAGACCGGCAAGCATGGCATCCTTGATGGTGTTGGCCAGGCCCGCGGCGTTGTCGGAGAGAAAATGGGCGCCGAGGAGCCGCCGGTCAACGCTCACGAGAATCTTGTAGGCGCTGTGCCGGGCCCCAGGCGAGCGGCGAAACGGGCGAATTCGAAGGAAATGAAGCCGCCGCCGACAAACACGATGCGTTCGGAAAGATCCTCCAGGTCGAGAAACCGGTCACTCTCTTCCACCACCGCCACCCTCAAGCCGCCTTCCATCAGGTCGTAGGCCGCCGTCTGGCCGGCGGTGCCGGAGCCGACGATCGCGACGTCGTAGTCCTGGGGCATGATTTTCTCCGTTGGGGTGATGATCATTTCTTGGTATCATTTTACCGTCAAGGGCGGCAATACGTCACTTCTACCACCGGCCATCGCCGGTGCCACCAGGACGGGTGGCGGCTCCGGCGGCTTGTCTTTTGGTGCCGGCTTGTCGTAAGGATGCCTGCGATTGCATCCGGATTCTCAACGTGGCCGGGTCACGGGCCCCGGAGGACCGGCGCACCTGCGAGGCGGTGGAAAGCCTGCCGCGGTTATCCCCAAAATAACCACGCGCGTTCCCGGCGGATGCACGACGATTTGAAAAAACGGAGACACCATTTCCATGCACCCCCCTGCTGATGCCGACCACAAGCTCGAGATCCGAAACCTGCGCTCCGAGGACTACCCGGACGTCCGTGCCATCATGGACCGCGTCTACCGCGGCATGGGCGGCGCCTGGAGCGCGGAGGAGTACCACCGGCTGCTGGAGATTTTTCCCGAGGGGCAGATCTGCATCGCCGACAAGGGGCGGGTGGTGGCCGCGGCGTTGACCCTGGTCATCGATTATGCCAAGCACGGCGATCGTCACAGCTACGACGACATCGTCTCCAGCGGCGAGTTTACCAACCATGACCCGGAAGGCGACTACCTCTATGGCATCGACCTCTTTGTCCACCCCGAATACCGGGGCATGCGACTGGGCCGGCGCCTCTACGACGCGCGCAAGGAGCTGTGCGAAAAGCTCAACCTCAAGGGGATCCTGGTGGGCGGGCGCATTCCCGGCTACGCCGCCCACGCCGCCACCCTGACGCCCAAGGAGTATATCGAGAAGGTGCGGCGAAAGGAAATCATCGACCGGGTGCTCACCTTTCAGCTGGCCAACGATTTCCATCCCAAGCGGGCCATCGAAAACTACAACCCCCAGGACCAGAAAAGCCATCGCTACGCCGTCCTGTTGGAGTGGAGCAATATCTTCTACCGTCCCCGCAAGCGCATCGTCTGGGGCCGCAAGTCCAACGTGCGCATCGGCACGGTGCAGTGGCAGATGCGCCGCTTCGCCGACCTGGACGACGTCCTGCAGCAGGTGGAGTTTTTCGTGGACGCCGTCTCCGGCTACAACGCCGACCTGCTGCTGTTTCCCGAACTGTTCAACGCGCCGCTGCTGGCTCACCAGAACCAGGACGACCCGCCGGCGGCCATGCGCGCCATCGCTGATTACACCGATCAGCTGCGCAACGAGATCGTCAACCTGGCGGTGAGCTACAACATCAACATCGTGGCCGGCAGCCTGCCCGAGTACACGGACCAGGGGCTCTACAACGTGGCCTACCTGTGCCGGCGGGACGGCACCTGGGACAGCCAGTACAAGCTGCACATCACCCCGGACGAGGCGGCCTACTGGGGGTTGCGCGGTGGCAACGGCCTCAAGGTCTTCGACACCGACGTGGGCAAGGTGGGCATCCTGGTGTGCTACGACGTGGAGTTTCCCGAACTGGCGCGCATCCTCGCGCAGCGAGGCATGCAGATTCTGCTGGTGCCGTTTTGGACCGACACCAAGAACGGCTACCTGCGGGTGCGCCGCTGCGCCCAGGCCCGGGCCATCGAGAACGAGTGCTACGTGGCCATTACCGGCTCGGTGGGCAACCTGCCCAAGGTGGAGAACATGGATATCCAGTACTCCCAGTCGGCGATTTTCACCCCGTCGGATTTCGCCTTTCCCCACGATGCCACCGCCGCCGAGGCCACCCCCAACACCGAGATGACCCTGGTGACCGACCTGGACCTGGACCTGCTCAAGGAACTGCGTCGCCAGGGCAGTGTGCGCAACCTCCAGAGCCGGCGCCGGGACCTGTACGAAATCCGCTGGAAAGGGGCGGCGCAGGAGACGGCACGGGCAACTGAATCGAAGAGGGAGGGACAATCATGAGGAACCACTGGTGGCGTTTGTGTGTCGTGGCGGGTGTGCTGATCCTGGGCGCCTGTGCTGCCCCACCGCCGGCGAAGGTGGAAAAGGCGGGCCAGCCGGCGCCGGTCGAAGTGCTGTCCGAGCGCTACACCGTTCTACCCGAGGGGGTGATCGCCGACGCCCGCACGGGGTTGCAGTGGGTCGTCGGGCCGGACCGGGACATGGACTTTGACCAGGCGGTGGCCTGGGTGGGCTCCTGCCGGGCGGCCGGCGGCGGTTGGCGCATGCCGACGCGCGAGGAGCTGAGAAGCCTGCATCAACCCGGCCGTGGAGAGCGGAACATGGCGCCGGTGTTCCAAACCAGCGGGTGGTGGGTCTGGGCCGAACCCCGTGACGCGCGCTCGGCCTGGTCCTTTTCCTTCAATCACGGTTGCGCCACCTGGGATGCGCGCATCAACTCGTGCTACGGCCGCGCCTTCGGGGTGCGCCAGGCGCCGCGCTGACGGTCAGCGCGCTTTGGCCGGAAAGAAGAAACGTCCGCTTGTCGCATTGCGCCGCCCGTACCCGCTTCAGGTCTTCCGCCGCCGCCCTGAGCCGCCTCCGGACGGCGGCGAAAAGAGCGTCGACAGCCTGTCGGTAACCGTGGAAACGGAAGGGGACGAATGAGTCGGAAAAGAAAAATCATCCTGGTTTTGGCCGGCGTGGCCGCGGTGGCGGCGGCGGTTTTTTTTGTCGTGCGCCGCAACGACGATGCCTCGGCCCTGGTGCGTTTTTCGGGCAACATCGAAGTCGTCGACGTGCCCCTTTCCTTCAAGACGGCCGGGCGCCTGCAAGCGCGCCTGGTGGATGAAGGCGACCCGGTGCGCCGCGGCCAGGTGGTGGCCCGTCTCGATACCCGCGACCAGGAGCGGCTGGTGGCCCGGGCCGAAGCGGATTTCCACTATGCCGAGGCGGTACTGGAAGAACTGCTGGCCGGCAGCCGGCGCCAGCAGATCGAAGCGGCCCGGGCCGAGGCCCAGCGGGCCCGCGCCGCCCTGTCCGCCGCAGCGGCCCAACTGGCCCTGGCTCGGGCCGACGAGGCGCGCTACGCGGCGCTGGTGAAAGAGGGCGGGGTGAGCCGGCGGGACTACGAGGCCTATCGGACCCGCCTGGAAACCGCCGCCGGGGCCGAAGCCGAAGCCCGGGCGCGGCTGGAAAGCGCCCGGGCCCAGCTCGACCTGGTGACCGAAGGCCCCCGCCAGGAGACCATTGCCGCGGCCCAGGCCCGGGCCCTGGCGGCCGCGGAAGCGGTCAAGCTCGCCCGCCAGCAACTGGCCGACATGGAACTCCAGTCCCCGCTGGATGCCGTGGTGCTCTACAAGGCGGCCGAGCCGGGCGCGTTTCTCGGTCCCGGCACCCCCGTGGTGGTGATCGGCGACCTGGCGCACCCCTGGCTGCGAGGTTACGTCAACGGCGTCGACCTGGGACGCATCCGCCTCGGCCAGAAGGTCCGCGTCACCGTGGATGCCTTCCCGGACCGGCCGGTGGAGGGGACCTTGTCCTTTATCGCCGGCGAGGCTGAGTTTACCCCCAAGACCGTCCAGACTGAAGAGGAGCGGGTTCGGCTGATGTACCGCGTCAAGGTGGACCTGCCCAACCCGGACGGTGTGCTCAAGCCGGGAATGCCGGCCGACGCGGAGATCGTGCTGGACGACTGAGACGGGATGCGGCAGCTCCCATCCACCCGCGCGGGAACTCATGGTATGGTGGAAAATTCCAGATTCAAGACGGGGAAGACGGTTTTATGAAACCTTCCGGAAACCTTCAGCCCCTGATTCCCGCCGATGACCACCAAGCTGCCGTTTACGCCCGGGGCCTGACCCGGCGTTTCGGTGACCTCACCGCCCTGGACGGCCTCGACCTGACGGTGGCCTACGGCGAAATCTTCGGCTTGGTGGGGCCGGACGGCGCCGGCAAGACCACCGCCCTGCGCATCCTGGCCGGGATCATGCCCCCCGATGAGGGCCAGGTAAGGGTGGCCGGGGTGGACGTGGCTGCCGACGCCACGGCGGTGCGCGACCACCTGGCCTACATGAGCCAGCGCTTCGGGCTCTATCCCGACCTCACGGTGGACGAGAACATCGACTTCTACGCCGACCTCTACGGCATGGGGCGCCGGCAGCGGCTGGAGCCGGTGGCCGAACTGCTGGCCCTCTCGGGCATGACACCCTTTCGCCGCCGCCTGGCAGGCGATCTTTCCGGCGGCATGAAGCAGAAACTCCAGCTCGTCTGCGCCTTGATCCACACCCCCCGGGTGCTGCTTTTGGATGAACCCACCAACGGGGTGGACCCGGTGAGCCGGCGCGAGTTCTGGAACATCCTCTACCGCCTGCTCGACCAGCAGGTGGCCATCGTGGTCACCACCGCCTACCTGGATGAGGCCGAGCGCTGCACCCGCATCGGCATGATCGACGCCGGGCGGATCATGGCCGAGGGCACGGCTGCCGAGGTCCGCGGCCGCATGCGCGGAAGGATCCTGGCGGTGCGCAGCGACCGGGCCCGGCGGGTGCAGCAGGTCTTGCAGGAGGCTGGAAAATGGGGCCGGGTGGACCTGTTCGGCGACCGGGTGCACCTGGTGGTAGACGACCCGGAGACCGCCGCGGACGGGATAACGGCGCGCCTGAACGAAGCCGGCCTCGACTTCGATGCCCCGCGGGAAGCGGCGCCGAGCCTGGAGGATGTTTTTGTCAGCATCCTGGGGCGGCCCGCTGCGGCCGAGGCACCTGGGGCAAGCGAAACGTTCGCGCCGCTGGAGGTGCCCAAACAGGAGAGGGCGGTGGTGGTCTCGGACCTGACCCGGCGCTTCAAGCGTTTCACCGCCGTGGACCGGATCAGCTTCCAGGTGTCCGGCGGCGAGGTGTTCGGGTTTCTCGGGCCCAACGGGGCCGGCAAGAGCACCACCATCCGCATGCTCTGCGGCCTGCTGCGGCCCACCGCCGGGCAGGCCGCGGTGGCCGGCTTCGACGTGGCCACCCAGGCCGAGGCCGTCAAGCACCACATCGGGTACATGAGCCAGAAGTTTTCCCTCTACGACGATCTCACCGTCACCGAGAACATCGACTTTTACGGCGGCATCTACGGCCTCGGGGGTCGACGCCTCGCCCGGCGGCGCGACTGGGCCCTTTCCACCGCGGGCCTGACGGACCGGCGCCACAGTCTCACCCGGATCCTCGGCGGCGGGCTGAAGCAGCGCCTGGCCCTGGCCTGCGCCGTGCTGCACCAGCCGCCGATCCTTTTCCTGGACGAGCCTACCAGCGGGGTGGACCCCTTGAGCCGGCGCCGCTTCTGGGACCTGATTTACGCCATGGCCAAAGGCGGGGTGACCGTCTTCGTCACCACTCACTACATGCAGGAGGCCGAGTACTGTGACCGGGTGGCCCTGATCTACCGCGGCCGGCTCATCGCCCTGGGCACCCCGGCGGAGCTCAAGGCGCAAAGCATTTCCGGACAGATCGTGGATGTGCGCTGCGACCGGCCCCAGGCGGCTCGCAAGGTGGTGGCGTCCTTGCCCGAAGTGCGCGAGGCCTCCCTTTTCGGCGCCGGCCTGCACGTGGCGACCGCCGATGACGAGGCAGCGGCGCCGGCGATCGAGCGCGCGCTGAGGGCCGAAGGCATCGCGGTCGAGCGCATCGAAACCGTGCCGCCGGGGATGGAGGATGTCTTCGTGGCCCTCATTGAGGCCCATGACCGGGAAAGCGGGCAGGAGGCGGCCCATGGCTGATGCGGCGGCCTTCCGGAGCCTGCGGCGCGCCGCGGCCGTGGCGCGCAAGGAGGCCATCCACCTGCGCCGCGACTGGCGCAGCCTCCTGCTGGCCCTGGCCATTCCGGTGCTGTTGATCCTGCTGTTCGGTTATGCCCTGACGCTGGATTTGAAAAACGTGCCCACCGTGGTCTGGGACCAGTCCCGCACGCCGCAGAGCCGAAATTTCGTCTCGCTGGTCGAGGGATCGGCCTACTTCGAGTTGCAGGCCATGCGCCAAAGCGAACGGCAGCTGCGGGCCGACCTGGACGCCGGCCGCGCCATGGTGGCCCTGGTGATCCCGGCCGACTTCGCCGAACGCGTGGCCGCCGGCCGGCCGGTGACCGTGGAGGCCATGGTGGACGGCAGCGACGCCAACACCTCCCGCCTGGCGGCCCGCTACGCCCGCAGCCTGGGGCTGATCTTCAATCGGCGGCTCACCGTGGACACCAAACCTGCGGGGGTGACCCTGGTCTCCAGGGCCTGGTACAACCCGGCCCTGCGCAGCCCCAACGCCCTGCTGCCCGGCATCGTGGCCATCGTGATGATGGTCATCGCCGCCATGCTCACCAGCGTCACCGTGGCCCGGGAGTGGGAAACCGGCACCATGGAGCAGCTCATCGGTACCCCCATCCGGGCCGGCGAGCTGATCTGCGGCAAGGTGGCCCCCTATTTCGTGGTGGGCATGGCCGACGTGGCCATCGCCGTGGGGTTGAGCCGCTGGCTTTTCCACGTTCCGCTGCGGGGCCATCCGGGGCTGCTTTTCGCCACGGCGGCGGTGTTTCTCACCGGGGCCCTCTTCTTCGGCCTCACCCTGAGCATCCGTTTCAAGACCCAGGTCCTGGCCAACCAGGTCGCCCTGGCGGCCGGTTTCTTGCCCACCCTGATCCTTTCGGGCTTCGTCTTTGCCATCGAGAACATGCCGGCCGCCCTCCAGTACCTGACTTACATCGTGCCGGCCCGGTATCTCATCGCCATCATGCGCGGCATTTTCATGAAGGGCATCGGCCTCCAGATCCTCTGGCTGGACGCCCTGCTGCTGTTCGTTTACGCCCTGGCCATGATCGCCTTGGCCCGGGGCGGCTTAAAGCTGAGGCTGGAGTGATGGGACGGCTCAAACCGATGCTGGTGAAGGAGTTCTTGCAGATGCTGCGCGACCCGCGCATGCGCCTGGTGGTCTTCGGCATGCCGGTGATGCAGATGCTCATCATGGCCTTCGCGCTGACCACCGACGTCACCCGCATCCGCACGGCGCTCTACGACCGGGACCGCAGCGTTGCCTCCCGGGCCCTGGTGGACGCCTTCGGTGCCGGGGGCTACTTTCGCATGGTGGCGGCGCCTGAGACCGAAGCCGAGGCACGGCGGTTGCTGGATGCCGGGCAGGTGCAGGCCATGCTGGCCATTGCATCCGGGTTCGGCGAAGATTTGAGCGCGGGTCGTCCCGCGGCGGTCCAGGTGGTCTGCGACGGCACTGACAGCAACACTACCGCCATCGTCCTGGGCTACGCCGAGGCCATCGTGGCCGGCTTCAGCGCCCGGCAGGGTGCCTGCGGCGGGCCGGTCACCGTGGCGGTGCGGGCCTGGTACAACCCCAACCAGGAAAGCCCGCTCTACTACGTGCCGGCGCTCATTGCTGTGATGTTGCTGGTGTTTTCCATCATGCTTACCAGCATCGGAATCGTGCGGGAAAAGGAGATCGGCACCATCGAGCAGGTGATGGTCACCCCAATCGCCAATTTCGAGTTCATCCTGGGAAAGACCATTCCCTACATGATCACCGGATACCTGACCATGACGGCGATGCTGGCGGCCGCGGTGGGCATCTTCGGGGTGCGCATCCACGGCAGCCTCGTCCTGCTCTACCTGCTCACCGGGATCTACCTGGCCGGCAACCTCGGGCTGGCCCTGTGGGTCAGCGCCGGCGCCCGCACCCAGCAGCAGGCCCTGCTCACCGCCTTTCTGATCATCATGCCCTGCGTGATGCTTTCCGGCTTCATGTTCCCCATCCACAACATGCCTCTGCCGGTGCAGGCCGCCACCTGGCTCAATCCCATGCGCTGGTATTTGACCATCCTGCGCGGGGTGGTGACCAAGGGGGTGGGGCTGGCAACCCTCTGGCCCGCCGCGGCCGCCCAGGGCGCCCTGGCGGTGGGCTTTATCTTTCTGGCTTCCCGCCGTTTTCGCAAGACGTTGAGATGACCGGGCCCTGTCTGTTCAGCGTTGCGGCAAGCGCCTGCGGCGCGTTACTGATTCCAGGTTCCGGATTCGTAAGCGTGCGGCATTCTTCAGCGGCTCGTCACCCATGAAAAAAGTTTCTGAAAGAATCGGCGGCCAGGCATTGACCTTGGCGGGTCGTCATTGCTTTGGCGTTCCGGGTGCGCTATGAGCGGACGAGACATCCAAGCGAAACCCTTTGGAGGAAAACTGCCATGAAAATACGCTTGCGGATCCGCGGTGGTGTCTTGGTTTTGACACTGGCAATGACGGCGCTTTTCGGCTTGGCGGACGAGGAGGCCAAGGCCGGCTGGTTGAAAAGCGGCGGGGATCTGCTCAAGCAGGCCGCCGGGCAGTCGAGCGGCACGCAGACGGCGGGGGAAACGTCCCTGGCGTCCGGCGATATCGTCGCGGGACTCAAGGAGGCGCTGCGGGTGGGCTCGGGGAGGGTGGTGGACCGCCTGGGAACCGCCGACGGCTTCAACGCGGACCCCAGGGTGCACATTCCCCTGCCCGAACGCCTGCAAACGGTTCACGAGGCCCTGTTGCGGGTGGGCATGGGCGGACTGACCGAAGACCTTGAGTTGCGCCTCAACCGGGCCGCCGAAGCCGCGGTCCCCAGGGCCAGGGACCTGTTCGTGGACGCGATTTCGAAGATGACCATCGAAGATGCCCAGGCCATCTGGAAGGGCCCCCCGGACGCGGCCACCCGTTATTTCGAAGGCCAGATGAGCGCGCCGCTGGCGGCTGAAATGCGGCCGGTGGTGGAAGAAAGCTTGACGGAGGCCGGCGCGGTCCAGGCCTACGACCAGGCGATGGGTCGCTACCGGAGCCTGCCGTTTGTGCCCGACCTGAAAAGCGACCTCACCGGGCACGTCGTCGACGGTGCCCTCTCCGGCATCTTCACCTACCTGGCCGAAGAGGAGGCCGCCATCCGGTCCAACCCGGCCAAGCGCACCACCGAGCTGCTGCAGAAGGTGTTCGGCGCTGCCAACTGATTTTTTTCGCCGGCCGGGAAACCGGCGGGCGCCAGGCACTGCCTCTTCGTGGTCAAGCGCGACCGCAAGCGTTTCCGCTTCGAGGGGTGGTTTGACAAGGGGCGAGGCGCTTTCGAAATCCGGCCCACTTTTTCGTGGCTTTCGCGCCGAGGAAAAGCCCGCGCGAAGCTGTGGCCGAGACTGACCGGCCGCCGCCATTGGTTGCAAAGAATTGCCCGGGGTGCGTTTGACAGGGGGGGCGGCAGCGCGTTACATGAATTCGGACAACCACCGATTCATTGCCGGCACCTGTTTGCGAAACCCGGCCAAGGTGAGACAGGCCTTGGCGCACCGGAGGAAAACGATGCACGACCCCCACGATCACGACCATTCCCACCATGACCATCATCACCACGAGCACGCCCCCCATCACCACCATGAGCACGACCATGGCCACGGTCATCCCCATGACGATACCCCGGCGGCCATGCCCTTTGCCGCCAAGCTGGTCAAACGCCTGGAGCATTGGCATCGGCACAACGAGGATCACCTCGGCGACTACCAGCAGTGGGTGGCACAGGCCGACCGCCAGGGGCATCCCCGGGTGGCGGCTCACCTGCGCGAAGTGGCGGAGTTGACCCGGCAAATCAGCGAACGGCTCGCCCAGGCCCTGGCAGCGGCGCGTGAGAATGGGTGACCGGCGCAGGCCGTAGCGGGCTTCACCCCTTGGTTTTTTGATTTCCGCTGACATTGGCGTTTCGCGTTTGGGCGTTTTAGGGCCAAGGTTGAAAGGCTGAGCCGGCGTTCCTCCAGAAATGAGGATTCTTGTTCAAGCTCAAGGCCTGCGGTTATTTTTTGAACAGAACGCAAAGATGGGGCAAAAAGGCCGTTTAGGGATGGGCAC
>DQXI01000138.1 GCA_011042305.1 Desulfobacteraceae bacterium
CGGCGGCGGGGCGGTGGCCGATCGCATCAAGCAACTGCTGGCGCCCTACACGGTTCGCTACCGGATCGATATCGACGAGGCCGCCTGACACAGGCGGCGCGCGGTGGAAAGATCCGGCCCGGCCAGGGCGGACGCCGCCCGGCCGGACAGACGACAAACCGAACAGAAAGGGGGAGGGATGACGGAGCCGATGAAACCGCGGAAAGAAGTCGGTGCGGCGTTTTTCGACGACGCCCTGTACGAGTGCTACCGCCGGATCGGGTATCCGGAGGCCTGGCTGGAGGAGGGGCGGACGTATCCGCCGGAGAAGGCCTACGTTATCAGCCATCCCTCCTGGTTTTTCGAGGACAACCCGCCCATTCCGGACCTGTCCATCGACGGGTTGTTCAGGGAGACAGTCCGGCGCTGCCCGGAAGATGTGGCGGTGATTTTTTTCGATCGGCCGGTGACCTACGCCGAACTCGACGTCCTGATCGGCCGCTATGCCGCGCTGTTAAAGGATCTTGGCGTCAAGCAGGGCGAGGTGGTGGCCACCATGCTGCCCAATTCTCTGCAGCACATCGTCGCCTTCTACGGGGCCGCCCGTATCGGGGCCATCCACACGCCGATCAACGTCATGTACCAGGCCGACGAAGTGGCCTACCAGATCGAGGATTCCGGCGCCGCCCACATTTGCATGCTCGATCTGCTCTACGACAAGGTCAAACCGCTGCATGAGAAGGGGACCGTCAAAAACGTCATCGTCACCAACATCAAGGATTTCGCCGCCGCCGAGCCGGTGGTCTCCGACGCGGTGAAATTCATCTGGGATATTCCCAAGGCGCCGGTGCCCGGGACCCTCGACCTGTTCGAGACGCTGGACAAGTACGAACCCCTGGCAGAAAGCGCCGCCTGCGACCCCAAGGCGGACACGGCCCTGCTCCTTTACACCGCCGGCACCACCGGCCGCAGCAAAGGGGTCATCGAGACCCACTTCAACCTGGTGTTCAACTCAATGACCCACACCCACGCCTTCCGCGCCTGGGGCGACCGCGAGGTCAACTTCTCCATCATGCCGATGTTCCACACGGCCGGCTACTTTCTCCACCTGCTGCCGACGTTCTACCAGGGCGGCACGGTGATCCCCATCCCCATGTTCGACCTCAAGGATGCGCTGCGCATTATCCAGGTCTACCGGGTCAACGTGATTTTCGCGCCCCCCACGCTTTTCATCGCCCTGATGTCCAAGCCGGAGCTGCTCCGGCAGGCCGATCTCACCAGCCTCAAGGTGACCATCGGCTGCGGGGCCCCGGTGCCGGTGGCCGTGCAGGAGCAATGGCGGCAGCACACCGGGGTGGGGCTGGTCAACGGCTGGGGCATGACCGAAACCAACAGCGGCGGGGTCATTTCCATTCCGGGCATCAAGGAAAAGTCCGACGCCATCGGCATCCCGGTCTTCTCCGAGGTCAAGATCGTCGATGATGCAGGGGCGGTGGCCGAGCGCAACGTGCAGGGCGAGATCTACTACCGGGGCTTGCAGCTGGCCCGGGGCTACCTGAACAAGCCCGAGGAGACGGCGGCTTGCTTTCTGCCCGACGGGTGGTTTCGCACCGGCGACCGCGGCTACGTGGACGACGAGGACTTCGTCTACTTCGTCGACCGCATCAAGGATCTCATCGTGGCCTCCGGGTACAACATCGCACCGGTGGAAGTGGAAAACGTGATCTACCGGCACCCGGACGTGGCCGAGGTGGCGGTGATCGGGGTGCCGGACCCCTACCGCGGCGAGACGGTCAAGGCGGTGGTGGCCCTCAAGCCCGAAGCAAAGGGTCAAGTGGACGCCCAGGCGATCATCGACCACTGCAAGCAGCACCTGGCCACTTTCAAGGTGCCCCGAGTGGTGGAATTCATGGATTCGCTGCCCAAGAGCGCGGTGGGCAAGATCCTGCGGCGCAAGCTGCGCGAGTAACGGCGGTTACCAGACAGCGGCCTGTAAGACGACGATCCGATCGGAGGGATTGCGAGTCCACTTCTGGACCGATGCCAAGCAAACAATATCGGCAAAGGGCCGTTCACGCATCCTGAGGCCGATCCGTTTCCGAAGATCGGAGAACACAGGTTGACCGGGCGCACCGGCCTTGCCGATTTCGTGCAGGCAGTTCAATCCCGGCACGACAATGGGCGAGATCATCAGCTCTTCAGTCGTGCATGGCCGTTGCTCAGGACTCTTTTATCCTGCTCGTCGCGCACCTCGAAGAAAAGATTTTCCTCTTTGCGCTGCTGCAGGAGGATCCGGATCGTGGTCCCCGGACGCACCATGCCGGTAAAGCGGCAGGCCAGAGCCGTGATGCGCTGCGGGTCCCCGTCGGCTTCCCGGTTGACCAGCTCGCTTACGGCCAGGGCCAGGGTGGCGGTGCCCTGCACGATAATGCCCGGCAGCCCCACGCTGCGGGCGAAGGCCGGCGAGGTGTGGATGGGAAAAACGATGCCGCTGCCGGCGTCGTAGCGGTAGGAAAACAGCGGATCCACGGTCACCGGCGCCTCCCACAGAGACGCACCCTCGGGCGCCGACGGCGGATCGGGGGGCAAATCGTCCAGGCCGCGGCCCTCGTCGGTGCAGGAAACCCCCCGCAGCAGCCCGCCGATGTGTTCGGTAAAGATCCCTTGGCCGTCTTCGTCCGATGCTTCGTAGCGCAGAATCACGCGGGTGCCGGCGCGGTGGGGCCGGATGGCGGCCACGGTGCCCGCCACGGTGAGGCGCTGGCCGGGCCGGATAGGATGGTGAAGGGCAATGTGCTCGCTGTGGTGCACCTGCATGGCCATCAGTTCCACGGGGAATGCCGATCCCTCCAGATAGCGGTCCAGGTGCAGAGTCACCGGCCAGGTCACGGCCACCGGGAAAACCGGGTGGGCGATGAGGCCCGCATTGCGGGTGTCGTCGAAATAGCAAGGATTGGCATCGCCGACGGCCGCGGCGTAGTTGGTCATCCAGCGCCAGTCGACGGCGGTGCGGTAAGGGGACAGTCGGGTGCCCACATGGGCGGAATCGATCTGCATGGCGGCTCCGGAGGAAAAAAGGTCACGAGGAGGCTCAGCGAATGGCGCATAATTGCCGTTTGGCTTCGGCCTGTCAAGCTGCCGCCAGAGGTCGCAAGCATGGCAGTGCGGCTGCCGGTTTCCATCCGGTGGTCACCCGGCGCAGCAGGTCCATCGAAAAACCGGCGGGTCGGCCGCCGTGTGCCAGGGGGACTGAACGGGTGCAATAAACAAGGGGCGCCCCGATGCCGGCGCCGAGACAGGCACGATCAAAAGGGGGCAGGGTATGTGCGACACCTTCGTGGCGCTGCCGCCGCATACCGGCGGGGCGGTGGTGTTCGGCAAGAACAGCGACCGGGAACCCAACGAGGCCCAGGCCCTGGAGTACCATCCGCCGGCCCGGCATCCGTCCGGCGCCCGGTTGCGCTGTACCTACATCGAAATCGACCAGGCGCGCGACACCTTCGGGGTGCTGCTCTGCCGGCCCTTCTGGATGTGGGGGGCCGAAATGGGGGCCAACGAGCGGGGCGTGGTTATCGGCAACGAGGCGGTCTTCACCCGCATGCCGACCGTGCGGGAGAAGGTGCTGACCGGCATGGACCTGCTGCGCCTGGCCCTGGAGCGCGCTGCCACCGCCGACCAGGCCTTGGAGACCATCACGGCCCTGCTCCACGACCACGGCCAGGGGGGCCGATGCGGCTACCGGGACCGGCGCCTGGCCTACCATAACAGCTTCATCATCGCCGACCCCGCCGGCGCCTGGGTCCTGGAGACCGCCGGCCCCCTGTGGGCCGCCCGGCGGGTGACGCGGCGGGCCGCCATCAGCAACCGCCTGTCCATCGGGGCGGATTTCGACCGCGCCCACCCGCAGCTGGTGGCCACCGCCCGGCGCCGCGGCTGGTGCCGGCCTAGCGAAAGTTTCGATTTTGCGCGCTGTTTTTCCGATCGTTTTATGACCTTCTTTGCCGCCGGCGGTCGGCGCCGCGGCCGCAGCCTGGAGCTGCTGGACCACCAGCAGGGCCGCTTTGACGCCGCGGCCGCCATGGCCCTGCTGCGGGACCACGGCCCGGGCGAATACCGGCCCGACGGCCATCTGCTCCTCGACCGCATCTGCGCCCACGCCGCCAACCCCCTCACCCGCCACGCAGCCCAGACCACCGGATCACTGGTGGCCGTCCTTCATCCGCAGCAGCAGCAATACTGGGTCACCGGCACTGCGGCTCCCTGCACCGGCCTTTTCAAGCCGGTCTGGCTGGAAGGCGATGTGTTGCCGCCGGACCTTGGCACACCCGGGCCCCGCTGTGACGCCGAAAGCCTGTGGTGGCGCCATGAACGGCTCCACCGCCTCGTATTGGAGGATTTCTCCCACCGGCTCGGGCTTTATCGCAGAGACCGCAACCGGCTGGAGGCCGGCTGGCAGCAAGCCGCCCGGACCGCCTCCGGCCGGGAGCGCTTCGCCCTCACGCAAAAGGCCTTCGCCCAGGCCCGGCAGGCCACCGAAGAATGGATTCAGCAGGTGTCGGCCAGTCGGCCGGCGCGTTGCCGGGCGGCTTGGCCTTATCGGTTTTACTGGCGGCGTCAGAACCGCTTGGCGGATGTCCGTTGGCACCGCTGAAAAAGGCCTGCCAGAGGCGGCCTCCGCCGACCGTCAAGGCTCCAGCGGCGGCAGGGGCAACGGGACGTGGGCGCGGGCCGGCTCCCGGTCGGGAACCAACAACAGGAAGAGGGTGGCGGCGGCCACCAGGCCGGCCCCCACGGGAAAGGCGATGCGCAGGCTGAGAAAGTCCATGATCAACCCGGCCAGGGTGGCGCCGCAGAGCATGCCGAGGCTGTGGGCCATGGTGATGAGGCTCATCACCGATCCCATGGCGGTGTTCTGCCCTCCCTTGAGCACGGCCAGAGCCATCAGGGCCGGCATGGCGATGCCGCCGCCGATGCCGATGAGCACGCTGGCGACAAAAAGCGTCTCCTTGGTGCCGGCGGCGTAATACAGCAGCATGCCCAGGCAAAAGAGGCTGCCGCCGGCGACCATCTGGCGGTGTTTGTTGACGCGGTCGGCCACCATCCCCATGGGCAGGTGTATCAAGCCGCTGATCAAAATCCCAAGCATCACCAGGACGCCGATGGTGGAACTGGAAAGGCCGAAATCCCGGTCTCCGAGAATGGGCAGAAAGCCCCAGACGATGCCGATGGAGGCGGCATGGGACCAGCGAAACAGGGACAGGCCGATGATGCCCCGATCCTTGAGGAGGATCCGCCAGGGCACGGGCGGGAGGCTGCGGCGGTGGGCCGCCGGCTCCTTGCGCGTCGGCGGCAGCAGAATGAGGCAGAAGACGAAGCTCAGCAGCGATAGTGCTCCCATGGCGCCGAAGGCGGCATCGAGGCTGAAGCGGTCGTTGATGATGCCGCCCAGCACCGGGCCGAGGCTCAAGCCGAAGAACATCGCCATGTTGAACAGCCCCATGGAAAAGCCCTCGCGGCCCTCCGGGGTGATCTCGCCGGCGTAGGCCTGGATCACGGGCATCATCATGGCCGAGGCCATGCCCTGGACGAAACGGATGAAGATCAGGGTGTTGACGTCGTTGGCAAACATGAACCCTAGGGAGATCATCGCGTAGGCCGCCAGCCCGATCACGATGAACGGCCGCCGGCCGCGGCGGTCCGACCAGCGCCCGAAGTACGGCAGCAGGAGGGTGCGCGAGAGGGAGAAGGCGCTGAAGATCAGCCCGATGTAAAAGCCGCTGGCCCCCAGGTGGTGGGCGTAGACCGGCAGCAGGGGCACCACAATGCCCACCCCGGTGACCACGGTGAAGAGGGCCAAAAAGAGGGTGGCGAAGATCTTGACGTTGGCAGACGGCATGGGGCGGTTTCATAACATCCCGCAAGGATATGCACAAGCGTGCAGGCCCCTCGTCCCCGGGATCCTGTCAAGGGAGCGATCCGATGGGCTCCTGTCGGCGCCGTCGCCGGCTCGTCTTTGCGCCGGCCCGTCCCGGTGAACATGGCGCCCCTCCGGTCAAGCCAGCGATGGCGAGGCGGGCGGATTTCCGCTGAGACGGTCCCCGGGAGGCTCCCGCCGGCACTTGACCCTGGCGTTCCACCGGCATTATGGTACGCCACTGGCGGTGTTCAAGGCGCCCAAACCGTATTTCGGCGCCCCTTCTTGATGGGGTTTTAAACCGGTACCAGCCCGTGGCCTCCAAACCCGAACTTTCCATCGGCGTGCGAACCCTGGCCGAGCACGTGCTGCGCAGCGGGGACCTGCAGGTCGCTTTTCTCAGCCCGCGGCGCGCCCAGGCGGGCATCGCCGGGCACCGGCGCATCCAGGCGGCGCGTCCGGCCGGCTACCAGCCCGAAGTGCCCGTGGCCGGTCGGGTGGAAACCGAGCGCTTCGTGCTGCACATCAGCGGCCGCATCGACGGGGTGTGGCCCCGGGGGGAAGAGCTGGTGGTGGAGGAAATCAAGACCACCACCCGGCCCCTGGATGCCGAAGCCGACAATCCGGTCCACTGGGGCCAGGCCAGGATCTATGCCTACCTGCTGGCCGTAGAGCGGAAGCTGGAAGCGGTAACGGTGCAGCTCACCTGCTATCACCTGGACAGCGGCAAGATCCTCGAAATCCCACGGCGGCTGTCGGCAGACGAGCTAAAATCCTTCTTCGATGCGGTGGTGGCGCGCTACCTTGAGTGGGCCGCAGCCATCATCGACTGGCGCGCGCGGCGCACCGAGAGCATCCGGGGCCTCGGGTTTCCTTTTTCCCGCTACCGGCCGGGCCAGCGGGAGATGGCGGTGGCCGTGTACCGGGCCTTGCGCGACGGTCGCCCGCTGCTGGCCCAGGCCCCCACCGGGATCGGCAAAACGATGGCGGTCTGGTTTCCGGCCGTCAAGGCCATGGGCGAAGGGCTGATTGATCGGGTGTTCTACCTCACGGCCCGCACCACCGGCCGGCTGGTGGCCCAGGATGCCTTGACCCATCTGCGCCGCGCCGGCCTGCGCTTGCGGACCCTCAGCCTTACGGCCAAGGACAAGATCTGCTTTTGCCCTGAGGCCGGATGCAGCGCCGCACGCTGTGAATTCGCCAGGGGGCACTACGACCGGCTCAACGACGCCCTGGCGGCGGCCTTCGGCATCGAAGCCCTCACCCGCGATGCGGTGGAAGCCGTGGCCCGGGCCCATCGGGTCTGCCCATTCGATTTTGCCATGACCCTGGCCGAATGGGTCGACGCCATCATCGGCGACTACAACTACGTCTTCGATCCCCGGGTGCGCCTGAAACGGTTTTTCGAAGACGATGGCGCCGGCCGCAGCCTGATTCTCGTGGACGAGGCCCACAACCTGGTGGACCGGGCCCGGGAGATGTACTCGGCCGAGCTGTCCAGCGATGACCTCAAGGCTGTACGCCGGCCTTTGAAGACGGCCGCGCCGGCCCTTTACCGTGCCCTGGGCCGGGCCGCCCGGCTCCTGTCGGCCGCCGCGGAAAACGCCCCGTCAAACGGCAGTCCCGGGGTCTCCGAGCGGCCTTCGGAGGAGGTGGCAGGCGCCCTGAGATGGGTGCTGCGGCTGGCCGAAACGGCCCTGATCCGCCAGGCCGAGGCCCCGTGGCGCACGCCGTTGATGGAATGCTACTTCCGCGTGCACGCCTTCGTTCAGGTCGCCGAGGCCTACAATCGGCGCTACGCGACGTTCTGCCGGCGCCTGGGGCGGAGCGCCTCGGTGCGCCTGTTTTGCATCGACCCGGCACCGGGGCTGGCGGAAACCATCGGCTCGTGCGCCGGCGCCGTCTTCTTTTCGGCCACCCTGGCGCCGATGGACTATTTCGCCGCAGTGCTCGGGCTTCCCAAAACGGTGGCCCGGTGCCAGTTTCCCTCGCCCTTCGACCGCCGCCACTTGGCCGTGCGCGTGGTCCGGCGCGTTTCCACCTTCTACAGGGACCGCGCCGAAAGCGTCGACCAGGTGGCGGAAAGCATCGCGGCGGTGGTGGCGGCCCGGCCGGGCAACTACCTCGCCTTCTTTCCCTCCTATGCCTATCTGGCCCAGGTGCACGAGGCGTTGGTCCGCCGCTGGCCGCAGGTTCCTACCCGCTGCCAGACCCCGGCCATGACCGAGGCCGAGCGGGAGGCGTTTCTGCAGTGGCTGCCGGCGGCGCCGGAGGGTGCGCGGCTGGGATTCGCCGTGATGGGCGGGGTTTTCGGGGAAGGCATTGACCTGGTGGGCGACCGGTTGACCGGCGCCATTGTTGTGGGGGTGGGGTTGCCGGCCATCGGGCCCGAACGCGAGCAGATCCGCTGCTACTACGAAGGAGAACAACAGGGGCGCGGGTTCGATTTCGCCTACCGCTATCCGGGGATCAACCGTGTGCTCCAGGCCGCCGGGCGGGTGATCCGCTCGGCTGAAGACCGCGGGGTGGTGGCCCTGGTGGATGCCCGCTTTGCCCGTTCCGATTACCGCCGCTTGCTGCCCGCCTACTGGGCGGTGCGATGGGTGGACGATGCAGCGCAGCTGTCGATGGATCTGAAACGTTTCTGGGGGCAGGTGGATGGCCGGGAAGCGTTGGGCTGCGACGAGCGGCGGGAGCTGGCCGCCAATATTGAGGCGGCCGAGGAAAGCGATGAACGAGATGATCAAGCCCGACATCGAGGCGCTGCGGCAACGTAACCGCGCGGCCCTGGAACTTTCCGCCGCGGCCTGCGCCCGGCACCCGGACACGGTAAGGCGGGTGCGCGTGCTGGCGGCCGAGGTGGCGTGCGAGTCGGTGGATATCGGCGTCTACCATCGCATTGCCGCCGAAATCGTCCAACTTCTGGAAACCCTCTGCGGTGTCGGGGCCGGAACGGTTTTCGTCTATTTTCGCCGCGGTATGGATCCCGACTGCGAGGGGCACGTGCGCACCTTTCGTCCCATGTGCCGCGACCTGCTGAACGTGCTCGCAGAACTGGAACGCTGGCGCGCTGATCACCCGCCGGTGCGGCGGATCAAATAGGGGTTCACCTCCCGGCGCGGTAGGCGGTCAGGATTTCTTCTTGGCAGCGTAGCCGTCGGCGTACCATCCGCCGCCCTTGAGGGAAAAGGTGCAGTTGGAAAGGATTTTTTTGGCCTTGCGGCCGCATTTGGGGCACTTGGTCTCTTCGGTCCCCATCCGTACAAGTGCTTCGGTCACCTCGCCGCATTCGCATTTGAATTCATACATCGGCATGGCGTGTTTCCTCTATCGTCCTGGATTTCGTCTGTTTGGTGGCGCGATCGTTTGAAACCGCCGCCCGGCGGCTTTCAGCGGGTCCCTCAGCCGCTTCCGGCCGAAGCGCACTTGGGCAGCTTCCAGCCCCCGCTGCCGGTGGGAATCCCGTGGGGGCGGATCGCCCCGGCGGACATCAACTTTTCCACGTCCCTGCCGCCGCATTGGGGGCAGTCAGGTGCTTCGTTGTCACCGGGCAGCACCAGGGTTTCAAAGGTCGCCTGGCAGTTTCGGCAAACGTATTCGAAAATCGGCATGGATCACCTCGGAAATTCTTCGGCAAAACCCTAATTCTTCTTTTCGGGCAAGTCAAGCACCCGGCGTGCGGTGCCACCGCTTTCAGCCTTTGCCCCGACTGCAGATTCCCCGCCGGCGTTCGGAGCGACCCCTGGAACAATTTTTGGCGATTTTGTCGAAGCGGCGTCACGCCGCCGCCGACGGCCGGCCGTAGCAGGTTTCGAACCGCTGCCAGAAGTCCCGGGGGGTGAAGTGGTGCTCCTGGGTGCCGTGATGGCTCACGGCGAAACTGGCGCAGACCGATCCCATGCGGGCGCAGGTGACCAGGTCGCGGCCCTCGACCATGCCCATCAACACGCCGGCGCGGTAGGCGTCGCCGGCCCCGGTGGGATCCACCACCCCGTCGTTGACGGCGGCCTCAATGGGGAAGGCACCGTCGGGCCCCTGCAAAATCGACCCCTTTTCCCCGAGGGTGGTGATCACCGCCTGGCAATGCCGCAGGATCTGCGGCAGATCCAAACCGGTGGCGCGTTTGATCATTTCCATCTCGTAGTCGTTGGAGATCAGCAGCGCCGCACCGGAGGTCATTTCCACCAGGTCTTCGCCGCTGAGAGCGGGGATGGACTGGCCGGGATCGAAGATGTAGCGCAAGCCCATCTCCTTGAAGCGGCGGCTGTAGGTGCGCATGTCCTCGAGGTTTCCCGGGGCGATGATGCCCAGGGTGTCGGCGGGGTCCAGGCCGGTGAAATCATAGCGCGCACTGCGGTTCATGGCCCCGGGGTTGAAACCGGTGATCTGGTTGTTGGCCCGGTCGGTGGTGATATAGGCGCCGGCGGTAAATTCGTCGTCCACCTGGCGGATGCCCTCCAGGGGCAGGCGGTGGTCGAGGAGCCATTGGCGGTAGCGGCCGAAATCCTTGCCGGCGGCGGCTACGATGAGCGGAGAGGCTCCCAGCAGGGCCAGGTTGTAAGCGATGTTGCCGGCGGTGCCGCCGAATCTTTCCTGGAGGCCGTTGACCATGAAGCAGACGTTGATGTTGTGGATTTTTTCGGGCAGGATGTGGTCAGCGAAAAAGCCGGGAAAGTCCATGATGCGGTCGTAGGCCAACGAGCCGGAAACAATGATGTTCATGCGTATCCTCCTTCTGCAGGGCGGCATTTAGCCGGCGATATGGCTGCTTATCATTAGGCAAGGGGGCGGCCGATGTCAAATCGGCCAGGGACGGTCGGGGAGCGTCATCCTGGACGCCAGGAATCTGCGGTTGGGAATACAAGCGGGGGGAGTGGCGAATGCCAGGAAGGGAAAGGCGAAAATGATCTTGAAAGCCAAACGTGGCGCCGTGGCGCGCCTTGGAAAGCGCATGCTGGCCGCCGGGCTGACCACCGGCACCGGCGGTAACCTGAGCTGGTGCGACCGTCGCCGGGGGCTGGTGGCCGTGTCTCCCTCGGCAGTGGCCTACGACCGGCTGACGGCCGGCAATGTGGCCGTGGTGGACCTGGAGGGCCGGCGGGTGGAGGGGGCGCTGGCGCCTTCCAGTGAGCTTCCCTTTCACCTGGCCCTCTATCGCCACCGGCCGGATGTGGCCGCCGTGGTGCATACCCACTCGGTCTATGCCACCACTCTGGCCTGCCTGCACTGGGAAATCCCCGCGGTGCATTACCTGGTGGGATTCGCCGGCCCCAAGGTGCCCCTGGCGCCCTACGCCACCTACGGCACCGAGGCCCTGGCCCGCGGCGTGGTGGATGCCATCGGGTCGGCCAACGCCGTGCTGCTGGCCAACCACGGAATGATCGCCGTGGGCGCCGACCTGGATAAGGCCTTCGCCGTGGCCGAGGAGATCGAGCTGGTGGCCCGGATCTACTACCAGGCCAAGGCCGTGGGCACGCCCCGGATCCTGCCCGATGACGAGATGCGGCGGGTGGTGGAGCGGTTCAAGTCCTACGGAAAGGCGCCTCGTCCGTGACTAGGCGCAACCGGCCTGATAGCTTGCCGGAAACTTTCACAAGCCGCTGTCACCCACTGGATCAACCCGGCCACGACAATGGCCGGCGGCACTGACCTCAGAATTCCTTGAAGATGCGTGCCAGGGGGTGTCCCGGCGCCTGGATGGTCAGGTCGTTGAAATAGCCGTAGGGGGTCTGGACGGCGCGGTAGTCGGCGCTTTCCAGCCGCTGCTGCGCCCTGTCGATGAGGGCCTTGGCCTGGGGCGCGTCGGCCTTGTCCTCCCCCAGGTGGGTGAACGAGTGCAAAATGACAAGGGAAGTTTCCCATTTGCGCGCTAGCCACTTGGCGTTTTTGACCAGCTTGGTTTCCACCGCGCCGTTGTCGATGTCCTTGGGCTCCACGTGGATAAAGGCCACTACGGCCTTTTCATGGGTGCTGGGTTCGGCCTCGGGCGCGTCGTCCAGGGTCTTCAGGGCCGGGTTCCAGCCGAAGGTGTCGCAATACCAGAACAGGACTCTCATGGGGATCTCCGTTGCCACCCGGCCGGTGGCTTTCCGGTTGCCGTTTCCCATCACTTTAGGCGCAGGAGGACCGGCGGGTCAATGATCGCTTTGCCTGAGACCACCGGGCCACGGTTTGGCGGTGTCGACCGCTGCCCGCGGCGGCGGCTTTCCCGCTGGCCCCTGCTGCTGGCCGCCATCCTCCTGGCCGGCATGGCGGCGCCGGCCGGATGGGCGACCGAAGCCCAAACGCCGCCGGCGCGCCTTGGCATCCAGGGGCTGGACGGGCATCCAGAGCTCGAAGCCAACGTTCGGGCCATGGTGCCCGAGCCGCGCTTCGGCTGCAATGCGCCGCCGGTGCGCATGCGCGCCTATCTGCGCCAGGCGCGCGAAAAAGCCGAGGCGGCCCTGCGGGCCCTGGGCCATTTCAACGCCGTCATCGACACGGCCATTGAGCAGGACGGCGACTGTCGCGGGCCGGTGCTCACCATAGACCCCGGTCCGGTGGTGCGCGTCGAGGCGGTGGATATCGTTATCGAAGGCCCTTTTGAGAAGGATGCCGCGGCCCGGCGATGGAAGGAGAACTGGCCCCTCAAGGTCGGCGCCGCCCTCAACCAGGGAAGCTACGATGCCGCCCGCGACGGCCTGATCAACCGGGCTTGGTCCCGCGGCTACCTGGATGCCCGCTACACCCGTCGCAACCTGTGGGTGGACCCGGCGGCCAACACCGCCCGCATCGAGCTGACCCTGGCGTCGGGGCCGCGTTACCGTTTCGCCGCCATCCGTACCGAGCAGGATGTATTGGACGACGCTTTTTTGAGGCGGCTGATCCCTGTCCAGGCGGGCGAACCCTATTCCAGCGATCGATTGGCCGCCATCGGCAGCAGCCTTTCCGCCAGCGGCTACTTTGCCGACGTGCGGGTGCGTCCGGACCTGGATGCCCGCGCAAACGGCGCCGTGCCGGTGAACGTGCTGCTGGCAGAGCGCCCCCGCACCGGCTACGAATTCCGGCTGGGCTACGGCACCGACACCGGGCCGCGCACCCGGGCCGAAGTGGAGCGCCGCTGGGTCAACCGCAGCGGGCACAAGTGGAAAGCCGGGGTCAGCCTGGCCCAGCGTCGACAGACCCTGGACAGCGTCTATTCGATTCCCATGCAGCGGCCCTTCACCGACCGCCTGGAATTCTACGCCCGGGCCGACCGGGAGGACAACAACGATATCGTCACCCATTCCGGCACCCTGGGGGCGCAATACGCCCGGGAGCGGGGCGGCTGGACCCAGGCGGTCTTCACCGAATACCTCTATGAACGGACCCGCTACGGCGACGCGCCGGTCCAGGACGACAGCTTTCTGCTCGGCGGGCTCAAGCTGGGGCTGCGCAGGCTGGACGATCCGCTCTTTCCCGTGGAAGGCCACTCGCTGGACCTGATTTTGCGGGGGGCGGCCGAGCCGCTTTTCAGCGCGACTTCGCTGGTGCAGGGACGGGCCCGCGGGGGGGTGTCCCGCTCCTGGCGGCGCTTCATCTTTCAAGGGCGGGCCGAGCTGGGGGCAACACGGGCCGACGACTTCGAGCGCGTGCCCAAGTCGCTGCGTTTCTTCGCCGGCGGGGACAACTCGGTGCGCGGCTACGGCTATGAAAGCCTGGGGCCGATCAACGACGAGGGGCAGGTGGTGGGCGGCCGATACCTCTGCGCTCTGAGCGCCGAAGCCATGTATCCGGTTTACGGCGATGACTGGTTCGCGGCGGTGTTCGTGGACAGCGGCCAGGCTTTCGACGATCTGACCGATTTCCGCCTGAAGACCGGCGCCGGGGCCGGGATCCGCTGGCGTTCGCCCATCGGCCTGGTGCGCCTGGACCTGGCCCATCCCTTCGACGCAGCGTCCTCGTCGGTGCGGCTGCATATCGGCATTGGAGCGGATTTCTGATGGCTGCCGTGCGTATTGCCTCCGGTCGTATCCTGCGCTGGGGCCTGGGGGCCGTCGCCCTGGTGCTGGTTGCCCTCGCAGCGCTTTTGGTGCTGGTTTTGGCCACCGAGAGCGGCACCCGCTACAGTCTCAACAAGGCGTTGGCGACCGTCCCCGGGGCGGCGGTGGCGCAGGTGGAGGGGACCCTGTGGCGGGGCATTACCCTGGAAAACCTTCGCTATGCGGACGGCGCAGGCACCGCCGTCGCCCTGCAGCGGGTCAAGTTGGTTTTTTCCTGGCCGGCCCTGCTGACCATGCGCTTGCACCTGCCCCGAGTCGAGGCGGCGGGGGTGAAATTGCGGCTTCCTGAAAGCCAGCCGGCTGCCGAGCCCGGTAAGCCGCTGGACATCGAGGCCCTGGGGACGAAACTGCCGCTGGCCGTTCAGATCGATGCCCTGCGCCTGAGTGGTGTGGCCGTGCAACCGGGGCCGGAGGCGGCCGTCATCCGGCTGGCGTTCCTGGAGGCCGCCCTGGACGTGGACCGGCAGCGCGCCGTGATCCCCCGTCTCGAGCTGGCTCTGTCGGCCCCGGCGAGGCTGAACCTGGACGCCGAGGCAAGCCTGGATTGGCAGGCGCCGCACCCGGCGCACCTTCGCGTCGTCGGCGACCTGGCGCTTGACGCCGGGCGACTGGACTGGTCCCTGGCCGGCGACGGGAACCTGGAAAAGCTGCGCACCACCGGCCGGATCGGCTGGCAGGGAAAGGATACGCCGGATGCCACCGTCAAGCTGGCCGTGGAAAGCAGCCTCACCGCGGCACGGATCGAGGCGCTCACCGCCGAGCTTCTGGATGGTTCCCTGACCCTGAACGGCGAGGTGGGATGGGAAGAGGGCCTGGACTGGCAGGCGAGGATTTGCGCCAAAGGATTGCAGCCGGGGCCCTGGCTTGATGCGGCCACCGGTCCGGTCTCCTTTGAGCTGACCAGCTCCGGCCAGATGAACCGGCCAGGCGAGCTGAACCACGACACCCGCCTGGTGGACGGCCAGGCCGAGGTGGCGGGCATCGCCCTGACGGACCTGCGGCTGCATGTGACCGGCGATCTTGGCCGCGCCGAGATTCACGATCTGGCCGGCCGCGTCCTCGGGGCCCGGGTGGCCGGGGAGGCCGATCTGCAACTGGGCCGGGAGGAAATCGGATGGTCGGCCCGGCTGTCGTTGGACGAGGTGGATCTGTCTAAACTGGAGACACTGGACATCGACAGCGGCGGCCTCGACGGCCGGATCGGCCTGGATCTCTCTTCTCGGGGCTACTGGCGCGGGGGGCGGGCGTTTCTGTCCGCCGAGCTTGAAAACTTGCGCGGCGAAGTGGCGGGTCAACTCCTTTCGGGGCGGGTTTCGCTTTCGGTGGAAGGCGATACGGTGCGCCTGCAGCCGGCGGACCTGACCCTGGGCGAGGGCCGCATACAGCTCGCCGGCACCGTTACCCCGCCCTTTGACCTGCGCTACCGGTTGTTCCTGCCGGACCTCGCCCGCTTGCCGCTGGCCCCGGTCCTGGGGGCCCCGCTGGCCGGCCGGCTGGAGGGCGGGGGACGCCTGCGGGGCACCTTGGCGGCCCCGCAGGTGGAGGCCACCCTTACCGGGCGTGATCTCGTTTACGGCGACCTGCGCCTTGCGGCCATGGACTTGCGCGCTGCTGCCGACGGCGGCCGATTGGCGTTGGAGGCCGACTTGAACCGCCTGGTGGCATCCGGCCGGCAGGTGGAAGCGGCCACGGCGAAACTAACCGGAAGACTTGAAGAACACGCGCTTGCCCTGTCAGCCCGCAGCGATCACGGTCGCCTGGAACTGGCGCTGCAAGGCGGCCTGCACGAGCGCCGCTGGCAGGGGCGGTTGACCCGCCTGGAGCTGCTGGAAACCCAGGCCGGCGATTGGCGGCTGGCCCGGCCGGCGGCCCTGGTACTGTCTGAAAAGGAGCTGTCGCTGGGTGAGGCCTGTCTGTCATCCAGGCCGGCGGAGGCGGTCGACGGACAGGTCTGCCTGTCGGCCTCTCGCCGGGAAGGCCAGGATTTGCACCTCGCCCTGCAGGCCCGTTTGCCCCTGGCCCTGGCCGCTCCCGTGCTCCCGGAGACCGTGCGCCTGCCCGGCGAGGCGACCCTTGTCGCCGACGCCCGCATCGGCGCTGCCGTCGAGGGCGAGGTCGAGCTGAGGCTGCCGGACAACCGGATCATCGTGCGGGGATTGACCGAGGGCCCGCTGGCCGTCGACTACCGCCGCACCCGGATTCTGGCGACGTTGCGTGATCAGCGGTTCCAGGCACGGATCGGCGCCCGGCTGTCCGGAGATGCGGTTTTGGACGGCGAGATTTCCGCCCAACTCGACGGCGAGCAGCCGCTTTCTGGTGAGATCAACCTGCAGATACCCGACCTCTCCTGGGGCAAGGTCTTCATCCTCGTTGTTTCCGACCTGACCGGCAGAGGCGAGGCCCGTTTCGTGTTGGCCGGCACCCTGGCGCAGCCGGCGCTCCAAGGCCGGGTCACGGTGGGCAACGTGTCCCTCGGCCTGCCGGATACCGGGGTCGCCTACCAGGAAGGGCGCCTGCGGTTGGATATCGACGAAAACCAACGGCTCAAAATCGAGGGCGAACTGGACGGGGTCGAGGGCGGCCGGCTGCAGGTCACGGGCCAGGGGTCGCTGGCCCGACTGCCCGAGTGGCGCATCGAAATGTCCATCGACGGCGAGGATATGCCGGTGTTGCGCACCGCCGAGCTGGTGGTGGACGCCAGCCCAACCCTGACCGTCAAGGCGGACCCGGCGGCGGCCGAGATCCGGGGGCGGGTTGTGCTGCCCCGGGTGGAGGCGTGGGTGCAGAGGATGCCGGAAGGGGTGGTCCGTGAATCGCCGGACCTGGTGCTGGCCGGACGGGAGGAACGGGCGGCCGCCGGCTACCGGGTGCGCACCGATGTCGAGGTGGTGCTCGGGAAAAAGGTGCATCTGGAAGGCATGGGATTTTCCGCCGGCCTGGCCGGTCGCCTCCGCCTGCGCGGCAACGGGAGCGACCCCATCGCCGCCTTTGGCGAGGTGGACATCAAGGAGGGCCGCTACACCGCCTACGGGCAGGATCTGCGCATCACCCGGGGCCGGCTCACCTTCAACGGTCCCTTGGACGACCCGGGCCTAGATGTGCGCGCCTCGCGCAGCGCGGGCTCCTACCGGGCCGGACTGGAGCTTACGGGCACCCTCGGCGATCCCCGCAGCCGGGTGTTCTCTGTGCCGGCCTTGTCCGAGAGCGACGCCCTGAGCCTGCTGCTCACCGGCAAGCGGTTGTCGGAAGGCGCCAGCGGCGCCGACGCCACCCTGCTGCTCAACGCCCTGGCCGGGCTGGGGGTGGCCCGGGCGGACGACATCGCCCGCGATATCGGGCAGACCGTCGGCTTCGACGAACTGGGGCTGGATACTGACAACGGGCTCTACGGCGCCCAGCTCACCGTGGGCAAGCGCATCAACTCGCGCCTGCTGGTGCGCTACGCCGTGGGACTGTTTAACGGCGTGGGCCGGGTGGTTGCCGTCTACAACCTCAACCGCTACCTGGACCTGGAAATTTCCTCCGGTCCCGAGGCCCAGGTCGGCGACCTGATTTTTCGCATCGAGCGGTGAGCCGCAGCGACAAAGCAAAGGTCGTTAGAATGCAAAAGATCGTAAAACCAGCACTGCCGCCGGCCATTGGCGTGACCGGCCTGATAGAATAACCGACGTCTGCTTCCGGGCTGTCATCCCGAGGTGTCCCTCCGTCATTCCGGCGCCCCCTTTCTTTCATTCCGAGGCTGCCCCACCTCCCGCCGCCTTGTCCCGATGAACATAGATTTTTGACTGATATATCGTCTCATTTTCACCATCGTTGACCAGACGGTTCTCATGTTGTGAATCGGTCGCCAAAGACAATCTTGTCGATAAAAAATATCTGGTGTTTTAGTGGGTTGCCCGGCTTCCGACTCGGCGGTGATGGTGATGCCGCCGCGGGATTTCTGGAAAACGGTGACCTTGAGCCACTTGGGCTGGACGGCGACCGGCAGCCCCGCCACCGGCCGGTCCCGCCCGTCAGTGGGGCGGCGCGATGTTGCCGCTGTAACTGATCACCATCACCA
>DQXI01000140.1 GCA_011042305.1 Desulfobacteraceae bacterium
CGGTGAGGTATTGTCCACCCTGGTAACCGTGGTCTCCGAGCTCACCGGCTACCCGGAAAACATGCTCGGCGCCGAAATGGACCTGGAGGCCGACCTGGGCATCGACTCCATCAAGCGGGTGGAGATCCTCTCGGCCCTGGAGGAACGACTTCCCGGCCGCGGGTCGGTTTCCGCCGAACAGATGGCCGAGCTTAAAACCCTGGGCGACATCGCCGCAGCCCTGGACGGATCGCAGGCCGATGTTCAGCCCTCGCTCCAGGGCACGCCCGCCCCGGCGCCCTGCCCTGGCCCGGCGGTTCCCCCGACGAGCGAGGGCCCTGGTTTGCCGCAGCTCGATACGCTGGCCCCGCGGCGATTTGTGGCGGCCGCGCCTTATACCCCGCCGAAGGATACCGCTTCATTGAAACTGGCGCCCGACGGCCAAGTGCTGGTGGCCGGCGGCGATGCCGACCTGGGGCCGATTTTGGCGCAATGCTTGAAGGAAACAGGCTTGAATGCCGTGCACCGGTCCACCCGGCAGCTCGACACCGTCCTGGCCGGCGACGGTGACCTGACCCGGATCTCCGGGCTGGTGATGGTTGCCGAACCCGGCGATGCGGATCATGGCTATTTGAAGCGGGCCTTCGCCCTCACCCGGCGCCTGGCGGGCGACCTGACCCGGGCCGCCGGCCACGGCGGGGCCCTGCTGGCCGCCGTCACCCGGCTGGACGGGGCCTTCGGTTTTCTCAAGGGGCCGCTGGCGGCACCTTCCAGCGGCGCCCTGGCGGGATTGGTGAAAACCGCGGCCCTGGAGCTGGAGGGGGTGGTGTGCCGGGTGCTGGACGTGGGAGATGACTGGACCGATGCCGGGGCAGCCGCTGAAACTGCGGCAAAAGTCCTGTTGAGCGCCGGCCCGGCAGACCCGGTGGAAATCGGCGTGACCCCCAACGGCTGGTATCGCCTGGAAATGACCCCTGCGCCCTACGCGGAAGGCCAGCTCCGCCTGTCGCCGGGGGCGGTGGTGGTGGCCACCGGCGGGGCCCGCGGCATCACCGCCGAGGCGCTCCTCGCCCTGGCCAGGGAGGTGAAACCGGTCTACCTGATCCTGGGCCGTTCTCCCTTGCCCGGTCCGGCGCCGGAGTGGATGAACGGCCTGGACACGCCGGCCGAGATCCGCCAAGCCCTGCTGGAAACCGAGTTTGCCGGCCGCAAGGTCGGCCCGCGCCAACTGGCCGAGCGGGCTGCGCAGTTGAGCGCCGAGGCCGAGGTGCGCCGTAACCTGGAGCGCTTGCAGGCGGCCGGCGCCACCGTGATCTACCGCTCCGTGGACGTGCGCCAGCGGGAAGAAGTGGCCCGGGCCATTGATGAAGTGCGCACCGCCCACGGACCGATCCAGGCCGTGATCCACGGGGCCGGCACCCTGGCCGACCGGCGCATCGAGGACAAGACCGATGCGCAGTTTGACGCGGTCTTCGATACCAAGGTACGGGGCTGGGAGAACCTGTTGGCCCTGACCGCCGACGATCCACTGCGCTACGTGGTCGTGTTTTCCTCGGTGGCTGCCCGCTTCGGCAACATCGGCCAGGCCGACTACGCCATGGCCAACGAGTGGCTCAACAAGGCCGCGGTGGACCTGGCCCGCCGGCGCCCCGAAACCCGGGTGCTGGCCATCAACTGGGGGCCGTGGGACGGGGGCATGGTGGACGAGAGCCTCAAGCGGCACTTTGCCGCCCGCGGGGTGTCTCTGCTGGATCCGGCAGCCGGCGCCGCGGCCATGGTACGTGCCATGGCTGATCGCGAAGCCGCCGAGGTGGAAATGGTGGTGGGCGGAAGCCTTGAAACAAAAGCAACGGCTTGCGACACCGCCGCGCTATCGGTTCCAGACAACCTTGAGCTGGCCCTGGCCCAGGAAGTAGACCTGGAACGGTTTCCCGTGCTGGCGGACCACGTGCTGGGCGGCCGTCCGGTGGTGCCCCTGGCGTTAATGATTGAATGGCTCGGGCACACGGCCCTGCATGCCAACCCGGGGCTGACCCTGGTGGGCCTGGACGACCTGCGGGTGCTCAGCGGCATCAAGCTCGACGGCAAGCCGCATCCGGTCAAGCTGATGAACGGCCCCTCGGTGCGCCGCGACGGGCTCTTCGAAGTGCCCGTGGCCCTGTTCAACGGCAACGGCCACAACGGCAGCGGACCGGTGCACAGCCGGGCCCGGGCCCTGCTGGCCGACACCCCCCCGGCCGCCCCGGCGCCACCGCCGCCGCCGGCCGGCCTCAAACCGTTCCCCATCAGCCCCAGCGAAGCTTACGGCCGTGTGCTATTTCACGGCAAGCGCCTCCATGGCATCCGGCACATCGAGGGATGCAGCGATCAGGGCATGGTGGCCCGGCTGGCCCCGGCGCCCGACCCGGAGCGATGGATCCGCCAGCCGCTGCGCCGCCACTGGATCACCGATCCGTTGGTCCTCGACGCCGCCTTCCAGATGGCGATCCTCTGGAGCCACGTGCAGCTCGGCATGGTGGCGCTGCCTACCCGCGCCAAAAGCTACCGGCAGTACTGCCGGCGGTTTCCTGCCGACGGGGTTACCGCCGAAATGCGGGTAGTGGCGGCCACGTCGCGCCGGCTCAAGGCCGACATCACGTTCCTCGACGCCCAGCGCCAGGTGGTGGCCCTGCTCTCCGGCTTCGAGACCACCATGGACCCGGGCCTGGAGGCGGCCTTCAGGGCCCGGGCGGCCTGAGGGCGGTCAAGATATTCGTAAGAAGATGTCATTCAGGCCCGGTGGTTCCGCTCAACTCGCCTCCCGGCGGGAGCAGGAGGCCCCGGAACGGTTCGAAGCGCCGGGGCCGTCAGCCATCATCGGGAAGGGGCGACTGGGCCGACCAGCCACGGGCGACGGTGCGTGACGCCGCCCCCCGGTCGTAAACGCGCTGACGGGCCCGGGCCGCGGCCACCAGGACATCCACCTGGCTGTCCAGGTAGTCGAACACCCGGGCCTTCTGCTTGCCCGGCGCCGGGCGCAGCACCCTTCCGAGATACTGGATCACCCGCCCGCTGAAGCGGATCGGGGTGGCAAGAAAGAGGCTGGAAAGATCGCGGCAGTCAAAGCCTTCACCCACCAGCTGGCCCGTCGCCACCACCACGCGCACCTCGCCGCGGTTGATCCGTTCCAGCAAGGCCTGGCGTTCGGCGGCCGGCATGTCCCCGGTGAGCTTCTCGGCGGCAATCCCGTGGCCCAGGCGCAGCAACCCCTGGAGCGTCTCGCAGTGGCGGCGGCGGTCGGAGAGCACCAGGATGGTACCGGAAGCCTCGGCCGCTTCCCGGGCCACGTCTGCGGCGATGAGGCGGTTGCGGGAATCGTCCGCGGTAAGCTCCGAGAGCATGCGGCTGTACTCGGTGACCGGGTCGAAATACGGCTTGAAGTCCGTCTCGCGCATGATCACCTCGGCGTCGAGCACGTCCCCGCTGGCCACCAGGCGCCGGTGCTCGATCTCGTGGGCCGTGTTGCCCAAATGCCAGAAGATCAGCCTGGAGAGTTTGTCGCGCCGCCAGGGGGTGGCCGACAGGCCCAGCATGTAGCGGCAGTCGAAGGCGGTCACCGCCTCGGTGAAGGTGCGGCTCGGGCAGCGGTGGCATTCGTCCACCACGAGAAAGCCCACGGTGGGTACCACGGCGTCCAGGTGCTTGTAGAGGGTCTGGACCATGGCAACGGTGATCTCGCCCGCCGGCGCCACCCGCCCGCCGCCGATGCGGCCCACGCGCTCGGGCGGCAGGCCGAGAAAGCGGCCGATACGCTCGATCCACTGGTCCTGCAGCTCTCGGGTGTGTACCACGATGAGGGCCGGCTGGCGCCTGGCCGCGATCACGGCCAGGGCCATGACGGTCTTGCCCGATCCCGTTGGCGCGCTGAGCACGCCGAAATCCTTGGCCAGGCAGTCGGTCACCGCCTTTTGCTGAAACGGCTTGAGTTCACCCTGGAAGGCGAAATCCACCGGGGGAAGGTTCCGGCGGCGATCCTCGATGCGAAAACCGAGGCCGTGCTGTCGGCACATGTCCACCACCTGGCGAATGAACCCCCGGGGGACGATCAACCCATCAGCGCCCAGGCGTTGATGATAGCGCAGCACCTTGGGCATACCCCGGGTCCACCGGCCCAGGCGGGTCGCTTCGACGTACTGGGGGTTTTCCATCTCCAGGCGGGCGATCAGGCTGTCGCGCAGGACCGGCGGCAGGCCGCGCAGCTTCAAACGGTTGGACAAGGTGATGGAAACGGGCGCGGCCGTTTTCACGGCGCCTGTCTCCCTACAGCGGCCGCGGCGGCTCGGCGCTTGACGTTGAGCAGCGCCGGGCTGGTGTTGATGTACATGAGGGGGGAGCGGCAGCCGGCCGCCATGAAACGCTGCTCCAGCTCGTCGAAGAGCACCGGCCTGTCCGGCCACCGGAAGCGCCGGGCCTCATCACGCAGCGACTGCCACCTTCGCTGCAACTCCGGCTTGGGCGCCAGCACTTCCCGCTCGGCCCGGTCACAGAGAAACAGGGCGCAGACGATGGGCCGCACCCGCCACAGGCAGCCGGCAGATCCCAGGTAAACGCACCTGGAGCCCTCGTGCGGCTGCGACAGTCGCGCCATCATGCGGTCCAATTCCGTTGGCGAGGATGCCAACACGTTGATCACCACCTCGGCAAAGAAGGTGATGATCGCCTCCCGGGCGCAACAGGCGCTCAAGGCGCTCTGGTAGCAGGTAACATTGCACAGATGGTGGAAATGGTCCGCCAGGAATTGGTCCAGCCGATGTCGGTAGTCGAGATAGTCGGCAATACACGCGCAAAGAGCGTCGCGTTCGGCCGCGCCGTTCTTTTCCAGGTGGCGTCGCACCATCTGCAGGGCGTCGTGTTGCTGGATCTGGAAAGAGGTTAAATTCATTTAAAGTTTTCTAAATTTCTGCGAAAAACTTATCAGCAACTGTATCGCCCTGTGCAATCACTGTGGATGACAGAATGCATCCCGGCTCATTCCGATTGACCTCGCCCTCGCCTGCCGTTATAAACAAGTCGCTTGATCCTTTCAACCCGGATAAAACGGCTTTGCCAATGATCGCCACCTGTATCGACAACCTGATCGCCGCCCTGGCCGACATGCCAACGCCCCCCGGTCTGGCAATCCCCTGCCGGGACATCCTCCAGGACCGCCTCGAAACGATGCAGCGGGTTACCATCTGTCTGCGCCCGGGAGACACTTACCGGTACCGGGTCTTGGCCCTGCTCTTTCGCCTGCCGGATCTGCGCCCGGGGCCACGGGCCGTATTGTTGAATCAACTGCTTTCAAATTTGGATTTATTCCAAGCAGAAACAGAGTGTTGCATTTCTCCAGAATTCGAGGAACCGCTATCCGCCGAACCACCGTCCAACACGGATTCCCCTCACCCGCCACAGCAGGTAGAGCCAGTGCCAGAGACGCCTGCCCCCGCTTCTTCGCCTCCACCCGATACCGGGTCTTTTTCCGCCACCGCGCGCCGCGAAGACCTTTTCGACCGCTTCCTGGGTTGGATCTCTTCCCTGGTGTCCTGAAATGAATGCACCGCTGGACATCGCCGTGGTTGCCGTGGGCGGCGTCTTCCCCGGCGCCCCTGATACCGGGGTGTTCTGGCAGAACATCGCCGCCGGCCGCAGCGCCATCGCCGAAGTGGCGCCCGACCGCTGGATCGCTCCGCCGCAGGCCATGGTGGCGCCGGGCCCGGTTCCAGACAAGGCATTGAGCCCTTACTGCGGCCTGGTGCGCGACTTCACCTTCGATCCCCATGGGTTCAGGCTCCCCGCCGAGGCCCTTGCCGATCTGGATCCTCTCTACCACCTCGTCCTGCACGCCGGCCGCGAGGCGGTGAGCGGCGGAAGCCTGGACAAGGTGACCCCGGAGCGAGTCGGCACGATCCTGGCGGCCATCGCCCTGCCCACCGACGGCGCCTCGACCCTGGCCAGGCGCCTGTTCATCGAGGCCGTTGGAGCCGAATGCTTCCATTCTTCTGTTTCACCCCTCGCAGACGACCGCCTGGGACGTGCGGCCCGGGTGACCGCCCTGCCGGCGGCCCTGTTGGCGGCCGCCCTGGGGCTTGGCGGCGGCAGCTTCACCCTGGATGCCGCCTGCGCCAGCTCCCTGTACGCCGTGCGACTGGCCTGCGACGCCCTGACCGCTGGCCGCCTGGACGCCGTCCTGGCCGGCGGGGTCTCCCGGCCGGACTGCCTCTACACCCAGGTGGGCTTCAGCCAGTTGCGGGCCCTGTCCCCCTCGGGCCGCTGTGCGCCCTTCGACGCCGATGCCGACGGCTTGGTGGTAGGCGAAGGCGCCGGCATCGTGGTACTCAAGCGACTGGCCGACGCCGTGGCCCACGGCGACCGGGTGCTGGCCGTGATTCGGGCCGTGGGCCTTTCCAACGACACCCGCGGCAACCTGCTGGCCCCGGACAGCACCGGGCAGCTCCGTGCCATGCGGCACGCCTATCGGCAGGCCGGATGGGCCCCGGCGGAGGTGGACCTCATCGAGTGCCACGGCGCCGGCACGCCGGTGGGCGACCGGGTGGAAATGGACAGCCTCTTCCTCCTGGCCCCCCCGGATTCGGCCGGCCGCCGGCCCTGCGCCATCGGCTCGGTCAAGTCCAACATCGGCCACCTGCTCACTGCCGCCGGGGCCGCCGGTCTGATCAAGACCCTCCTGGCCCTCGGGCACCGGACCCTGCCGCCTTCGTTGAATTTCAATCACCCGGCCGACCCGCGCCTCGGTCGAAACGCGCCATTCCGGGTTCAGACCAAGGCAGCCCCCTGGGAAGCGGAAAGTGGACGGAAACGCCGCGGCGCGGTGAGCGCCTTCGGTTTCGGGGGCATCAACGCCCACCTGCTGCTGGAAGAGTGGACCGGCGACCCGCTGCCGGAGAGTCGTCGCGCCGCTTCCCGGCCCCGGGATGCCTCGCCGGCGCCGGTGGCCATCGTAGGCATGGGGGCCCGCATCGGCCATTTGCCCCACCTGGCCGCCTTTGCCGAGGCGGTCCGCAGCGAAAGGCCGGCCATCCGACCGATTTTACCCCGACGCTGGCGGGATCTGCGACACATGGGTGACCTGCTGGGACGGGGCCCGATCAAGGCGGCCTGGATGGAAGAAATCGCCTTTCCCACCGACCGCTTCCGCATTCCCCCCGCCGAGATCCCGGACCTGCTGGCCCAGCAGGGGCTGATGCTGCTGGCCGCCGCCGAGGCCTTGCAGGACGCCGGCCTGCCGCTGCGAGGGCTGCGCGAGCGCATGGGGGCGATCATCGGCATCGAGTTCGATCCCGAGGCCACCGATTTTCACGTCCGCTGGTGGCTGCGCCATGGGGATCCCGCCAAAACCCTGCCGCCGGCCATGCAGGCGGCCGCCGCGGCCCACCCGGATCTGATGGATGCCTGGCTCGGGCGGCTCGGGGAAAATTTCACGCCGCCCCTGAACGCCAGCCGCACCGTGGGCGCCCTGGGGGGCATCGTGGCCAGCCGCGTGGCCCGGGAGTTCGGCTGCGGCGGCCCGAGTTTCGGGGTTTCGGCCGAGGCCGTCAGCGGCTTGCAGGCGGTGGAAATCGCCGCGCGCTTTCTCCAGCAGAAAGAAACCGACCTGATGATCGCCGGGGCGGTGGACCTGACCTGCGACGCGCGCAACCTGGCCATCGATGCCGCCAAGGCCGCTGCCGGCGACCTGCCGCCCGGCGAAGGCGCCGTGGCCTTGGTGCTCAAACGCCTGGACGACGCCCGACGCGACGGGGACCGCATCTACGCCGTCATCGAGGGGTTCGGGGCCGCCGGCGGGGCTTTTGGGAAAACCGGCAACAACGTTCGCCGGAAGATCTGGAATCGGTCCCTCGCCGCGGCCCAAACCGAGGCGGGTTGTGAAGAATTGCCGGCAGACGTCGCTGAAAACGCCGCCTTGTGCCATCGCATCGGCCGCACCGGCGCCGTTGCGGGACTGGCGGAGATGACTCGCGCAGCCCTGGACCTCGACCGCGGCACCGCCCCGGAACGCCGCGGCGTCGGCGCCTGGAGCGCTGACGGCCATTGCCTGCACGTGGCCCTGGCAGCGGCCGAAAAAGTATCGCCGACACCCCGGCCGGCCCCCGATCCACCGCTGACGGTTGGCGCAACGGTGGCCATTGCCGTGGGGCGGCCCCTGGAAATCCCCCCCCTCGATCCGCGCCTGACGGGGCCGGCCGAATTCGCCCCCGAAACCGGGACGGTTGAAACAGGCGCCCATCTGGACCAAGGCACGGGCACCCCTACGCCGACCACCGCCCGCATCGATCAGCTGGCCGCCAATGCCGCGGACACCGCCGAAGCGCACCGGGCATATCTCGACCTGAGCGCCTCGCTGACCCGGCAGTACGCCCAGGCCGTGGCCCTCCAAGCCCAAATCCTGTCGGCACGAGAATCGGCGGTTGAACGTTCGGCCGCGCCTGCGGCACCCGCGGCCGAATCGCAGGGACAAAAGGAAAAGCCGGCCTTCGACCGGGTCCAGTGCCTCGAGTTCGCCCGGGGCCTGGCAGCCAACGTGCTGGGACCGGCCTTTGTCGAGGTGGACGGGTTTGCCGCCCGGGTCCGCCTGCCCGACGAACCGTTGATGCTGGTGGACCGCATCGTCTCCATCGAGGGGGAGATGCTGTCTCTTCAATCGGGAAAAATCGTCACTGAGCACGACGTCCTGCCGGACGCCTGGTACCTGGACGGCGGACACGCCCCGGTGTGCATCGCAGTGGAAGCCGGCCAGGCCGACCTGTTCCTTTGCAGCTACCTCGGCATCGACCACCAGGTACGCGGCAGCCGGCACTACCGCCTGCTGGACGCCCGGGTACGCTTTCACCGTCACCTGCCCGAGCCGGGAGAAACCATCCGCTACACCATCCACATCGACCGCTTCGTGCGCCGGCAGGACACCTGGCTCTTTTTCTTCCGCTTCGAGGGAACCATCGCCGGCGCCCCGCTGATCTCCATGCGCGACGGGTGCGCCGGGTTTTTCACCCCCGAGGAGGTGCGCCGCAGCGGCGGGATCGTGCTCACCGAGGCCGAGCAGCGGCCGGCGCCGGGAGTGCTGCCCGACAACTGGCGCCCGCCGGTGCCGATGGCGCCCACCGCCCTTTCCGATGTCCAGGTGGAGGCCCTGCGCCGCGGCGACCTGCACGCCGCCTTCGGCGCTCCTTTCCGGGGCATTACGCTTTCGCCAAACCTGCGCCTGCCCGGCGGCCGCATGCACCTCATCGACCGGGTACGCCGCCTCGACCCCCGCGGCGGACGCTACGGCATCGGCACCATCGAAGCAGAGGCGGACATCACCGGCGACGAGTGGTTTCTCACCTGCCACTTCGTGGACGACAAGGTGATGCCCGGCACCCTGATGTATCAATGCTGCGAGCAGACCCTTCGGGTCTTCTTGCAGCGCCTCGGGTGGGTCGCCGAAAACGGCGACACCGCCTACCAGCCGGTGTGCGGCGTGGAGGCGGTGCTCAAGTGCCGCGGCCCGGTAACCCCGGACACCGAACGGGTCACCTACCGGGTGGACCTGCGGGAGATCGGCTACGATCCCTTCCCCTACGCCGTAGCCGATGCCCTCATGTTCGCCGACGGCGAGCCCATCGTCATGTTCAGCGGCCTTTCCCTGCGCATGGACGGCTTGTCCCGGGAGTCCATCGAGGCCTTCTGGGAAAACCGCCGCCGGCCGTCATTGCCCCTTTACACCGGCGCGCAGATCCTGGCTTTCTCGGTGGGCCGTCCTTCGGAAGCCTTCGGCGCGCCCTACCGCCCCTTCGACGAGGGGCGCTTCATCGCCCGGCTGCCCGGTCCGCCCTACCTGTTCCTGGACCGGGTGGTGGATGCCGGCCCGGGGCCCTGGCGCCTGGAGGCCGGGGCCTGGGCCACGGCCGAGTACGACATCCCTCCCGATGCCTGGTACTTTCGGGCCGACCGCGGCGGCGGGGTCCTGCCCTTTTGCGTCCTGCTGGAAATCGCCCTCCAGGCCTGCGGATTTCTTGCCGCCTACGGCGGATCGGCCCTCCGCAGCGACCAGCCCCTCAAGTTCCGCAACCTGGACGGCCGGGGCACCCTGCACCGGGTAGCGGATCGCCACACGGGCCGCCTGACGGCCACCGCCCGGCTCACCCGGGTTAGCAGGGCCGGGGACATGATCATCGAGTGCTTTCAGATGGAGATCGGCGACCGCCACGGCCCGGTCTACACCGGCGAGTCGACCTTCGGCTTCTTCACCGAGCACGCCCTTTCCAACCAGGTGGGCTTGCGTGACAGTGACAGTTTGATACCATCGCCCACTAAAGCGGACCTCGCCGGCGCCCAATCACAACAACTGCCCGACCTGGCGCCCCTGGCGCCGGACGGCCCGGGGGCAACTCCCGGGTCCGGCCTGCCGGCCCGGGCCCTGCGCATGATCGACCGCATCGAAGCGTATCTGCCCAACGGCGGCCCGGACGGCCTGGGGTGGATCCAGGGCGCCAAGCGCGTGAATCCGCACGAGTGGTTCTTTGCGGCCCATTTTTTCCAGGACCCGGTCTGTCCGGGATCCCTGGGGATCGAGGCGCTGCTGCAGCTGCTGCGCTTTGCGGCCCTGGCGCGCTGGCCGGGCGCCGACTGGCGCGTGGAGCCGCTGTGCGGGGTTCCCCATCGCTGGACCTACCGGGGGCAGGTGACCCCCGCTGACGAAACGATGCAGGTGGCGGCGGCGATTCGCCAGCGCGGCGATGCGGACCATCCGTTTTTGCGCGCTGACGGCGTGCTGAGCGTTGACGGCCGCCGGATCTATTCATTGGAAAACTTCGGCCTCTGCTTGACGGCGCCGACCAAACAGCCATGACGCAATATCTCGCCTACAACCGGGTGCGCATCGCCGGCTTCGGCTACGAGCTGCCCCCCCACGTCATCGCCTCAGAGGACCTGGAAGCGGCCTTGGCGCCCCTTTACCGGGTCTTGCACCTCAAGCCCGGCCAACTGGAAGCCCTCACCGGCATCACCGAACGCCGTTGGTGGGATCCGGGCTACCCCATGCACGCCGGCGCCGCCAAGGCCGGGCGCAAGGCCCTGGCCGCCACGGGCATCGATCCGGGCGAGGTGGGCATGCTGGTCTACGCCGGGGTGTGCCGGGACCACATCGAGCCGGCCACGGCCTGCGCCGTGGCCGACGACCTGGGCCTCGGGCCGGAGGCCCAGGTTTACGACGTGTCCAACGCCTGCCTGGGCGTACTCAACGGCATGGTGCAAATCGCCGACGCCATCGAGCTGGGCCGCATCCGCGCCGGCATGGTGGTCTCCTGCGAAACGGCCCGATCCATCGTCGAGTTGACCGTCCAGCGGCTCAACCAGTCGCCGACCATGGAAAACTTCAAGCACTGCGTGGCCACCTTGACCGGCGGCAGCGGTGCGGTGGCCGTAGTGCTCACCGACGGCAGCACGGGACCGGCTGGCCACCGGCTGGCCGGCGGGGTGGTGCGCAACGCGGTGGCCCACCACCGCCTGTGCCGCTGGGGCACCGACACGGACAACCCGGCCCACGGCACCATGCGCATGGACACCGACGCGCCGGGGGTCCTGGAGCACGGCGTCGCCCTGGGAAGGGACACCTACCGGGAGTTTGTCGCCGCCATCGATTGGCCGGGAGGACGTCCGGACAAGATCGTCTGCCACCAGGTAGGCGCCGCCCACCGGGCCGCGGTCCTCCAGGCCATCGGCATTCCGCCGGAAGACGATTTTTCCACCTTCGCCTTCCTGGGCAACATCGGCACCGTCAGCCTGCCCATCACCGCCGCCATCGCCGCCGAGCGCGGGTTCTTCGTCCCGGGCCACCGGGTGGGTTTTTTCGGCATCGGCAGCGGCCTCAACTGCATCCTGATGGGTCTGGAGTGGTCTGGCTCATGAATGACTGGCGCCCTCTCTACCCCTTCCGGTCGAATTTTCTCGACCGCGACGGGCTGGCCTACCACTACCTGGACGAGGGCCGGGGCGAACCGCTGCTCATGGTCCACGGCAACCCCACCTGGTCTTTCTACTTCCGCCGCCTGGTAACGGCCTTTTCCCGTCGATGGCGCTGCGTGGTGCCGGATCACATCGGCTGCGGGCTTTCGGCCAAGCCCTCGGCCGGCCGCTACGGGTTTCGACTGCGGCACCGGGTTGACGATCTTGCCCATCTTTGCGACCATCTCGGGCTAAACCGCCGGGTGACGCTCATCGTTCACGACTGGGGGGGCATGATCGGCCTGGCCTGGGCCTTGGAAAATCCGGAGCGCATCGGCCGCCTGGTCGTGCTCAACACCTCGGGGTTCCTGCCACCGCACGGCAAGCCGATCCCCTGGCGCCTGCGCCTGGTGCGGAACCTGCCGGCCTTGGCCGAACCGGCGGTGCTGGGGTTGAACCTCTTCGCCCGGGGCGCCGCCTGGATGGCGCCGGCCCGGCGACTGGCGCCGGCGGTGCGCCGGGGCCTGCTGGCGCCCTACGACCGGCCGCACCATCGCTTGGCCACGCTGCGCTTCGTCCAGGACATTCCCCTGGCGCCGGCAGACCCGAGCTATGCCCAGGTGAAACGCGTGGACGACAACCTGCACCGGCTGCAAGGCCTTCCCGTGGCGATCATTTGGGGAGCCAGGGATTTCGTCTTCGACCTGGACTACCTGGCCGAGTGGCGGCGGCGCTTCCCCCGGGCGGAAACCCACGTGCTGCCCGGCGCCGGTCATTACCTGCTGGAAGACGCGCCCCAAACCGTGCAGCGGCTGATCGCCGATTTTCTCGACCGTCATGAACCGGTGACGGTGGATGCGCCGGAAAACCGGCAATGACGAGGAGAGGATGCTGCCGCCGGCCAATGGCGCGGCCGGATTGATCGCGTGGGTGACGGGATGGGCTGAGGGTTTATCGATACGAAATCAAAAAAGCGGAAAACAACGGGACTCGCCTTGCAAGACGACCGATTTTTCAATATCGCCAGTCGCCTGCGCCAGATGGCCGAAGAGCGCCCCTTCCAGCGGGCCGTGGTGGCCCCGGCGGGACGCGACCGGGCCGGCCGGGTGGCCTACGCCCACCTGACGTTTCGCCAGCTCGACCAGGAGTCCGACCGCATCGCCTTCGGCCTGGAGCGCAGCGGCATCGGCCACGGCACCCGCACCATCGTCATGGTCCGCCCCAGCCTGGAGCTGTTCGCCCTGGCTTTCGCCCTGTTCAAGGCGGGAGCGGTCCCGGTGATGGTGGACCCGGGCATGGGCCTCCGGCGCATGATGGCCTGCTTTGCCGAAACCGGCCCCGAGGCCTTCATCGGCATTCCTCCGGCCCATGTGCTGCGCACCCTCAACCCCAAATTTTTTTCCACGGTCCAAACCGCCGTCACCGTGGGGCGACGCTGGTTCTGGGGAGGGCCCACCCTGCAGCAACTGCGCAGTCGCCCCTGGGCCCCATTTCCCCTGGCGCCGACCACGCCGGACGAGACGGCCGCCATCCTCTTTACCACCGGCAGCACCGGCCCGGCCAAGGGAGTGGTGTACACCCACGGCATCTTCGATGCCCAGGTGCGCCGCATTCACGACCATTTTCAAATCGCGCCCGGCGAAATCGACCTGCCCACCTTTCCGCTCTTCGCCCTCTTCGACCCGGCCCTGGGCATGACCGCCGTCATTCCGGACATGGACCCCACCCGCCCGGCCAAGGTCGATCCCACCAAGATCATCGAGGCGATCCTGGACCATGGGGTCACCAACATGTTCGCCTCCCCGGCCCTGCTCAAGCGGGTGGGCGGTTTTGCCGCCGCCCACGAGGTGCGCTTTCCCTCGCTCAAGCGGGTGGTCTCGGCCGGCGCGCCGGTCCCCCCGGCCGACATCGAACAGTTCAGCGGCATCCTCACGGACTCGGCCCGCATCCATACCCCCTACGGCGCCACCGAGGCCATGCCTGTGCTGAACATCGACAGCGGGGAAATCCTCACCGAGACCCGGCACCTGACCGAACAGGGCTTCGGGATCTGCGTGGGCCGACCGCTGGAGGGCATCACGGTGGAAATCATCCGCATCGAAGACGAGCCCATCAACCGCTGGAGCGAACGCCTGGTGGTCGGCGACGGGGAGATCGGCGAAATCGCCGTCCGGGGCGACATAGTCACCGCCGCCTACTACGAGCGTCACGTGGAAACGGCCCTGGCCAAGATCGCCGACGACGACGGGTTCTGGCACCGCATGGGAGACCTGGGCTGGCGGGACAAGAAAGGGCGGATCTGGTTTTGCGGCCGCAAGAGCCACCGGGTGGTCACCGCCGAGGAGACCCTGTTCACCATCCCTTGCGAGGCGATCTTCAACGCCCACCCGGGGGTTTACCGCAGCGCCCTGGTGGGCGTCGGCCCCGCGGGCCAACAGCAGCCGGTGATCTGCATCGAGCTGAGCCCGGAGGGCCGCCGCATGCCGCGCAAGGCCCTGCGGGCCGAACTGCTCGACCTGGCGGCCACCCACGCCCACACCCAACTGATCCAGACGGTGCTCTTTCACAAGGCGTTTCCGGTGGACATCCGGCACAATTCGAAAATATTCCGGGAAAAACTCGCTGTTTGGGCCGCCGGACGGCTCGGCCGGCACAAGCAACAGCACATTGGGGATACAGCGCCCCCCACAGAGGACGGGGTATCGCCCCCGCAAGAGGCGGTGAACACCCCCCAGGACCTGGTGACGCAAGCGGAAGACACGGAGACTGTTTCCGAAGGCCGGGCGGCGCTCCCGAAAAATGAGGAAATCGCTCCAGACGAGATTTTAATTACCAAAAAATACAGAATGACCCTCAACGAGGACACGGACGAAAGCGCCAAATGAATCGATTGCGGCAAAGATCCCCCGCCTCGCGAGGGATGACTGTGGGATTGCGGCTGGGATTGATCACCATGAACGCTGGACTGGCGAGAACCGATGGGAATGGCGCCACCTGACAAGCGCCGCCGGGTGCTGGTCACCGGCGGCAGCGGGTTTCTCGGCCGGGCCATTGCCGCCCGGCTCATCGCCCGGGGCGACCGGGTGCGGACCCTGGCCCGGCGATTTTCCCCGGACCTGCCGCCCCTCGGCGTCGAACAGCAGCAGGGGGATATCGCCGATGCGGCAGTCGTGGAGAAGGCCTGCGCCGGGATGGACGCGGTGATCCACACCGCGGCCAAGGCCGGCGTCTGGGGCCCCTACGAAACCTATTACGGCCCCAACGTCCGGGGAACACAAAACGTCATCGCCGCCTGCCGCCGGCACCGGGTGGGCCTGCTGGTGCATACCAGCTCGCCGTCGGTGGTCTTCACCGGCAGCGACATGGAGGGGGTGGATGAATCGACTCCGTACCCGGATCAATTCCACGCCCCCTATCCGGAGACCAAGGCGCTGGCCGAGCAGGCAGTGCGGGCCGCCGCCGACGGGTCCCTGCGCACCGTCTGCCTGCGGCCCCACCTGATCTGGGGCCCCGGCGACCCGCACCTGGTGCCGCGGATCCTGGCTCGTGCCGGCCGCTTGCGGCGTGTCGGCGACGGCGCCAACCGGGTCGATACCATCTACATCGACAACGCCGCCGAAGCCCACATCCTGGCCCTGGACCGGCTCGCCGAACGGCCGGAGCTCTCCGGGCGGGTCTATTTCATCAGCCAGGACGAACCGGTTCCACTGTGGGAGATGATCGACCGCATCCTGGCCGCCGGCGGCAAGCCGCCGGTAAAACGGTCCATCTCGCCCGGAGCGGCAAGCCGGGTCGGGGCATGGTGCGAGCGGCTCTACCGGGCTCTGCGCCTGGCGGGAGAGCCGCCCATGACCCGTTTCGTGGCCGCCGAGCTGGCCACCAGCCACTGGTTCGACATTTCCGCCGCCCGCAGGGACCTGGGCTATGCGCCGAAAGTTTCCATCGATGAGGGACTCGAACGGCTGGCCGAGTGGTTGAAACGTGATTTTGCCTCGAAGCGATCCGACGAATCGGACAGGTGGGTTTCATCCGCCGGACAAAATTAACTCCAACCAACCATTATAAAAGAGGAAAAACAATGTTATTTCACCCAGAGCAAGAATTTTTTCCCGGTCTCGATGCCCCCTCCCGCCAACTGATGCAGGCCACCATCGACTTTTTCGAGAACAAGGGGTTGACCCGCATCAAGGAAGACGACCACGAGCGCCGCTGGTACGCCGACTTTATCGAATTCGTGCGCCAGCAGAAACTCTTTGCCACCCTGCTGACCCCGCCGGATTACGCCCCGGGCAACCCCGACGCCGCCTGGGACACCTACCGCAACTGCGCGCTCAACGAGATTCTCGGTTTTTACGGCCTCGCCTACTGGTACGCCTGGCAGGTGACCATCCTTGGGTTGGGCCCCATCTGGATGAGCCCCAACGAGAAAATCAAACAGCTCACCGGCAAGCTGCTGGATCAGGGCGGGATCTTCGGCTTCGGGCTCTCGGAAAAGGCCCACGGCGCCGACCTGTACAGCTCCGAGATGATGCTCACCCCCATGGGCGACGGCGCCTACCGCGCCGACGGGGGCAAGTACTACATCGGCAACGGCAATGCCGCGGCGCTGCTGTCCACCTTCGGCAAGAACTCCGAGACCGACGAGTACGTCTTTTTCGCCGTGCGCACCGACCACCCCAACTACACCTGCGTGCAGAACCTGGTCAGTTCGCAGATGTATGTCTCCGAGTACGCCCTGAACGGTTACCCGGTCACCGAAGACGAGATCCTGTCCACCGGCCGCGACGCCTGGGACGCCGCCCTGAACACGGTGAACGTCGGCAAGTTCAACCTCGGCTGGGCCTCCATCGGCATCTGCACCCACGCCTTCTACGAAGCCATCGACCATGCGGCCCGGCGCAACCTGTACGGACGTTTCGTCACCGAGTTTCCCCATATCCAGCGCCTGTTCACCGACGCCTGGACCCGCCTGGTGGCCATGCGCCTCTTTTCCCTGCGGGCCATCGACTACATGCGCGCCGCCTCGGCGGCCGACCGCCGCTACCTGCTCTACAATCCCCTGGTAAAGATGAAGGTCACCTGCGAGGGGGAAACGGTGATCAACCTGCTCTGGGACGTCATCGCGGCCCGCGGCTTCGAAAAGGATACCTACTTCGAGATGGCCGCCCGGGACATCCGGGCCCTGCCCAAGCTGGAAGGCACGGTGCACGTCAACATGGCCCTGGTGGTCAAGTTCATGGCCAACTACTTCTTCAACCCCGGCCAGTTCGACGACATCGCTCCCCAGACGGCACCGGGCCATGACGCCTTTCTCTTCAACCAGGGGCCCACCCGGGGTCTGGGGAAAATCCAGTTCCACGACTACCACCTCGCCTACGACCGTGTCACGGTGCCCAATGCCGAGGTGTTCAAGGAGCAGATCAAGGTTTTCAAGAAAATGCTGGCCACGGCGCCCCCGGACGACCACCAGGCGCGCGACATCGATTTTCTCCTCAGCCTAGGTGAACTGTTCACCCTGGTGGTTTACGGGCAGCTCATCATCGAGCAGGCCCTCGCCGACCAGGTGGAAGACCCGGTGCTGGACCAGATCTTCGATTTCATGGTGCGCGATTTTTCAGCCCACGCCCTGACCCTGCACAACCACCCGTCCAGCACCGAGGCCCAGATGGCCCTTTGCCAGCAGATGCTGCGCCGGCCCAGGGTGGACGCGGAGCGCTTCCAGAACGTCTGGCGCAACCACGTGCTGGCCTGCCACGGGCGTTATGCCATGCGACCGTAAACTCAGGATGAGCCGCATCGAGCCAAGGGAAATTTTAGATGGCTGAAAAGAAAAATGGCAGAAAACCGTTCGGGATCTTTGTCGCCGGCGTCTTGCTCCCGCCGGAAGGCGAGTTGGGGTGAACACCGGGTCGCGATCCCATCTTCTGCCCCCTTCAGCCGGTTGAAACCATGAGAAAGGGTGGC
>DQXI01000104.1 GCA_011042305.1 Desulfobacteraceae bacterium
AAAAAGGGGTTACGGTTTTTCACCGTAACCCCTTGATTTTACTTGGTGCCGGAGGTGAGAATCGAACTCACACGGAGTCGCCCCCGCGGGATTTTGAGTCCCGTGCGTCTACCAGTTCCGCCACTCCGGCTTCGGTCGGCGGCGCCTTTATAGCCGAAAGGCGCCGGCGTTGTCAATCGCCGCGGGCGATGGCCATGATTTCTGCGGCCGCCACAAGCCCCTCGCGGATAATTACCGGCTGCGTACCGGTGGCATCCACCACGGTGGAACCGACGCCCGCATCCAGCTCGCCGGCGTCCAGGACCAGGTCGACGTGGGACAGGAGCGCCGGCGACAGGTCCCCCACGCGATGGCACCCGCCCCTTCCGGACAGGTTGGCGCTGGTGGCCGTGACGGGGCGATCGAGCAGGGCGGCCATCGCCGCCGCCACCGCGTGGGCGGCTTGCCGCACAGCGATGGTGCCGGTGCCCGCGCCGAGCAGCGGCGGCAGGACGTGGTTGGTTTTCAACACGATGGTCACCGCGCCGGGCCAAAAGCGGTTCATGATTTTCCGGGCCGGCGGCGTCACCTCCTCGACGAGTCCTTCGACCATCGCCGCTGTCTTGCAGATCACCGATATCGGCTGATCGGCCGGGCGTCCCTTGGCGGCGAAGACCTTGGCCACCGCCGCGGGGTTGGTGGCATCGCAGCCCAGGCCGTAGAGGCAGCGCGTGGGGTAAACCACCAGGCCGCCGCCGCGCAGCACCTCCACCGCTTCGGCGATCGGCCCGGCCCGGGGCGCGACGGGATCAACAGCCACGATACGGGGCATCCGCCTGCCTCCCCGCCGTTACAGGCCGGCCTGCAACGCCTTGGCCCTGGCCTCGACGCCGGCGGTCATCTCGGCCCGAAAGCGCGCCAGTTTCTCGGCCACCGCGGCGTCGCCCAGGGCGATGATCTGCGCCGCCAGGATCCCGGCGTTGCGGGCGCCGCTTTTTCCCAGGGCCATGGTGGCCACCGGCAGGCCGGGCGGCATCTGGACGGTGGACAGCAGGGCGTCCAGCCCCTTAAGCGCCGAGGAATCGATGGGCACCCCGATCACCGGCAGGTGGCTCTGGGCGGCCATGGCGCCGGCCAGGTGGGCCGCGTGCCCGGCGCCGGCAATGATCACCTGCATCCCCCGGCCGGCGGCCGTGGCGGCGAACTCGGCGGCCCGGGCCGGGCTGCGATGGGCCGAGGCCACGGTCATTTGGTAGGGAATACCGAATTTCTTGAGCATCGCGGCCGCCTCTTCCATCACGGGCAGGTCCGAGTCGCTGCCCATCACGATGCCCACCCTGGGCGGCGTCTGGAGCCGCACCAGGGCCTTGCGGCCGATATCGGTGCGGTAATGGACGTTTTTCCAGGAAATCCTGCCCGCCGCCCGGTAGGCCTTCCCGATGGCCGCCTCGACGGTGTCGCCCAGGGCGGTCACCCCCAGCACCCGGCCGCCGTTGGTGACCACGGCGCCGTCCTTGAGCGCCGTACCGGCGTGAAACACCATCACGTCCCGCATCCGGGCCACCCGCTCAAGCCCCTCGATGGGGAGCCCCCTGGCGTACTTGCCCGGGTATCCGCCGGCGGCCATCACCACGCAGACCGCGGCCCGCGGATCGGTCTCGATGCGCACCCGGTCCAGGCGCTCGTCGATGACCGCCTCCATGATCTCCACCAGGTCCGTCTTGAGCCGCATCAGCAGCGGCTGGGCCTCCGGGTCGCCGAAGCGGCCGTTGAATTCCAGGACCCGGGGCGTATCCCCGTCGATCATCAACCCGGCGTAGAGCACGCCCTTGTAGGGCCGCCCCTCGGCGGCCATGGCCTTGACGGTGGGGATCATGATCTCGTTCATGATCCGCCGGTGCAGGTAGCGGTCCACCACCGGCGCCGGTGAATAGGCCCCCATGCCCCCGGTGTTGGGCCCCTGGTCGTCGTCGTAGATCGGCTTGTGATCCTGGCTGGTGGGCAGCGGCAAAACGGTCTTGCCGTCGGTGAAGGCCAGAAACGAGGCCTCCTCGCCGGCAAGGCAGGCCTCGACGACCACCTTGCGGCCGGCATCGCCGAACTCCCGGTCCACCATGATGCGCTCCAGGGCCGCCAGGGCCTCCTTCACCGTGCGGCAGACCATCACCCCCTTGCCGGCGGCCAACCCGTCCGCCTTGACCACGATGGGCGCCCCCTTGGCTTCCACGTAGGCCCGGGCCTTCTTGATGCTGGTGAAGGTTTCGCCGGCCGCGGTGGGGATCCGGTACTTGTTCATCAGGTACTTGGCAAACGACTTGCTCGCCTCGATTTCGGCAGCCCGCCGGCTGGCGCCGAAAATCCGCAGCCCCGCTTTTTCAAAGGCGTCCACGATGCCCTTGGACAGGGGGTCCTCGGGCCCCACCACCGTCAGGCCGATCTGCTCGCCGCGGGCGAATGCCACCAGTTCGTCGATGCGATCGGCGGCAACCGGCACGCAGGTCGCCACCGCGGCGATGCCGGCGTTGCCCGGCGCGCAAAAAACCTTGGAGACCCGGGGGCTCCGGGAAAGCTTCCAGGCCAGGATGTGCTCGCGGCCGCCGCTGCCGATGACCAAAACCTTCATAATGCCTCCCTATCCGTTCATTGAGGTTGCCGCCGAATCATTTCCCCTGCCGCTCGCCGCCGTGGCGCTTGCGCAGGCGGTGGCGCTCGATCCCCAGCTCGATGAGCCGGTCCAGCAGCCGGTCGAAGGGCATGCCGGCGGCGGCCGCCGCCTGGGGAAACAGGCTGGTGCGGGTCATTCCCGGGATGGTGTTGGTTTCCAGCACGAAAAAGCCGTCCTCGGCCAGGATCATGTCGGTGCGGCTGTAGCCGTCGCAGCAGAGGGCCCGGTGGGCCGCGAGCGCCAGGCGCTGGGCCTCGGCCGTCACGTCGGCCTCGAGCGGGGCCGGGCAGATCTCGTTGGTTTCGCCGGCCACGTACTTGGCGCGGTAGTCGAAGAAATCGTGGCCCGCGGAGGGAATGATCTCGATCAGCGGCAGGGCTTCCAGCGCCTCGTTGCCGATCACGGCGCCGGTGATCTCCCGGCCCCGGACGTAGGCCTCCACCAGCACGGTGTGGTCATGAGCGAAGGCGGCCTCCAGGGCCGGCGCCAGGTCGGCCGCCCGGCGCACGATGCGCATGCCGATGCTCGATCCGCACGATGCCGGCTTGACCACCACCGGCAAGCCGAGTTGGTCCAGCCATCGGTCCGTCGCGACGGTTTGGCCGCAGCGCGCCACCCGGTGGGCCGGCACCGGGATGCCGGCCTGCCGGTAGCGCTCCTTGGACAGCACCTTGTTCATGGCCACGGCGCTGCCGAGCACGCCGGAGCCCTGGTAGGGAATGTCCAGCAGGTCCAGCAGGCCCTGCACCGTGCCGTCCTCGCCGTAGGCGCCGTGCAAGATGATCAGGGCGACATCGATGGCGCCGGCCTCGGCCACCAACCGGCCCAGGTCATACGCCGGATCGAAGCGCCGCACCGTGTACCTGTTCTTGTCGAGGGCGGCTTCGACCTGGTCTCCGCTGCTGAGCGACACTTCGCGCTCGGGCGAAACGCCGCCGGAGAGCAGCGCTACCGTCTTTTTTTTCATCCTTCAGCCTTTCCAGCGCAGCAGGCGCTGCTTGGCCTCTTCGTATTCAAGGCGGGTGATCAAATCCTGCTCCAGCAGCCGGGCCAGCTCGCCCAATTCACGGATCCGGGCGGTTTCCGGGTCTTCGAGCTGCCCCGGCGCCCGTTCATCGTTGTCGATTTCAAGCGGCCGGGCTCGCCCTCGCGGGGCGCCCAGCTTGATCGAGGCGAGGCCGCCCAGCAGGCTCACCTCCACCGAGCGCCCGCGGAAGGCCGGGTTGCCGAGCATCTCGGCCAGGGTCTTGCCCTCGGCTTTCATCCGCCGCCAGAAGCGGTAGCCCGAATAACCGACCAGGGCCGCACCGGCGAGAAAAATCCAGAGCATGTACTGCACGAAGCCCCTGAAAAACAGCACCAGCAAGCCCAGGCCGGCGATCAGCAGCACATGCAGGGCCAGAATCATGTAAGCCAGCAGGACGCTCTTGACGAGGCCATCTTTTTCCCTGGGCGAATCATTCACGACGGCATCCGATGTGGCGGGCGAAAAATCAATCCCCGCCGCAACGCCTCCCGGCGACGCGGGCGGACAATTTCTGCTCGTAGTGCGGCGGCATGTCCAGCGCGATGGACCCCTTGCGCATCATGTTGAGGCGCATGATCAGGTAGTTGATCTTGCGCATGGCCCGGTAGCGCTCCCGGGTGTCGGTCATGGCCGCCAGCAGGTCCTCGGTGCGCTCGATCTCCTTCTTGAGCTCGATCTCGGCGGGCAGGCAGTCGGCGTTCTTGAGAATCTTGTAGGCCAGGCGCAAATCCTCGGGGATGTGCCGGTCGTCGGCAAAGACGAGAGGCCGCCCCCGGCCTTCCAGGCAATTGAAGGCGCCCTTGCGCTGGGCGCTGAGAATCCGCTCCTCGACGATGCGTTCAAACCCCGGAATCATGGTGGCGATGTTGTCGGCGCGATTGGCCCCTTCCTTTTATCGGTTTTCGGCTCCTCGAGTCTTTCAAGATCCTCGATATCGCCGGTTCTGTCAAGTCCGCTCTTGCCGTTGCCAGGGGGGTGAAACAACCCATCGATCAACTCAAAATGAGGCTTCGGCGGTCGTCAAAAATCCTCATTTTGATGTTTTTCAACTTCCGCCCTCCGGTCAGGCCGCCGCCTGCCTTGCGGATTACATATTAATATAACTCACTTTTTTAATTAACCCAGCCCGCCCCGAACCATTGGCATGCCTGTTGCTGGCCCATAGGGGGGAACCCCCGGGTCTCTGGACAAAGTGGTGTGTTCCCACGCTTCCCTCGACCCCATGAGTTCCCTTGCAACCGATACCGTGAAGCACCTGTTTTTTCAACGCTGACCACTAACCGGAAAAAGGAGGTGATGATTTCTTTCGTTCAGGTTCTTCCAACGCGTTGGCCAAGATTACCTTACGACAAAGGAGAGGACGATGCCAAGTTTTGTCATTGAAGAGAAATGTGATGGCTGCAAAGGCGGGGACAAGACGGCCTGCATGTACATCTGCCCCAACGACCTGATGGTGCTCGATGTCGATCGCATGAAAGCCTACAACAGCGAACCGGACATGTGCTGGGAGTGCTACAACTGCGTCAAGATCTGCCCCACCCAGGCGATCGAGGTCCGCGGTTACGCCGATTTCACCCCGCTGGGGGCCAGCGTCCAGCCCATGCGCGGCACGGAAGATATCATGTGGACCGTCAAGTTCAGGGGCGGCACGATCAAACGCTTCAAGTTCCCCATCCGCACCACCCCGGAAGGCTCGGCCAAGCCGGACGGCGGGTTCGGCGTCGGGCCGGGCACCCTGAACGATCAACTGCTGTTTACGGAACCGGCGTCTTTGAAAGACGACAAACTATGGACACTCGGGGACTGAAGGGGGTGATCGATGATGCAGGAATTCAAGACCGTTGAGGTAACCACCGATCTGTTGATCATCGGCCCGGGCATGGCCGGCTGCGGCGCCGCCGTGGAAGCATCCCACTGGGCCAAGCAGAACAACGTCAAGGTCACCGTGGTGGACAAGGCCGCCATGGAGCGCAGCGGCGCCGTGGGGATGGGCCTGTCGGCCATCAACCAGTACCAGGGGACCAACACCCCTCCCGACTACCTGAGCTACGTCCGCCAGGACCTCATGGGGCTCTGCCGCGACGACCTGGTGATGGACATCTCCCGCCATGTCAACGGCACGGTGCACATGTTCGAAGGCTACGGCCTGCCGATCTGGAAGGATCCCGACGGCAACTACGTCCACGAGGGACGCTGGCAGCTGATGATCAACGGCGAATCCTACAAGGCCATCGTGGCCGAGGCCGCCAAGAACGCCGTGGGCATCGACAACATCATCGAGCGGGTCTTCGTGGTCCGCCTGCTGCTGGACAAGAACGACAAGAAGCGCGTGGCCGGCGCCATCGGCTTCAGCGTACGCGACCCGGAAATCTACGTCTTCAAGTTCAAGGCCTGCATCGTGAGCGCGGGCGGCGCGGTGCACGTTTTCCGGCCCCGCTCCACCGGCGAAGGTCTCGGCCGGGCCTGGTACCCGCCCTGGAACGCCGGCTCCAGCTCCTACCTGACCACCACCGCCGGCGCGGAGATGACCAGCCAGGAAGTGGTCTTCATTCCCGGGCGCTTCAAGGACGGCTATGGCCCGGTGGGCGCCTGGTTCCTGCTCTTCAAGGCGAGCGCCACCTCGGCCACCGGTTTCAACTACATGGCCGAGGGGTTGGCCGAAGGCGGCGAACTGCACAACTGGCCGCCCTACGGCAAGGTCAAGCCGATTCCCACCTGCCTGCGCAACCACCTGATGATGATCGAGATGTACCAGAAGGGCGACGGGCCGATCTTCATCCACACCGACAAGGCCATCGCCAAGCTGGCCGAAAAAGCCCCGGACGAAAAGACTTACAAGAAGGAGCTCAAGAAACTCGAGGCCGAGGCGTGGGAGGACTTCCTGGACATGACGATCAGCCAGGCGGTGCTCTGGGCCTCCAAGGATGTCTTCCCCGAGGAAGGCCCCTCGGAGATCATGCCTTCGGAACCGTACTTCATCGGCTCGCACTCCGGGGCCTCGGGCGCCTGGACATCGGGCCCGGAAGACCTGCAGACTCCCGAATCCAAGGATGTCTATTTCTGGGGTTACAACCGCATGACCACCGTCAAGGGGCTGTTCGCCGCCGGCGACGGGGTGGGGGTATCGAGCCACAAGTTCTCCTCGGGCTCTTTCACCGAGGGCCGCATCGCCGGCAAGGCGGCGGTGAAGTTCTGCGTGGAAAACCCGGAAATGCCCGAGTTCGACGCGGCCGAGGTGGACAAGCTCAAGGAACGCATCCTGCTGCCGCTGAAGCACTACGAAGAGCATCACAAGTACACCACCCTGGGCACGGCCACCAAGAAGTACGACCTGCCGGTGGAAGAGGTCAACCCCTACTATATCACCCCCAAACACGCCATCTTCCGTCTCAACAAGATCATGGACGAGTACGTGGCCGGCTGGGGCTCCCAGTACACGTGCAGCGCCGTCACCCTCAACATCGCCCTGGATCTGCTCAAGCTGCTCAAGGAGGACCTGAACAAGCTGGCTGCGCGCAACCTCCACGAGTTGATGCGCTGCTGGGAAAACGTCCACCGGGTGCAGATCGCCGAGGCCCACACGCGCCACAAGCTGTACCGCGAAGAGACGCGCTGGCCCGGCTACTACTACCGGTCGGATTTCCGCAAGCTCGACGAGGACAAGTGGGGCAAGGTATTCGTCAACTCGGTCTATGACGCCGAAAAAGACGAATTCACCATGCTCACCCGGCCCATCATTCACCTGGTGGACATCAAGGAGGTCGTCGGCATGTAGGACGATGGCCGAAATCCCCGGGTGCCCTCTCCCGGCGCCCGGGGATGCCCCGATGAAAGGGAGCATTCCGGATGCGCGCATCCAACCGATAGGAGCCGAAACCGATGAGCCCGGACGGACATAAGACAAAAATTTCGCGGGTAACGGAGATCTACGTAGCGGTGTTTCCCGTTCCAGTGGACGACAACGAGATGACGGAAGTCATCCTGGCCGGCTATCGTAAAGACCCCGACCGACCGAACATGTCGCAGGTCCGGGCGACTGTGGAAACACATGCGGGCGCGGTGCAGGACCTGGTGGAGCTCTGCGACGAAATTGTGGAAACGCAAGAGCAAATCCATTCCTACCGCTTGCTCAAATTCGACAAGGACGGCATCCACATCCTGAGCCCGGACAGCTTCCGGGCGCCGTCCCAGCCAGTGCCGTTTACCGCCGCTCATGTCCAGTGGGGGTGTTGCTGACCGGTCGAAGCGGTGGGCTGAAGGGCAGTAAGACGCTTGGGTAATGCCATACCAGCGTCCTCCAATGGCAGCCGCACTGGTATGGGGAGCCTGTGCGGCTGCCAAACATTTCAGCAGCGGCGTGGTGCGAAAGCCACGGCCCCGTGGATGACAATGAATCCGGAAAAACAGGTCGACTGGTTTCAGGAGGGCTACCGGGCAGGAAAAGCTTTCGCGCGCTTCGAAGCGGACTACGATGAACTGGCCGCCGTCTACCGCGCCGGCAGCATTCCCACGGGATGGGACATCTACCGGGCCGAAATTCTCAACCGCCACCTGGGCGTCAAGGGGTTTGATTTCCAAGCCTACAACAATGGCTTCGCCCGTGCCTGTATCGAGTTTTACGAAAAGATATAGAAGCCCCCTCGCCCCAGGCGCGAAAGACGCCGCGGACTCGAAAACGCGGCAACCACGAAGGAATACCGCTCATGCCCTTGGAAGCGCCGTCAAGCATCGAAACATTGTCCGAAGAAGAAATGCAGCCTGTCCTGGAACTGCTTCAAGGCGGCGATGCGGATGCCATCGCCCGCAAATGGGGGCTGAGCAAGGACCACCTGGAACGACTTCGAAACGCCATGCTGGCCGAGGTCTCCCGGCAGCGGGCCGAGGCGGCGCGCCAAACCGGCAGGCGCGTGGGACGCAACGCCCCCTGCCCTTGTGGCTCGGGGAAAAAATACAAGCACTGCTGCATGGCGTCGGATCTCCAGGCGCAGCGCCAGGCCGCGCAAAACCCGGATGAACCCTCCAGGCAGCGCCGGCAAGAACAGGAGCGCCTGGCGCAAAACATCGAGAAGACCTTCACCCTGATCCGTGCAGAGCGCTACAACGAAGCCATCGCCGCCGCGTCAAAGCTGATCCGCCGATATCCCGACGAGGACCGTCTCCACGATATCGTGGCCACGGCGCACCTGTACACCGGCAACTTCGAGGCAGCCGGCACCATTTGCCGCCGGCGCCTGGCATCGGCCGAAGCGGAGAAGGCCTACTTTGTGGTCCACGGTCGATATCGTGACGCCGACATCGACCAGCCGGCCCTCTCCTACTACTACCCGCCTTTGACATGGCTGCAAAAGTACTGGGTGGTGCTCAAGGCCGCCCAATACCACGCCGATTTACCGGCCCCGCCGGATCCGACCGTCTCGGCCCTGGTCGAAACCCTGAAGAGCGCCGACGACACCCACAGATTTCCCCAGACCCAGTCCCACGGGCTGGAGCTGCGTCGCACCGCCCTGCAGTCAACCCTGGACGCCATGAAAGCGGTCGGGCCGCCGATGGTGGCCTACATCCGGCCCCTGGCGGTCAAGTATGGCTGGAGCGGCCTGCTGGTTCCCGAAGTACTGGCCGCGATTCCCGGCGAGGAATCGATCCGGGCGCTGCTGGACATTTCCATGTTCGGCTTCGCCTACGCCTCCGGCGCCAGCCTCCACTACCTGGAAAAACGCGGCACGGCGGTGGTGCCCCTCATCCGGCAGGCGTTGACGGCCGATCGCCAGTTCGACCCGATCAAGACGGGCATGGTGTCGGTACTCGGCAACCTGGGAGGGGCGGAGGCCTACGCCCTGCTGATGGACCTGCTGGACCACGAGAGCCCTCACCTGGTCAACTGGGCGGGCGATGCCCTTGGGAAATTCAACAATCCCGAAGCGTTGCCTGCCTTGATCGCCGCCAGCGAGCGCATCGGGGGCCAACCAATGATCGACGCGGCGATTGAACACCTGCGTGATTTGGGTTAGCCCGGGGATCATCACGAACCCGCCGTTGCCGTGTCGGCCGGCATCACCCCGGCCAAATCGGCGACGGCGGAAATCAAGCCAGGCGGGCCCTGAAGCCGGAGAACTGCGACGCCTTGTGAATATATTCCCGCACCCGGTCCAGCGTGGCCTGGTCCTGACAGATCACAAGGTTGCAGCGGCATTTGCGTTGGCAGCGGTCGCAGAAATAGTCTTCGTTAAGCGCATTGCCGCAGGCGCAAAAAGGCGCCATGGCCAGTTGGCCGTTTTCCAGGTGCGCGCGGTAGAAATCCTGATCGATGGCTTGAGCCTGGTTTTCCATGGGCATCCAGTCTCCTTTTGGAACTCACTTTCAAGCGAGAAGAATGATGTTGCCTGACACTCCGATTCCACGCTGTCCCCACTGCGGCCAGGCGATGAAAAAGTGGCGTGTACCCGTTGCTTCCACCTGGTCCAACGAGTTTTTTTACGTCTGCTTCAACGATGAATGCCCTTACTTTGTGCAAGGCTGGCAACAGATGTGGGCCCAGCAGGCAACCCATGCCTCCTACCGCTGCCGCTGGGATCCGGACCAGGGAAAATTCCTTCCCCTCCCCGTTTGGTCGGCCGACGCCCTGAAAGACGCCATCATCGATCCGTGACCCCCGGTGCCGGCAGCACCTGCGAGACCGTCCGGGGCAAAAACCCGGCGCCGAAGAGGGCGAATTCGAGCCAGCGGCCGGCGAAAAACAGGAGGATCTCGTCGTCTTCCCGGAGCCGACGGCACAGTTCGTCGCTGAGGGCAAAGCGGCGCTTCAGGCTGCTGCCGGCGACAAATTCGCGAAACGCATCCAGGTTGTAGCAGGCCATGAAGTACATCTGCAGCTGCCGCTGGCCGAACTGCTTGAAGGCGCTGAGCGGCCGGCCGGTACTCAGGCGCAAAAACGGGGTGTTCATGCGTTGGTAGGCTTCCAGCCCCTGGTCAGCCAGCCACTCCGCCATGCGCCACACCCGCCCCTGATCCCACCCGAGACAGTACGGCTCCCGGATGGCAAAGTAGCGCTGCCGCAGATGCCCCCCCACCTGCTTCAACGCCTGTCCCAGCGGATACAGGCGGCAAGCGCCCGGCCGATCCGCGTACACCCTGCAGCCGTCGGCAGTCACGAAAGGACAGCGTCCGGTCTCCGGATCCATCCGCAGCCGCACCACGGGCAACCCACAGGTGCCATCGGTCGAGGCGGTGGCAAAACGATCCAGGAAGGCTTCAGCCGACACCCCCAGGCTTCGCTTCAAACGCAGAATATCATACGGGGTCAGTACGAGGTTAAGGTTGGCGCAACACCGGGTAAAACAGGCCATCCCCGGTTGGCAGGTGAACCGGAACCGCTCCCCGGGGTCGGTGGCCGCCGCTGCTGCCGGTATCATCGAATCCCCAGCTCTTTTTTCTTCGCCGCCATGACCTCCGGGTTGACCTTGAGCACCTGCTGCGCCAGAAGACCGTACTCCAGCCAGCGGAGGGCAAAGCGATAAAGCGCCTCGTCATCGTTGGAAATGGCCGCCACCTCTTCGGGGCTCACTTCGAAGCGCTGCAGAAAGCTGCTCTCCAGCACGAAGCGGCGAAAGCGGTCCAGGTCGTAGCAGGCCATGTAGTACATGTCCTGGATCTTTTGATTGGTGATCTTGTCGCTGGTGATCTTCTCGTGATTGGTGATCCGTTTGAGCAGGGTCTCCATCTGCTCGTAGGCGTCGATCCCCTGGGATTCGATCCAATCGCGCAGGATCCAGGAGGAATCGGATTTCAAGCCTTGGCAAAAGGGGATATCCAGCACTGAATAATAGGCCTTGCCGGCCTTTTCGGTGATCTTGCTGCTCTCGGGTTGAAGCGGGTAGATGCGGCAGGCCCAGGGACGGTCGGCATAGATGCGGCAGCCGGCGTCGGTGACGAACGGGCAGCGCTTCTCGTCATCATCGCTCATTTTCAGCACCACCACCGGCAGCCCGGTGTCGCCGATCATCGTCACGGTGTAGCGGGCCAAGAAGTCCGAGGAAGACAGCCCCAGCGCCCTTCGCATCCTCAGGATATCGTAAGGGGTCAAGAATATCGTTATATCGCGGCAGCAGTGGGTGAAGCAGGGCATCTCCGGGCTGCAGGTAAAGTGAAAGATGTCGTTGGGGCCCAGAACGGTCAATCCTGTTTTTTCTTTCGCGATTTCAGATGGCGACATGATTTCGACCTCGGTGCCTTTTCCTCCAGCCCGTAGGCGACGATCTTGCGGCGGAGGGTGTTTTTGTTGATGCCGAGTTCTTCGGCGGTAACAGCCTTCTTCCATTGATTGCGCTGGAGGGCTTGCAGGATCGTGATCTTTTCGATCTCCTTGAGAGTGGTGCCCCGGGTGAGGCCGCTGGCGTTGACGACGGAGAGGATCCGCTCCGGCAGGTGACGCAGTTCGATCAGCTCGCTGTCGCAAACCACGTAGGCGCGCTGGATGGCGTTTTCCAACTCGCGGATATTGCCGGGCCAATCGTAGAGAACCAACGCGGCCATGGCCTCCTGGCTGATGCCCAGCACGTTTTTCTTCTGTTTTTGCTTCATCCGGTCGATGAAGCAATCCACCAGCAGGGGGATGTCTTCCTTGCGCTCCGCCAGCGGCGGCAGGCAGAGCCGCATCACATTGACCCGAAAGTACAGGTCCTCCCTGAATTTCTTCTCCTCCACCAGCCGGTCCAGGCTGCAATTGGAGGCCACCACGACCCGGGCGTTGGTGGGAAACGGCTTCACGGCCCCCAGCGGTTCGTACTTGCGGTCTTCCAGCACGCGCAGCAGCCGCACTTGCAGGGCGTGGGAAATGTCGCCGATCTCGTCCAGGAAGATCGTCCCGTTCTGGGCCCGCTCGAAACGCCCCGGCTTGTCGCCCTTGGCATCGGTGAAAGCGCCCGCCTTGTAGCCGAAGAGCTCCGATTCGATGAGGCTGTCCGGCAAGGCCCCGCAGTTCACCGGCACGAAGGGACCGTTGCGATGGGCGCTGGTGTTGTGGACCGCCTTGGCCAGCATCTCCTTGCCGGTGCCGGTGGCCCCTTCGATCAACACGGTGCAGTCACTGTCGGCAATCATCTTGACGGTGGAAAAAATCTCCAGCATCTTTTGATTCTTGCTGATCATGTTCTCGAAGGTGTGGCAGGTGTCGAAAGAGGTGTTCAGCTTGCTCAGGGAGGAAAGATCACGAAATGTTTCCACGCCGCCGATGATGCGTCCGGTTTCGTTTTTCAGCACGGTGGCATTGACGACGATGGGGATGCTTTGGGCCCCCGGCCGCAGCATGTAAACCGGGGTGTTGAAAATCGGCCTTCGGGTGCGCATCGCCCTGCGCAGCACGCAGTCCGACTGGCAGACATTGGTCCTGAAAACTTCCAGGCATGTCTTGCCGATGGCGTCTTTCCTGGAGACCCCGGTTATTTTTTCCGCGGCCCGGTTGAACGCGGTGATGCGCCAGTTCAGGTCTATAGTGAAGACCCCCTCCTCGATGCTGTCGAAGATGATATGGCAGCTCGCTTCAACGGAGTCTCGCTGGGCTCCCATGATCTTCATTGGCATCATCCCGGTCTGTTGAGACCATGGCGCCTGAGATCAGGTTCGGGCCGAAACATCCGCCGTTGAATGGGAAAGATCCAGGTGGCGTTGAGGCGGACGGATGTTCAACCGGCGGTGGTGCGGTTTTACAGCGTCCCGGACGATCCACGCAGACGGGCAGGTGGGGAAAATGCTTCATGGCGGCCAGATGCGGATCGCAGGGAGCGGTAGGCGCAAGGATTTGCTGAAAACCGATACGCCGCCGGCCTCGTTCGATTCTTTGAATAACAGCACCGCGCCCGCGCTGTCAACGGCCTTTTCGCCTGCGCGCCGCCTGCCGGCGCCCCCAGGCCATGCCCGTTGCCAGGGGGCGTGCGTTTTCTTGGCGCAAGGAATACCCTCGGCGGTCGAGACAGGTCAAAATTGGCATTGACATCGCTTTCCGATTGCCTTAGAAATTTGATTCTACGCGTCGGGAAGTGGCTCAGCCTGGTAGAGCACAGCGTTCGGGACGCTGGGGTCGCTGGTTCAAATCCAGTCTTCCCGACCAAATAAAAACAAGGATTTAGGCTCACCGGGGTTTGGTGGGCCTAAATTTTTTTTGACAATGCGTGCCGGGGTGCCTGCCCGGCCGGTCTGCCGGCCGTATCGGCGCAAGCGCAAAAGCGGCCATCAGGAAAGGCTGTGGCTGCACTGCACCAGGACCGCCTCGGTGCCCCGGGGAGGGTGGCCCGGCGCCAGGGGCAACGGCGCCTCGGCGGCCGGCGAAGCGGTCTGCATTGCTTCGGCGACCACCTCGAACATCATTGTCAGCAGCGCCTTGAGCGGAATCCTGGCGCCCGCATCCGCCAGGGCGCGCTCGGCCGCCGCCCTTTGCGCCTGGGCCCTCTTCAGGGGAAGGAGCTTTTGCAACAGCGCCGCAAGCCGCCGGTTGGCCGGCGTCGGCGCCTCTTGGCAGCGCGCCGTTAAGCGCTCGAGGGAAGCGACGGTGCCGCGGGCCAAAACCCGGCGCCGGCGAAAATCGCCGCTAAAATCCCCGGCCGCCACCAAGGCCTCGATGCGCCGGCGCAGCAGTTCGCCGCGGCGCTGCAGGTGCCCGCCAAGGGGGCCTCGCAGCGGCCCGGGCACCGCCACCGCAACGGCCCTGAGCCACGGGTCGGCCGCCGCCGTGCGGGCCTTGAACTCGGTTTGCGCCACGGACCAGAAGCGGCTGTTGAAGCTTCCGTAATCAGTGCGCCCCACCGCGGGCCGAGCCCCGCGGCTGCGGATCTGGCCGAGCCATTGGGCCAGCAACCGGCCGCTGCGATCGAAAAGACGTTTCCCGGCAACGATTTCAAAGAGGATCCCGACGGTGGCATACCAGTCCTGGAGGTGCAAAATCCGCCCCACGTCGTGGTAGCATTCCCCGAGAACGGCATTGGCCACAAAATGCGACGGGGTTCCGTAGGCAGGGGTCCCCCCCAGCTGGGGCTGGGGGCAGCCGGCGTCGGCGTCCGCGGGGAGGATGACGGCCGTTTCCAGGTCGATGAGCCCGATGGCAAACCGCCCGGGCTCGGAGAGAAAATGCGGGTACCGGGCCGGGTCTCCGGCCACCAGCAGGTTGTCGGGCTTCAAGTCCCGCATGGCCACCCCCTGCCGCCCCAGCCAGGCCAGCAGCTCCAGCAGGTCGGCGGCCAGGGCGGCCATGCGCCCCTTGGCTTGCCGCAGGGTCCGCCGCTGGGCCTCGGCCCGGACCAGGCGCCGGTAAGCCGCCACGGTCTGCGGCCGCCGGGCCAGCAGCTCGGCGGCCAACGGCGCAAAAATCTTCCCCACCGAGGGGCGCACCCGGCTCGCCGTTCCCGCCGAAAGGCCGGCGGCCTGCTTCAGGAGCCAATCCTTTTTCTCGCTTTCCGTCACCACCTCGCCCGTTGCCGCCTCGGCCAGGGCCCGGCGCGCCCTGTCGTCGAAGGCGCCGTAGAGATCGTGCAGCTCGAAGCAGATGGAACCGGCCTCGGCCCCGTATTTTTGTTCGAAGGCGGCGCAGTCGTCCATCAGGGCGCCATCTTCGTCCACCACTGCCGCCAGTCGGCCGGCCCCGCGAATCGACTCTCGCAACACCTGGCCGAGAAACCGGTCCCGCGAAAGATCCATGAAAAAGGCGAACGCGCCGCCGATTTTCAAATGGCGCTGCCGCGAGGGATCCGCAGCGAGCCATTGCCGGTAGAGCGCCTCGATCCGCGCTGCATCGTCCTCCGGCGCATCGGCGAAGCGCTTGACCCGGCCGAGGATGGCGGCCAGGTTGGGGATGACACAGGGACGGCCCGCCAGCCGCCCGGCGATGCGGGCCTCTTTTTCCAGGCGATGGAGGTAGTCGGGCAAATCGGCGATGGGCCTCGGCGGGATCTTGACCACCAGGTGGGTGTCAAAAATAACGTGAAAGCACTGGCTCTTGCTGCCGCCGGCCGCACCGAGGGCGCCGATGGTCATGCGCCGCTCCCGCCACTGGCCCTGGTGAAACAGCCGCAGGCGGTACTGTTGCTGCCGCTCGTCCCCGGCGACCACCGCCAGCTCCGCCTCGGCCCCCGGGGCGGCGCCGAGCTGGGCCCGGTACAGCTCGAGGAAATACCTCTCGACATCCGATCGCCGGGCCAGGCGCGGGCCGGGGCGCTCTCGGGGAATCGGCGGCGGCGCCGGGGACCCCGCAGGTGCCCGGGAGGACGGGGCCCCGGTCTCGGGCTTGCCCTCGAAGTCCGGCAAGCCCCGGGAAAGCCGCTTCACGGCCCGCTCCCCGGCGCGCCGGAGGCGCCGTGGGCCGAAGCCTGCCGGGTCAAGATCCCCATGGCGCGCACCAGCTCCCTGGCCGGCCGCCCCAGGAGGAAATCGAGCATGGCGGGGGGAACCCGCCCCTCGGCCGCCAGGCCCTCGCGCAAGGCATCGTCGTAGCGGACCATGCGGGCCAACCCGGCCCCGGCCTCCCGGTCCCCGCGGCGCAGGCGCCGGGCCAGGCGCACCAGCCGCCCGGCGTCGCAGCGCCGGTCGTGTTCGGCCACCAGGTCCCACAGGCCATCGATGTGGCCGATGAGATCGGCCCGGCCGAGGCGATCCTCGCGGTAGCAGCGCCGGATCCCGGCCGTGTCCCAGCAGCGCAAAATGCGGCATTCCAGCGGCCGCCAGGGGTAGATGGTGCAGCCGTTGCCGTCCGGCTCGAAGAAGGCGCAGGCCCGCGACCCCGGTGTTTCGCGGATCTTGATGATGTCCGTGTCGGCTGAAGTCAGGATGCCGCCGGCCACGTCGTCGCGCACCGGCTCGCCGGGCCGGATGGTGTACAAATCGGTGGGCGAAAGGCGGCCGGAGACCACCAGCGCCTTGTCCGCCCGGTGCAGGGCCGGCCCGCCGCGGCGGCAGCAGGTGCCGCAACGCCGGCATGCCCCGAGGGCGGCGCCGCCCGCCGCGCGGGCTTCGTTCAGCGGCATCGATGGCTCGGGTCGGGGGGCGTTCATTATAAATGGAGGCCTTTCCTGCCGCGAGGCGTTCCCGGGGTCCGGCGGAGCCCGCCGGGGGCCTTGCCCCAGCGCTTTGCGCCGAGAAGAAAAAAGTAAAACAAATTAATTGTTACCAGATTACCGGGAACCTGACAACGGCACGGAAGTTGCCGGTTGAGTCGGATGACGGAATCGGCTATCATCGCCGTCATGACGTCCTCGTCGGTCAACAAGCTGGCCCTGCTGATGCTCCTGGGCCTCATCTCGGCCATCTTCCTGGCCATGGTGCGCCACTTTCTCATGGCGATCCTGCTGGCCGGCATCTTTTCCGCCATGGCCCGTCCCGTCTACCAGCGCTTGAATCGGCTCTTCGGCCACCGGCCGGCCTTGGCCTCGGCCGCCACCCTGGTGCTGCTGGTGCTGCTGGTCCTGGTTCCCCTCGGCGGCCTGCTGGGCATCGTCACGGCCCAGGCCATCAAGGTCGGCCAATCGGTGACCCCCTGGGTGCAGACGCAGATCAATCAACCGGCGGGATTCTGGGAGCTGTTCAGCCACATTCCCTTTTACGACCAGGCGGCCGACCTCCTGCTGCCCTACCGGGAGACCATCCTGCGCAAGGCCGGCGAGCTGGTGGCCTACTTGAGCCGGTTTCTCATCGGCAGCCTGGGCTCGGCCACGGTGGTGACGGTCAACATCCTGTTTATGCTCTTTGTCCTGCTGTACACGATGTTCTTTTTCCTCATCGACGGCGAGCGGTTGCTGGGAAAAATCCTCTACTACCTGCCCCTGGAGGACAAGGACGAGCAGCGCATGCTCGACAAGTTCACCTCGGTGACCCGCGCCACCCTCAAGGGCACCGCGGTGATCGGCGTGATCCAGGGAACCCTGGCCGGGGCCGCCTTCGCCGCCGTGGGCATCCCCAGCGCCGTCTTCTGGGGCACCGTGATGGCGGTGCTCTCCTTCATCCCGGGCATCGGCAGCGCCCTGGTCTGGGCGCCGGCAGCCCTCGTCCTGGTTGCCGGCGGCAACTGGGGGCGGGGATTGGCCCTGGGCCTCTGGTGCGCCGTGGTCGTGGGCGGCGTGGACAATTTCCTGAGGCCGCGGCTGGTGGGCAAGGACACCCAGATGCACGAGTTGATGATCCTCTTTTCGACCCTGGGCGGCATCGCCATGTTCGGGGTCCTGGGGGT
>DQXI01000110.1 GCA_011042305.1 Desulfobacteraceae bacterium
CGGACCCGGGTGCGCCGTTAACAACAGCGTTTATTCGTAGTACTGGGCGCGCTTATCCCAAATGCCCTTTTCCTTGTAGTACTTGATCGCTCCCGGATGAAAATCCACCGGAACGCCGGGGGTCCCCCGAAAGGCGTTCTCGATGGTGTACATTTTCGCCAGCGGGTGAATGGCGTTTTTCTCCTCCTCGTTTTCGTAAACCGCCTTGATGATCTGGTAGACGAGATCTTCGGACAGGTCGGCGCGGCAAATCCACATTTGGGGGAGACAGTAGGTATGAACATCCTTGTCGATGCCGTTGTAGGTGCCGGCCGGAATGATGAGCGGCACCACGTTGCTATGGACGGCGCGAAGTCTTTCGAGGGCTTCCGGCTCGATTTCGATCAGGCGGATGGGGATGTCTCTGGCAAGCTCCATCACCGAGGCCAGCGGGGCGCCGGCGGCGATTATCCCGGCATCGATGGTGTTGTCGCGAATACCGCGGGTAACCTCCGAAAAGGAGATGTACTTGGGGGAGAAGTCGTCAAAGCTCAAATCCCATCCGGTTTTCAGGTGCTTCTTGGACCAGATGTTTAAAGTGGCGCTGCCGGCCGGCCCGACGCCGATGACTTTTCCCTTGAAATCCTTGATGGATTGAATGGGGGAGTCTTTTCGAACGATCCAGTGAGTGTCGCTGGTGTGGCCCACCGCAATGAGGCGGACCTTGTCGACGTCCATTCCTTGGTCTTTCAAATCCTTCAGGGTTCCCATGCACGCCAGGCCGAGCTCCATTTCACCGCGGATAAGCAACCGGGCGTTTTCCGTGGACGCCGCGGTCGACTCTGCCGCCACCCGGACCCCGGGAACGTTGTTATTGATGATCGAAGCGAATCCAGCCCCGAGGAAATAATAGGTGCCCGCCGGGCTACCGGTGCCGAAGGAAAGAAACTCCAGCGCCGGTGCCGTTTTGGGGGCCAGGATCAGCAATACAGCCAGCAGGATGCCGAGCTTGGATGCCGCATGCAAGGCGAAATTTTCGCGTTTCATGATGTCCTCCTTTCCGGCGTGTTCAGCCGAGTTCTTTCACGACGATGGTAAAGCCGCTGGGCATTTGATGGTAAAACATGGGGAACACCCGGGTGAGTTCCTCGCCCGGTGCAATCCCCGTGGCGTCCTTTTTGACCTTCCGCGGGTAGAGGCCGCCGCCCGCCGGTCCCTCTGGCAAGAAGATGTGAACCCGGTATCGTTTTACCTCGGTGGATACATTTTTGATGGTCAGCTCCATGTGGAGCCGTTGCGCACCTTTGTACTCCTTGAAGTAGTAGGCCACCTTGGTGACCTGGGCCGAATCGGCCACCTGGTAGGTGATGTTCGGGGCGATACCCGCATCGGCGGTTGGTTTTCCGGTCGTGGCGCAAGCCGTCAAGAGCCCTCCCATGATCACCAAGGCCAGTAAGCCGATCATCCATCGATATTTTCTCGTGTCCATCGCTCCCTCCTTCCTGAAAATTGGGGGTTCAAGTCTGTGGGGGTTCAAAAAGATTGCTGTCTTGCCGGATGCGTCGGTCGATATCCTTGTGCAGCGACTCGGGGGCGTGTTTCGAGTAGGTCAGGTAGGTCTCCAAGAGATGGCGTCGGGTTTTCTCGTAGGCTTCGGCTGAGTTTTGCTTGATAATCGAATCGAGAATATCGCGGTGCTCGTCGATGAATTTTTTGACTTGAGAAGGACTGAGAATGTCGCTGGTACGATCGATGATCAGGGCGGAGTAGGACTGGGTGATGGATTCGGTGATGAAGACAATAATCGGGTTTTTCGTGATTTTGGCCACTTCGCAGTGAAACGACACGTTGAGCAAACGGGCATGCTTGCGGGCGTCGGGCAGGAAGGCTTCCGCTTTTTCCAAGAGGGTTTCAAGGCGGCGCAGGTCTTGGGCGGTGCGGTATTTGGCCGCCATCTCGGCGGTGCGCGGCTCGATGTAGAGACGGGCATCGATCAGGTGGGAATAATCGATGCGGCCCATTTGTATCAGATTTTGAAAATTCTCCGTGATCGGTTCCGACGTCAGCTCGGAAACGTACGCACCGGCCTTGACGCCGCGTCGGACGGTAATGAGCCCGCTGCGTTGAAGGTTGCGCAGTGCTTCGCGAATCGTGACGCGGCTGACTTGAAACTGCTCCACCAAGACCCGCTCGGGGGGGATTTTTTCGCCCGGCTTATAGATGCCATCCCGGATCGATTTCTTGATGGCGTTTTCCACTTCCTGGGACAGCAGGGGCTTTTTCAATGAGGTAAAACCGTTCGCAGGTAGTTTATTCGTCATATTCTGAACCCTTTTTATAAGTCTGACATCTGATGTCATACCACCGAGGGGGTGTCAACCTTTTTTTCGTGGGGCGGTCGCGACGGCCGTCAAAATGCAGTCTCGCCTTGAGGGACCGGCAACGCGCCGGTTGCAACGCCTCCCAGAGACCCTTCACTCCATTTCGCAGTACTCCCGGAAATGCCGGGTTGGGATTGGGAATTTTGTACGAAGGGGGCAAGAACTATTTGGAGAAGAAAAGGCCAGGTAAAAGAATTGTAAAAGAGGTTGCGCCGCCTGGCGTTGCAAGGGATGATCCATTAAAATTATCGTTCATGAAAAAAGGCGGCGATTCTCCGGCGAGACGATCGCGGGCCTTACGGTGAACAAATTTTGATGGCGTGTACCCAGCGCCTGGAGGCGGGAGCGATGATCGACAACCTTGTCAAACACCTGCGCGGCGCGTTGGCGATGCTGCTCTACGTGCTCAACACTGTCTGGTGGTGCCTGTTGTTGTTTCCGGTGGCGCTGTTGAAACTGGTGGTGCCGGCGGCCGGCTGGCGGCGGTGCTGCAACCGGGTGCTGCACCTCATCGCCTCGGCCTGGATCGGTTGCAACAACCTCAACCAGCGCCTGCTGGGGCGGGTGCGCTGCCACGTGGAGGGACTGCCCGAGCTGGAGCGCCGCGGCTGGTACCTCATCCTTGCCAACCACCAGTCCTGGGTGGACATCCTCGTCTTGCAGCGCATCTTCAATCGGCGCATTCCGCTATTGACGTTTTTCCTCAAGCGCGAACTGATCTGGGTGCCGATCCTCGGGCTGGCCTGGTGGGCCCTGGATTTTCCCTTCATGAAGCGCTACTCGAAGGAACTGCTGGCGCGCAAGCCGCACCTGGCCGGGCGGGACCTGGAAATCACCCGGCGGGCCTGCGAGAAGTTTCGCCACCTGCCGGTGGCGGTGATGAACTTCGCGGAAGGAACCCGTTTCTCGCCCACCAAGCATCAACGTCAGACCTCACCATATCGGCACCTGCTGCGGCCCAAGTCAGGAGGCGCGGCCTTCGTCCTCTCCGCCATGGGCCGGCGCATGCACCGGGTGCTGGATGTCACCATCGTCTATCCTCCCGGGCCCAAGACGTTCTGGGCCTTCTTGTGCGGCGAGATCCGGGATGTGAAGGTGGCGATCCGCTCACTGCCCATCGGCCAGGAACTGGTGGGCGACTACTTTCACGATCCCGCCTTTCGTGACCGCTTTCAGGACTGGATCAATACCCTGTGGGAGGAAAAAGATCGCCTTATCGATCAGTTGAAGCCCACGCTGCCCACCGGTGGCCAGGTCGCCTGAACGCCGGCGGCAATATCGCTGTTTTTCCCCTTGCCATCCCTTTCTTTATCCCCCGCTAGGCGTTAAAAATGTTGACTTTCCGGCCAAGCGCATTAATTTAACGCCTTCTAAACCCTTGCCGCGGTGGGCGCAACTCCCTCCAATTATTGTCAGATATCGATTTCGCTTGACCAGACCCGGGGCATAATCTATACAAAGAACATTAAATGAATATATTTTCTATTTAATAAATGAAATTCAGAGGATTTGGTTTCATGGGGATTCAAGAACGAAAGGAAAGGGAGAAGGAACGGCGGCGCCAGCAGATCATGGTGGCCGCCAAGCGGGTTTTTTCAGACCGGGGATTCAACCGGGCCACCATGGAGGATATCGCCAAGGAAGCGGAACTGAGTCCCGGGACGCTTTACCTGTACTTCAAGAACAAGGAGGAGCTGTACGCCTCCCTGTCGCTGCGGATTCTCCAGTACCTGCACATCCGGGTGGGGCACGTGCGGGACGAAGAAGGGCCCCCGGAGAAAAAACTCGAGACCCTCATCGAGGCGATGTACGATGTCTACGCCTTTGATCCGCTGATTCTCATCAACATGTTCCACCTGCAGTCCAGCGAAACCCTCAAGAACCTGTCGCCGGAACTGCTGGAGCAAATCGAGGACCTCTCACGCAAGTCCATCGGGGCGATTTCGTCGATTTTCAAGGAAGGCATTGAAAAGGGCGTTTTCATCGACCGGCACCCGGTGGCCCTGGCGGACATTTTCTGGGCCCTGTTTTCCGGGGTCGTCCTCTGGAACACCAGCAAGCGCATCATCGACATCCGCAAGGACTATCTCATGCAGACCCTCCAGGCGGCCTTCGAGGTCTTTGGGCGTGGGGTCACGCGCAATGTTGCCCTTCCCGCGGAGTGAGCAAGCCGCAGTTAAGGATGCAGCGGGAAGCGATGGCAGGCTCGAAGAGGTCCCTCGGCGCTTCGTTCCGGCAATGAAATGAAACGCTCCCGCGCCTCACAACGGTGAGCCCCACGGCGCCGATCAAGGCATCGGAGTCCCGAAAAGGCGAGTGATCTCGTCCACCTCGAAGGCCGGCCAGGGGGCCGGGCGGCCGCCTGCTTCCGCCCGGACGCCCTTTTCGACCTCGGTGACCTCCCCGATCTCGGTGACCCGGATCCCGGCGGCGGTCAATTGCCGGCACAGGCCGTCGGCCGCCTCCGGCCGGCAGCAGATCAGCAGGCTGCCCGAGCCGATGAGCCCCAGCGGGTCGATCCCCAGCAGCGAACAAATCTGGCGCGTTTCCTCGAAGACCGGGATACGGTCGACTAAGAGCCGCAGTCCGCAGCGGCCTGCGTCCGCCAGCTCGCGCACGGCGGTGGCCAGGCCGCCCTCGGTGACGTCGTGCAGGCCGCTGACGCCGGCATGATCCCGGCACACGGCCGCTTCGGCCAGAATCCCGATCTCTTCCGCCAGGGCCAGGGCCCGCTGCAGGACCGGCCGGGGCAGGCCGCGGCGCCGGAGTTCGGCTTCGAATTCGCCGGCGATGATGGCCGTGCCCTCCACGGCAATCGCCTTGGTGAGCAAAAGCCGGTCGCCGGGGCGGATGCGGCGCTTGTCGATGAGCTGGCCGCGCATCACGGTGCCGAACATGGTGCCGTTGACCACCGGCCGGGTGACCGCGTCGGTGATCTCGGTGTGCCCGCCGCACAGGACGATGCCGTGGCTGCGGCACACTCCCGCCAAATCGGACATAACCCGGCGAATCTCGCCGGCGGTGGTCCTGGGGGGAAACAGCAGGGTGGTGAGCAGCCAGCGGGGAACCGCGCCGGCGGTGGCCATGTCATTGGCGTTGACCAGCACGGCGTAGTGGCCGATGCGTTCGGTGACGAAGGTGATGGGATCGCTGGTGAGCACCAGGGTGTCGGCATCGCCCTGAGCCACGGCGGCCGTGTCGTGTCCCACCTGCGGGGGGACCACCAGTGACGGGTCCGGCGTCTGGAACTCCGCCAGGAAGCGCTCCAGCAGGTCGTTGGGCAGCTTGCCGGGGGGCAGGGCCACATCGAGGCGGATGGTTTCCCACAGTTCTTCCAGCGTATTCACCGCGTAGCGGCAGGCAAAGGGCGGGTTGCCGCCCACGTGGGCCGTTATCGCGCCGGCCCGGCGGCCGGCCTCGATGTCAAAGACGAAATCGCCCACCACCAGCACTTCTTCCACCGGCACGCCACAACGCTCCGCCGCCAAATGGACGCCGTCGCCGCTGGGCTTGGGGGTCACCGGCGTGTCGCGGGTGATGATGACGGCAAAGGCTTCGGGTCCGATGGCGGAAAAGTTTTCCAGGGCCCGGTGGACGGCCCGGCGGCTGTTGCGGGTCAGGATGCCGCAGGGGATCCGGTGGGCGGCCAGTTGGCGCACAAGGGCTTCGGCGCCCGGGGCGGGCGCCGAGCGCAGCGCGGCCTCCATCTCGTGGGCATCCAGGACCGCGTGGGCCCGGCGGCGCGCCTCGGGGTTGTCCATGGCCTCGATGAATTCGAGCACCGGTCGCTCCGGCGGGCAGCCGATCTCCCGGCGAATGGCGGCAAAGTCCAGGGCGCCGGGGTGGGTGAGGGTGCCGTCGAAGTCGAAAAGGACGGCGGCGATGCGGCAGGATCGGGCCATCACGAAGATCTCTCCTCCTGGACCGCCGGGGCGATAAGGGAGCGGCTCATCTCCTGGAGCTTGTACTTCTGGACCTTGCCGCTGGCGGTGAGCGGGTAGCGGTCCACGAAGACAACGTGGGTCGGGATCTTGTAGCGGCTGATGCGGCCGCGGCAGAAATCGTGCACATCCTCGGCCGTCAGGTCGGCGCCGGGCTTGGGGATGATGAAGGCGCCCACCTCCTCGCCGTATTTCGCGCTGGGAACCCCCACCACCTGGACGTCGGCCACCCCTTCCAGGGCGAAGAGGAACTCTTCGATCTCCCGCGGATAGATGTTCTCGCCGCCGCGGATGATCATGTCCTTGTGGCGCCCGGTGATCGACAGGTACCCGTCGGCGTCCATCACTCCCAGGTCGCCGGAGTGGAGCCAGCCGTCGGCGTCGACGGCCGCCGCCGTGGCCTCGGGCATGTTGTAGTAGCCCTTCATCACCGAGTAGCCCCGGCAGCAGACCTCCCCCTGGCGCCCGGGGGGCAGCTCCTCGCCGGTCTCCGGGTCCACGATGCGCACCTCGACGTGGGGCAGGGGGCGCCCCACGGTTTCGGTGCGCCGCCGCAGGTCGTCTCCGGGCAGGGTCTGGGTGATTACCGGCGAGGCCTCGGTCAAGCCGTAGCAGATGGTGATCTCGGTCATGTGCAGCCGCTCGATCACCGCCTGCATCACCTTCACCGGGCAGGGGGAGCCGGCCATGATGCCGGTGCGCAGGCTGGAAAAATCGAACTTGGCGAAAAGCTTGTGCTCCAGCAGGGCGATGAACATGGTGGGCACCCCGTACAGGGCGGTACAACCCTCGGCCTCGATGCTGGCCATGACCTGGACCGGGTCGAATTTTTCCAGGATCACCAGGGTCGCCCCGTGGGTCACGGCGCCCAGCACTCCCATGACGCAGCCGAAGCAATGAAACAGGGGCACGGGCAGGCAGAGGCGGTCGGCTTCGGTGAAGCGCTGGTTTTCCGTCACCCAGTAGCCGTTGTTGGCGATGTTGGCGTGGGTGAGCATGACCCCCTTGGGAAAGCCGGTGGTCCCGGACGTGTACTGCATGTTGACCACGTCGTGGCAGTCCAGTTCCGCCTGACGCCGGCGGTATGACTCGGTGTCGGTCATGGGGGCCAGGGCCATGACCTCGGGGATGGTGTACATGCCGCGGTGTTTTTCCTGGCCGAGAAAGAAGACCCGCTTGAGGCGGGGAAACCGTGCGCTGGAAAGGTGGCCGCGGGGCTGGGTGCGCAGTTGCGGCAGCAGCTCGTAGACCGTGGCCAGGTAATCGATGTCCTGGTAGCCGTCGATGAGAAAGAGGTTTTCGGCCTCGCTCTGGCGCAGCAGGTAGGCCAGCTCGTCACGCCGGTAGTTGGTGTTGACCGTCAGCAGCACCGCCCCGATCTTGGCCGTGGCGAACTGCAACGCCACCCAGTAGGGGATGTTGGTGGCCCACACGGCCACCTTCTCGCCGCGGTCGATGCCCAGTGCCATCAGGCCCCGGGCCAGGCCGTCCACCAGGTCGGCGAACTGGCGGTAGGTGAGACGGAAATCACGGTCCACGTAGACGATTGCCTCGCGGTCGCCGAAGCGGACGACGGTTTCGTCGAGGATATGGCCCAAAGTGGCCTGGAGCAGGCCTTGAGGCCGCTGCGCGCCGTTTTCTGGCATGGGAAGAACTCCTGAAGGATAAGATGTGCTGATCGGGTCAACGCCAGGCTACTCCGGAATGTAGAGCACGGCATAGATGGCCGCCGGCTCCGATCCGGCGCAGCTCACCCAGTGGGGCACCACCGAGTTGTAGTAGATGCTGTCGCCCACCGCCAGGTGGTAGGTCTCCCGGCCGTAGGTGACGTCCACTTGGCCGGCGGTTACCACGAACCACTCCTCCCCTTCGTGGGACGAGAGCCGCGGGGCCTTGGCCGACTCGGGCAGCAGCTCGACGTAAAACGGCTCCATGTGCCGGTCGGTCTTGCCCCGGCCCAGAGAGTGAAAACGCATGGTCTGGGGCCGGTCCCTGGCCCGCAGCATGTGCAGCTCGGCGCTGCGCTCGGTGCGGCGCACAATGAGCGGGTCCTGGCTGATGCGGTCGTCGACCAGGGTCCCCAGGCGCACCCCCAGGGCCCGGGCCACCTTGAGCAGGGGGCCGATGGACGGATAGACATCGTCTGCCAGGAGGCTTTCGAGGAAGGCAAGATCCAGGCCGGTGCGTTGGGACAGTTGCGTGACGTCGAGGTTCCGGTCCGCCAGCATCTTTTCGATGCGCCGGCCGAGGTGCAGGGTTTTCATGCGTTCGTCTCCATTGGCAAAAAATTGAGGGTGGCAAAGTAGTCGGCCACCGTCTCCGCCCGGCGGATCAACTCCACCGTGCCGTCGGCGCGCAGCAGCAGCTCCTGGGGCCGGAGCTGGCCGTTGTAGTTGAAGCCCATGCAATGGCCGTGGGCCCCGGTGTCGTGGATCACCAGCAGGTCCCCGTCGGCGATGGGCGGCAGCTCGCGCTGAATGGCGAACTTGTCGTTGTTTTCGCACAGGGGGCCCACCACGTCCACCGTCTGACGATGATGGTCGCCGGCCTTGGCCGGCACAGTGATGTGGTGATAGGCGCCGTACATCCCCGGGCGCATGAGGGCCGTCATGGAGGCGTCCACGCCGATGTAGGTACGGTAGGTGTCCTTGCGGTTGATGGCCCGGGTCACCAGGGCGCCGTGGGGGCCGGTGACGAAGCGGCCGCTTTCCATGAAGAGGCGCGGCGCGTATCCCTGGGCGCGCTCGAAGCGCTGGAGCCGGTCCCGGATCCGCTCGGCCATGGATTCCAGGTCCAGGGGGGCCTCGTCCGGGCGGTACGGGATGCCCAGGCCGCCGCCCATGTTGATAAACTCGAAGCGGATGGACAGGGCCCGGCTCACCAGGGTGACGATGTCCAGCAGCATGGTCACGGTCTGTACCATGTAGTCGGCATTGCGCTCGTTGCTGGCCACCATGGTGTGCAGGCCGAAGCGCCGCGCACCGCGGTCCATGGCGGCCCGGTAGGCGTCCACGATCTGGTCGTGGGCTACGCCGTACTTGGCTTCCACCGGGTTGCCGATGATGCTGTTGCCCGTGCGCCGTGCGCCGGGATTGTAACGGAAACAGATCTCCTCGGGCATCTGCGGCACCTTGGGCACCAGGGTGATGTCGTCGAGGTTCAGGCGGCATCCGCCCTCCAGGGCTGCCACTCGAAAATCCTCGGCGCTGGTATTGTTGGAGGTGAACATGATGTCCCGGGGACCGGCGCCGACGCGGCGGGCCAGGATCAGCTCGGTGATGGACGAACAGTCGAATCCGAATCCTTCCTCGGCCAGGATGGCCATTACCCGGGGGTTGGGCAGGGCCTTGACGGCGAAAAACTCGCGGAATGCCCTGACGCCGGCGAAGGCGGCGTTGATGCGCCGGGCCGTCTCCCGGATGCCGACTTCATCGTAGATGTGAAACGGGGTGCCGAAGGCTTCGGCAACGGCGGAAAGCCGGGGGTAGAGCCGGTTTTCAAAAGCGGTGGACATGGGCATGGTCAGACGTCCTCCTCCGATGGGTCGATGGGAATGCGGGCGGTTTCCTTCAAGGTGGCCAGGGCGATGGCCGTGCGGGTGGAGACCACCCCTTCCAAGACGGCGATTTTTTCACGCAGCAGGTGGTCCAGGGCCCGGGTGTCGGCGCAACGCACCTTGATCAGGTAGCTGTCCTGGCCGGCCACAAAGTGCACTTCCTGCACGTCGGCGATAGCGGCCAGCCGGTGGCCGATGACCGGTTCGACCTCGGGTTCGGCCGTGGTCACGGTGACAAAAGCCACCAGGCGGCGGCCGAAGCGCTCCGGGTTTAGCCGGACCTCGTAGCCGTCGATAAACCCCTGGCGCTCCAGCTTGCGAATCCGCTCGAGGACCGCCGAAGGCGCCATGCCCACCTGGCGGGCCACCTCCACGTTGGGGATGCGGGCCTTTTTCTGCAAGATCCTCAAGATTCTGAAACTGATCGCATCCAGCATGAACGCCTCCCGGGCAGGGGTATTCCGGGTTGTGTATTCGTAAAAAGGGTTAATGTCAAGAATAATATTCTCTAAAATGAAAATAAAACAGAATTAATTTTTTCATCCCTTTTCGACCGTTTCCAGGGCGCCGTGGGATCGGGGTTTTGGCGATCGGCGTCGAGTATGGTATGAACAGCAATCGAGGCGCACTCGGCACCCCACCCCCGGAGCGGCCACCGGTTGATGAAGATTGCCCTGGTTTATCCCTATTTTCTCGATCCACGGCTCGATCCCCAGGAGATCGCCGCGCCGCCCATCGGCATCTACTACGTGGGCGCCGTACTGCGGGCCCACGCCCATGAGGTGCAGATCTTCAACGGGTTCGAGCGCGCCGGCCAGCAAAAAGCCGTGGCCCGGGAGCTGGCCGCCTGGGGGCCGCGGGTGGTGGGTTTCTCGGTGCTGCACGCCAACCGCTGGGGCGCCCTGGAAATCGCCGCCGAGGTGCGCAAGGTGCTGCCCCGGGCCGCGGTGGTCTTCGGCGGCATCGGCGCCAGCATGCTCTGGCATCACCTGCTGGCCCATTTCGCCCAGGTGGACGCCGTGGTGGTGGGCGAGGGCGAGCAGACCTTTCTCGCCCTGGTGCAGGCCCTGGAGCGAGACGGCCGCCTGCCGTCCGATTTGCCCGGGCTGGCGCTGCGGCGCGGCGGCCGGCCGGTGTTCAACGGTCCGGCGGCCCCGATCCAGCGGTTGGATGACCTGCCCGATCCGGCGAGCTATTTTACTTTCCAGCACCTGGTGATGACCCGCGGCTGCCCGGGACGCTGCACCTTCTGCGGCTCTCCGCGCTTCTGGGGCCGCCGGGTGCGCTTTCACTCCCCGGCCTATATCGCCGACCAGATCCAGCGGCTCTACGACCGGGGACAGCGGTATTTCTTTTTCTCCGATGACACCTTCACCCTCAGCCGCCGCCGGGTCATCGCCCTGTGCCGCGAAATCCTGGACCGCGGGCTGGCCATCACCTGGCAGGCCATCAGCAAGGTCAACACCGTGGACGCCGAGACCCTGGCCTGGATGCGCCGGGCGGGGTGCATCCAGATCAGCTACGGGGTGGAAAGCGGGTCGGAGGATATCCGGACGCTTCTTTGCAAGGACATCGACCAGGACCAGGTGCGTCGGGCTTTCGCCCTGACGGTGGGCGCCGGGATCCTGGCCCGGGCCTATTTCATCTACGGCAGCCCCGGCGAGAGCGCGGCGACGATCCAGGCCACGCTGGATTTGATGGAAGAGATCCAGCCCCTGGGGGCGATCTTTTACATCCTGGATATCTTTCCCGGCACGGCCCTCTACGAGGATTTCAAACGCCGCACCGGCGCCACTGACGACATCTGGCTGGAACGCCGCGAGGACATCCCTTACTTCGAGACCGACCCGGCGCTGGACGCCGCACAGGTCCTGGCCTTCGGCCGCACCCTGCGCCAAACCTACCACCGCCGTCTGCCGGCTTATGCCCGCAGCATTCGGCTCAACGATGATCCGGCCTCAAGGCCCCTGCACGCCGATTTTCTTTCCCGTCTGGCCCTGACGTTTCACCGGGGGGACTACGCCCGCAACGAAGACATCCAGGACCCCGAGGCCACCGCCGAGGTGCTGTACCGGCGGGCCCTGGACCTGGCGCCGGACGCCCGGGCCTACCTCGGCCTGGGGCAGATGCTCCAGCATCGCCGCGACACGGCGGCCAGCATCGACGTGCTGGCCGCGGGGTTGAAGCACTTTCCCGGGGACGGCGCCATCGGCCTGTGCCTGGCCATCAGTTGGATGAACGCCGGCCATTTCCGCCGCGCCCTGGACCTGCTCATCCCCCTGGAGGCCGATCCGCGGGCCCGGCATTTCGCCGGCATCTGCCGGCAGGCGTTAAGGGAAACTTGAGCCGGTGCGTACTGGTGACGCCCGAGCGGGCGGACCTGTCTGACCGGTCCGACAAATGAATGCGGCAACATTCATGACCGGCCCAACCCTTGCCGATGCAAACCGCAACCCTCAAAAAGGAGAAACCGCCATGTCCCAAAAGATCCTGATCGCCTGCGACGAATCGAAAAACGCCCGGCGCGCCGTGGATTACGTGGCCCGCGCCCTGACCACCGATCACCGCATCACCCTGATGGCCGTGCTCCAGGATACCGCCAGCCTCTGCGAGATGCAGTCGCCGGAGCTGACGCCCTATTTTAAGGCCCAGCAGGCGAACTTTTGCGAACTGGAGGACCAGAAGAAGAAACTGATACAAGCCTCCCTCGAGGCGGCCCGCCAACGCCTGGTGGATGCCGGCTTTGACGAGAAAAATATCACCATCAAGATCGAACCGAAGAAAAGAGGTGTGGCCCGGGACATCGTGGCCGAAGCGGCCAACGGGTACGACTTGATCGTCATCGGCCGCCGCGGCGCCGCAGGCATCCGCGAGTTTTTCCTCGGCAGCGTTTCGCAGAAGGTGCTGAGCCTGGCCACGGAGCAGTCGGTATTGATCGTCAACTGACGCGCCAAGGGCTTGACAAAGGCCTTTTGCGGTAAGACAAGGGGCGTCCCGCGATCGAGTTTCAAGTTTCCTCAAGCGCCTCGCGGATGCGGGTCATGGCCGCCTGGACGTTTTCCTTGCTGTTGAAGGCGCTGATGCGCGCGTAGCCCTCGCCGCAGCGGCCGAACCCCGCCCCGGGGGTGCACACCACCCCGGCCCGATCGAGCAGCAGGTCGAAAAACTCCCAGGAGGGGCGACGGCATTCCACCCAGATGTAGGGGGAATGGCGGCCGCCGAAACAGGTGAATCCCAGGGCCTGCATGGCATCGCGGATCATGTCGGCGTTGGCGAGGTAGCCGTCCACCAGGGCCTTGGCCTGCTGCCGGCCCTCCGGCGTGTAGACGGCCGCGGCGGCGCGCTGTACCGGGTAGGACACCCCGTTGAACTTGGTGCTCTGGCGCCGGGACCAGAGGCGGTGAACGGGCACCTTCTCGCCGGCGGCAGTGTAGGCCTTGCAGTCCTTGGGCACCACGGTGTAGGCGCAGCGGGTGCCGGTAAACCCGGCGGTCTTGGAGAAGCTGCGAAACTCCACCGCCACTTCCCGGGCGCCGGGGATCTCGAAGATCGACCGCGGCAGGCTGTCATCGCGGATGAACGCCTCGTAGGCGGCGTCAAAGAGGATCAGGGCCTTTTGATCCCTGGCCCAGTCCACCCAGGCGGCCAACCGTTGCCGGTCGATGGTGGCGCCGGTGGGGTTGTTGGGAAAGCACAGGTAGACCAGGTCCGCCGGCAGGTCGGGCGGATCGGCCACGAAGCCGTTTTCCCGGCTTCCCTCCAGGTAGACGATCCCCTCGTAGCGGCCGTCGACGAAGGCGCCGCTGCGGCCGGCCATGACGTTGGTGTCCAGGTACACCGGGTAGACCGGGTCGGGGATGGCGATGCGGGCGTCCCTGGCAAACAGCTCCTGGAAGTTGCCCGTGTCGCACTTGGAGCCGTCGCTGACGAAGATTTCATCGGCCTGGATGTCGGCCCCGCGGCGCTGAAAATCCTCGGCGGCGATGGCCTGGCGCAAAAATTCATATCCCTGCTCGGGCCCGTAGCCGCGAAAAGTGGCATCCCGGCTCATCTCGTCCACGGCCTGGTGAAACGCCGCCACGCAGACGGGGGGCAGGGCCCGGGTGACGTCCCCGATGCCCAGCCGGATGATGGTCCGGTCGGGGTGGGCCTGCTGAAAAGCCTTGATGCGGCCGGCGATGTCGGAAAACAGGTAAGATGCCTTGAGCTTGAGGTAGTCTTCGTTGATGCGGATCATCTTGCCATCCTTGTCTGGTCGATAACTGGCGGTTTCCGTCGGGCGCCCGGGCAGCGGGCCGATTCCCTTTGACCCTGCGCCGATTTTGCCGTTCAATCTGGCACAGGTAGCGCTGTTCGTAAAGATCCAGGTTGCATTCCAGGCCCCCCAGGGCACTCTCCTCACGCCGATGGTCGAAGACCATGCCTGACATTCGCGACTGCGACCGCATTGAACATGCCGCCATCCTGGCGCTCAACTTCATCCGCGACGATGCGCCCTACGTGTTTCGGCGGCATTTTCGCACCGGGCTGCGGTCGCGGATCATCGAGGTCCTCGAGGCCGACGCCGCAGCCCGCGAGACCGCCGGGGTGGTGGTGGACGGGGTGCGCTGTTTTCCGCGGGCCCGGCCGGTGAAGATGCTGCGCATTTTCCGCACCCGCTTTGCCGACCTGGAACAGGGCCTTCACGAAACCCGGCGGCTCAAGCGCGTCGAGTGCTGGCTGGCGCCGGCATTTCTGGCCGCCTCGGAGGAGTTCTATGTCGACTACCGCTGCGGCGGCCGGCGTCAGATCCTGCTCTGCGGCCTGCAGGACTATGTTCACGGCGCGGCCCTGGATCCGTGGCAGGCCGCCGGCCCCGGGTTCCTGGAGCGGTTTCATCGTCAGCTAAAGGAGGAGGCCGGTGCCCGGATGGAGATGACTGTCTTTGGAGAGCGGCTGAGAGAGAATTTGGATGCCTTCGTCACCGCCGTGCGCCGCTTGATGGAACGGGAGAAGATCCTGCCGGACTTGGCCGGGGTGCGCAACCTGGTGGTGAACGCCGAGGCGCGGCTGCGCCTGGTGGACATCAACAACATCCAGGACCTGGATTTCGGCGACGCCGTCCCCCTGGACGACAAGGGCTACCCGGTTCTGGATAAGTCCCTCGAAGCCCTGGATCTGCTGGCCTTCCACTTGCTGGGCCGCCGGGACCTGCGCGACGACGAGGCCCTGAGGCGCTTTTTCACCCCGGACCGCCGGGCCCGGGTCGAGGCGGCGGCGCGCCGGTTCGCGCCGCCGTCCGGTTGATCCTTCCAGGCCGCCGGGACGGGGATCAGTGGTATTCGTGGGTGCCTATGACCACTTCCACCCCGGTCTTGCCCTGGAGCAGGGCGGCGAATTCCTCGGGCGTGCCGTAAGGACAACCCGGTTTGGCGTTGGCAAGGCAGGAACTCAGGTAGATTTTATCCGGCTTGATTTCACCGAGCTTGATGGCCATTCCCATGTTAGGCAACAGCGTGCGACCCGGACATTCGCACTTGACGAAAGCGATCACCTGGCTCGGTTCGTCGAACTTGCCTTCTCCGAGAGCCGCGGCCTTGAGGCAGCGCCACTCGCCGGGGCATCCATAGCCGCTGTCCATGTAGGCGCCGCAGCCGACAACTGCTACTTTCTTCATCTTTCGCCTCCTTTCGGTCGGGGTGACGTGTTGCAATCCGCATCGATTCATTTTATGAGTGAGCACATAAATAGCAGAATGATGAAGCCTGTCAAGCTTTACCGAACAATGGGACCGACCCATTGATGTCGCGGCGAAGCTTGCCGGGGTCGAGGAGCCGACCATGTCATTGACACCCCCCTGTGAATCTTTCGATCCCGATGCCGTGGCGGCGGACGACCGTGACTGCCTCTGGCATCACATCAAGCCCCATCACTTATTTCAATCCGCCGAACAGCCGGTCATCGCCTCTGGAGACGGGCTGGTGGTGCGCGACATTCGCGGTCGCGAATACCTCGATGCCGCCTCCGGCGGCGTGTGGAGCGTCATCGTCGGATACGGCCGGCGCGCCATCGCCCGGGCAGTGGCGCACCAACTCGAGACATTGCCATACTACGCCGGTGTGCTCGGCACGGTGCCGGCGGCACGGCTGGCACGGGCCCTGGTTGATCGGCTGCCCGGCATGGACAAGATCTTTTTTTCCAACAGCGGCAGCGAGGCCAACGAGAAGGCCTTCAAGCTGGTGCGCCAGGCCGCCCGGCTGGGCCGGGACCGTGCCGGCAAGGTCAAGATCCTCTACCGCGACCGCGACTACCACGGCACCACGCTGGCGACCCTGAGCGCCACGGGACAGGCGGAACGGCGCCGGGGCTTTGAACCCCTTTGCCCCGGCTTTGTCCAGGTCCCTCATCCCCTGTGCTACCGCTGCCCCTTCGAACTGTCGTATCCGGGCTGCGAGATGCGCTGCGCCACCGAGGTGGAGCGCATCATCGAGAGCGAAGGTCCCGATACCGTCGGCGCCCTGATCGTGGAGCCGATCACCGCCGGCGGCGGGATCATCGTCCCCCGCGACGAATACCTGCCGATGATCGAGCGGATCTGCCGGCGCCACGGGCTCTGGCTGATCATCGACGAGGTGGTCTGCGGCTTCGGCCGCACCGGCGTCTTCTGGGGGCACCAGCACTTTGGGATCTCCCCGGACATCGTCACCATGGCCAAGGGGATGGCGGGCGGCTACGAACCGTTGTCGGCCACGGCGGTGCGGCCCGAGATTTTCCAGCGGTTTCTCAACGATCCCGCCGATCCCGGCCAGCGGTTGAACTATTTTCGGGATATCTCCACCTACGGCGGCTGCACCGGCCCCATGGCCGCGGCCCTGGAGACCCTGCGGATCATCGACGCCGAGGACCTGGTGGGCAACAGCCGTCGTATGGGGACCTACCTGCTGGACCGGCTGCGGGAGCTGGCCGATATGCCATTGGTGGGGGACGTGCGGGGCCGCGGGCTGTTTTGCGGGGTGGAGCTGGTGGCGGACAAGAAGACCAAACAGCCGATCAGCGAGGCGTTGATGGGGCGCATCGTGGCCGCCATCAACGCCCGAGGGGTGCTGGTGGGGCGCACCAACGCCAGCTTGCCGGGCAACAATACCATCATGAACTTCGCCCCGGCGCTCATCGTCACCCGGGAGCAGATCGACCAGATCGTCGACGCGGTGAAGGCTGTCCTGGCCCAGCGCTGGCGCGATTGAGCCCCCGGCGGCTCGCCGGGGGCATCAGGATTTCAGAAAAGGACCGGCGCAACGATCGGACCTCGGGCCAGTGGCGCGGGCACCGGTTTTTTCGGCTTGGCCCGCAGGGATGGGGATGCTCAGTAGGTTTCCCTGTGGGTGAACTCGGCTATTTCCCGGCGCTTGGGCGGCGAGGGGCTCTTGGCCGGATAGCCCAGGGGAATCAACGCCACCAGTTCTACGCCTTGGGGAACGTTCAGGACGCTCTTGGCCCCGTCGTGGTCGAAAAGCCCCACGATCACGGTGCCCAATCCCAGGGCATGGGCCGCCAGGCAGAGGCTCTGGGTGGCGATGCCCAGGTCGAACAGGTACCAGTCGCCGAATTTGGTGGAAGGCTTGTTGTCATAGTATCCGCTCACCCCCAGCCGGCCGCAGAGCGCCAGTACCACCGGCGCGGCAACGATGGCCTTGGTAGCCGGATTCTTGGGAGCGATGGTCTCCTGCAGCTTTTCCTTGGTGGCGGCATCGCGCACCACCACGACCTCCCAGCACTGGCAGTTGGTCCAGGAAGGCGACCAACGGACGGCCTCCAGGATCCGGTTGACCAATTCTTCGGGAACGTCCCGGTCTTCATACTTGCGGATGCTGCGGCGTTGTTCGATGACTTGAAAGAATTCGCTCATGGCAAGCTCCCGGTTTCGTCGTCGAGTTTTTTCGCAGGTGCAGTCGGTTTCGTTGCGGGCGGAACAGGTGTACGCCC
>DQXI01000037.1 GCA_011042305.1 Desulfobacteraceae bacterium
GTCGTTCCTCCAGGGCCGAGAAGATTTCCACCCGCTTGATGGAGTCGATGCCCAGGTCGGCCTCCAGGTCCATTTCGGCGCCGAGCATGTTTTCCGGGTAGCCGGTGAGCTCGGAGACCACGGCCACCAGGGATGCCAGGACGTCCCCGTCGGCGCCGTCGCCGGTTTTTGGCGTTGCATCGACTGCCGGCGGCCGGGGCGAAGGCGTTTCCGGCGGGGGCTGCGCGACCACCGGCGCGGCGGCCTGGACCGCAGCTTGAACCGGCGCCGGCGCCTCGGAAAGCGGGGCGGCGTCGGCGGGCCGGCCGCCTGCCAGGGTCTGGCTGAGGCGCTCGGCGCTGGCCATCATCTGTTGCAGGGTGCGGCTGGCCTCCTGTTGGACGTCGAGAAACTTGCGGTGGGCCTCGGTGGTCTGGGCCTGCATCGATTCGATGGCCCTGAGGCCGGCTTGAACCGACTTGAGGGCCTCGGCCACCAGGTCCGGGGATCCGGAAAGGCGGGGATCGGCTGTTTTCATGGTCGTGCTCGATGGGGTCGGCTGACCCGGTATTTCATGGGGTTTGGCGGCCGGTGCCGGCTCCGGCTTGGGAGCTTGGTGGGCCGGGGCGGGCGCCAGGGAGCTTGGCGCGGTTTTTTTCGGCTGACTTCGGTAGTTGGCGCCGGTCAAGGGAATGCTCATGCGCGGTGCCGGGCTAGCGGCGGGCGGCGACTCCCAGCCGGACAGATCGATGCGGTGCCCCATGGCGGCCAGGCGGGCGAGGGTGACGGCCAGGTCGGCGATCCCGCAACCGCGCCCGGCGGAACGGTCCACGGTCATGGCGTTATGGGGTTGTTCGGCGAGGGTTTCGCCCACCAGCCCGGTGAGCACCGCCTTGGGACCGACCTCCAGGAACGTGCGGCAGCCGTCCTCGTAGAGCCGATTCACCAGTCCGACGAAATCCACCGGCCGCACCATCTGGTCCGCCAGGGTGGCGCGCGTCGCGTCGGTGTCCGTGGGATAGGGGGCCGCTTGGGTGTTGCCGTAAACCGGGATAGCACCCGAGGCCATGGGTGCTTCCTGGACCGCTTCGGCGAAAGGATGGCGGGCTTCGGCGATCAGTGAACTGTGAAAGGCGGCGGCCACCGGCAGGCGCACGGCGCGCAGCTTCTGCGCCCGCAACTGCTTTTCCAGGGCGGCGATGGCCTTCGTGGGACCGGAAAACACCCCCTGGCGCGGGCTGTTGCGGTTGGCCAGGATCACGCCCTCGGGCAGGGCCAAGGCTTCCAGCTGGGCCAGGGGCGCCTTGACCGCCAGCATGGCGCCGGGATCGGTTCCGCTGCGTCCAGCGTCGGCCATCACCCTGCCGCGAAGGGCCGAGAGACGGGCGAAGGTCTTCAGGTCGATGCGGCCGGCGGCCCACAGCGCCGTGAGTTCGCCGAAGCTGTGGCCGGCCAGGGCGTCGGGGGCCAGGCCGAAGCGCGCCAGTACCCGATACCATCCGGCGCTCAGGGCGCCGATGGCCGGCTGGGCCCGGTCGGTGGGCTGGAGGGCGGCGGCATGGCGCTTGGCCGCATCCGGGGTGAAATCGGCCGGCGGGTAGACCAGGTCGGCCAGGCGCGGGGGGTGAGCGACGGCTTCCTGGACGGTTTCAAGCACTTGGCGGGCTTCGGGAAACAGGCACACCAGGTCGCGGCCCATGTTTGGGTACTGGCTGCCCTGGCCGGGAAACAGCACGGCGAGCTTCCCCGGCGCCGGGCCGGCGCCGAAGAAAACCCCGGGGGGAAAGGCGGCCGGATCGGGCTGCGGCGTTTCCAGGGCCCTGGCGCTGGCAGCCAGGGTTTCGGCAGCGTCGGTGTCTTCGGTGAACACCATGGTCAGACGCCAGGGGGCGGCCGGGTCGAAGGCGGTGCAGGTGCGGTGGGCCGCCGTGGCCAGCGATGCCGGGGTCGGGGCCTGACCCAGTTCGGCGCTCAGGGTGTCCAGCGCCGCTTGCAGTCCCTGGCGGTGGTCTGCGCCGAGGGCCAGGATGAATACCGAGTGGTCCCAGGCCGGCGCCTCTGCTTGCCCAGGGTACTCTTCCAGTACCACGTGAAAGTTGCTGCCACCGAAGCCGAAGGCGCTCACCGCGCAGCGGCGGGGATGATCCGGACGCCGGGTCCACGGACGCGGGGCGGTATTGAGGTAGAAAGGGCCGGCGGCGATCTCGAGGCCCGGATCCGGGGCATCCACTTTCAGTGTTGGCGGCAGCACCTTGTGATGCAATGCCAGGGCCGCCTTGATCAGGCCGGCGGCGCCGGCGGCGGCCTTGGTGTGGCCGATCATCGATTTCACCGATCCCAGGGCGCAGGCCTTGCCGGTATTTTTGTCGAAATTGAACACCGATTTCAGGGCCTTGAACTCCACCTGGTCACCGACGCGGGTACCGGTGCCGTGGGCTTCGACCATTTCCACCGTTTCCGGTGGGATCCCGGCACTGGCATAGGCCCGCTTGAGGGCTTCCACCTGGCCTTCCCGACGCGGGGCATAGATGCTGCTGGAGCGGGCGTCGCTGGCCGCGCCGATGCCGCGGATCACGGCGTAGATCCGGTCGCCGTCTTTTTCGGCCGCCGCCAGAGGCTTGAGCACCACCAATCCCACGCCCTCTCCGAGCACCGTGCCGTCGGCGTCCTTGGAAAAGGGGCGGGCGTCGCCGGTGGTCGAGAGGATCTGGCTCTTGGCGAAGCACATGTGCATGAAGATGTCGTTGAGCATGTCGGCGCCGCCGGTGATGGCCATGTGACTGCGACCGGCCCACAGTTCCAGCAGGGCGAGGTTGAGGGCCGACAGGGAACTGGCGCAGGCGGCGTCCACGGCGCAGTTGGTGCCGCCGAGGTCGAAGCGGTTGCAGATGCGTCCGGCCACCACGTTGCCCAGCAGGCCGGGAAACGAGCTTTCCTGCCAGGAGACGTACTGATCGCCGATGGCGTCCACGGCCTTTTCGGCTGTTTCGGGGGCGATCCCGGCGTCCAGCATGGCCCGGCGCCAGCGGGGGTGGCCCAGGCGACTGGCCAGGGGGATGACCAGCTCCTGGGTGCCGGTAACCCCGAGAATCACGCTGGTGCGCTGCCGGTCGAAGGACCGCTGCCCCGGCCCGTACCCGGCGTCGGAGAGGGCCATGCGCGCCGCCACGAGGCTGAGCAGTTGGCTGGTGTCGGTGGCTTCGAGGCTGGACGGAGGAATGCCGAACTCGGTGGGGTCGAAATCTACCGGTTCCAGGTACCCGCCCCGGGTGCAGTAAACATGGTCCGGCCGCTTTGGGTCCGGGTCGTAGTAGTCCTGGGCCGACCAGTGGCTGGGCGGCACGGGGCCGATGGCGTCCCGGCCCCGCCATAGCAGCCGCCAGTATTCTTTCAGCCCGGGCGCCTTGGGAAAGAGGCAGCCCATGCCGATGATGGCCACCGGCGGCGAAGCGGTTGAAGTCGTCTGGTCGGAAATGGTCATTGGTGCCAAATGAAGGCGGCGGCCGGAAAAGGATCGGTCGCCGGTATCGGAAAAAGTGATCGGAATCTGGAACAGTTTATCGATTTACGTGACTATACCGGGTTTTAAATGGTGTGACAACCCCATTTTGTTTGTGATATAGCTAGAACAAGAAGATAACTGAATCGTTTTCTTGACGGTAAGATTCGACAAGGTCGTATATGGTTGAAAATCGCCTTTGACCAGAAGGATCGTCCCCCATGGCCATTCCCATCTTCCAGAGCCGCGAGCTGGCCCGGCGCCTGAACATCAACCTGGCGCGCTGGAAACGCTGGTCGCGCGAGTTTTTGCCTCCCGATCCGCTGGCAGGAATCCGGTCGGGCTATGCCCGCCAGTACTACCTCGACGATGCCTTCCGGGTCTACTTGGGCGGATACCTGGTTTCCCACCTGCACCTGGGCGTTCCCGACGCACGCCAGGTGCTGACCGACCTGACGCCCTGGATGAAAGCCGAGGGCCTGGGCTTCGACCTGCGGGGGCAGTTGAAAAACGGGCAGGGGGCGTCGGCTTGTGAGATCCTCCTTCAGCATGTCCCCGGGGGATTCGCCTACAGGGTGCGAAAGTGCCTCGAACGTCGCTTGAGCGACCCGGGGCCTCCGCCAATCTGGGATGAGCGATGGAGAGAGGACGTCATTGAAACAGCATCCGGGGCAAGGCCGCCTGCCGACGACGGCGCCTGGCGCCGGACGATCCGAATTTCCTTCCTTTTGAATGAATTTCAAACGCTTGTGAAGAATTCAAGGGCGGCTGGAAACTCGAGGCCGGAACCCTGAAACCGGAAAACCGGAACAGGTTGCAGGCGCTTGTCGTGGTTGTTAACCCGCTCGATCAACCACCCTGTTCAGCCTCTCCAAGCGTCTGCCGTATTTCGTTCAATGGCATCGGCTCGATGCGGGAAATTTCCGGACCCGCCGCGAACCCGGAACGCGCCAGGTCTGCATAGCGCAAAACCACCGCGGCCCCGTAGAGCAGGTTCATGGCCACGGTGGCGGTGTCGCGGTTCTCCGGCTTCTCCAGGAACGTGCCGGCGGTCCACTCGTTGAAGGCGCCCATGGACGGGCCGCACCAGACCTGGAAATCGAGCTGGCGGTCGGCCACCCCTTGCACCGGCCACTTGGAGCTGAGCCCCAGGTAGGAGCGAAAGACCAGGGCCATCTTGTGGCGGGGATCCTTCCGGGCCCGTTCGAGCTGGCGGGGGTCGCGCTCGGTGAAGAAGGCGGCGGTCTGCTGCCAGGTTTCTTCGAAGCTGGCCCGGAAAAGGTCCTTTTCCAGGGCCATTCGCTCCTTGGCTGGAATCGCCTCCCAAGCAGCGTAACGCCGGTAGTAGTCGTAGAGCTTGGCGGCGCGCACGGCAAACAAGGTGCCGCGCTTGAGCACCTGTACCTTTACCCCCATCTCGAACATGTCCGCCGCCGGGGCCATCACCACGTCGGCCTGCCCGGCTTCCGCCAGCATGCGGCGCACCAGGTCGGTGGTACCGGACTCGATGCAGGCCTGGTGGACGCTGCCGGCCAGAACGTAGGCCGCGCCCATGGCAAAGGCCGCAGCGGTGGCCTGGGGGGTGGCGATGCCGCCGCCCAAACCGACGCAGATGGGCTCGCGGTATCCGTGGGCCGCCGCCATGCGGTCGCGCAGGTTCATCATGGTGGGCAGCAGGGCCAGGGCCGGCCGGTTGTCGGTGTGCCCCCCGGAGTCGGCCTCGGCGGTGAGATCGTCGGCCATGGGAACCTGGGCCGCCAGCTCGGCTTCCTCAGCGCTGATCTGTCCCTGGGCCACCAGGGCCGAGAGGATTTTGTCCGGTGGCGGGGAAAAGAAGCGGCTGGCCACCTCCACCCTGGACACCTTGGCCTTGATCCGGTTGGGGCAGACGATGGCGCCATCCGGACCGCGGTGGATCCCCGTCACCCGGTAGCGCACCAGTTGAGGGGTGAGACGAAGATAGGCCGAGGCGCTGATGCGCCGCACTTCCCGGCGCAGGTAGAGGTCCACGATGGCCGTTTCCAGGGCCGGGTCGTTGGGGCTGTGGATCAGGTTGAAGCCGTAAGGCAATTCGCCCAAGGCGTTTTGCAGGGTGTCCACCGCCGCCTCGACCTGCTTGGGCGACAGGCCGGCGGCGCCGAAATAGCCGATCATCCCGGCCCGGGCCGCCGCTTCTACCATGGCCGTGGAGGTGATGCCGTTGGCCATGGCGCCGCAGACGTAGGCGTAGCGCAGCCCGTGGCGCGCCTTGAAGCACAGGTCGCCCAGGTCGGCTGGATCCAGGGCCGGCACGTAGGCCAATAGCGGCAGGCCGCCGGCGGGCTGTTCGAGGTTGTCGCCGATGCGGATTTGCCCCGAGTCGGCCGCCGCCGGGCCGTCGGGCCCCTGGACCAGGTAAAGCGGTCGATTGACCCGCCGCAGGGCCCGGCGGATTGCCCCGGCGCCCGCCCGGGGCGGCTGGCCGGCGGAAATCCACCAGCCGAGATGGGGTTGAAGCGGTTTTTGCGACGCCATTTGGGCGGCCTTTCGTTGGAAGAAGAGGTTGTCGGGTTCCAGGTTCCAGATTCCACGGGAAATTTTGCAAAAGCTTTGCTGATCCCCGGCGCGGGACACCAAAAACGCGCACAGTTAGCCAGGAAGACGACAGCCTGTCAAGGCGGCCGGCGGTCAGCCCCGGGGGTGGTACTTGCGGTGGATCTTCTTTAGTCGATCCCGGGCCACGTGGGTGTAGATTTGGGTGGTGGCGATGTCCACGTGGCCGAGCATCACCTGGACCGCCCGCAGGTCGGCCCCGCCTTCCAGCAGGTGACTGGCAAAGGAATGGCGCAGGCTGTGGGGGCTCAGGGGAGTGAGCACCCCGGCCGCGGCGGCGCGCTGGCGCAGGATCTTCCAGAACCCCTGGCGGGTGAGGGGCCGGCCGGCCCGGGCCACGAAAAGGTAGGCGCTGGCGACGGTTTTCAACAGCGCCGGGCGGCCGGTTTTGAGGTATTCGTCGATGCGCCGGCGCGCGTGGTTCCCGATGGGCACCACGCGCTGCTTGTCACCCTTGCCCAAAACGCGCACGAATCCGGCTTCCAGGTTCACGTCCTGCACCTTTAGAGATACCAGCTCCGACACCCGCAGCCCGGCGGCGTAGAGCAGCTCCACCATGGCGGCGTTGCGCAGGGCGACCGGAGAGGGCTTTTCCTCCAAGTCCAGCAGGCGCCGGACCTCGTCGCGCGAAAGCACGTCGGGCAGCTTCAACCCGGTCTTGGGCAGGTCGATGGAGCGGCTCGGATCGGCGGCGAGGACCTTCTCGCGCACCAGGAAACGGTAAAAGCCGCGCAGGGCCACCATGTGCCGCGCCCGGCTGCGGGGCCCCAGCCCCTGGTCGCGCAGGGCGATGAGGTAGCGCAGCAGGACGGCGGTGTCCACGCCCTCGGGCGCCTCGATGCCCTGGGCCTTCAGATGGTCCAGGTGACGGGCCAGGTCGGCGCCGTAGGCCGCCAGCGTTTTTTGGGCCAGTCCTTTTTCCACCAGCAGGTAGTTCAGGTAGCGGTCCACCAGCAGATCTAGGGGTGAAGCCTTGGCCGATTTAGCGGGGCTCATGACGCTAACCCTCTGAATTATCGGAATCTGGCCTGTGGCGGCGCGTCTATTTTCCGGAAACCTTCAGCCGTTCGAAGCAGCTCTCCTTGCCATTATTCAAAAAGAAAGGGCAGCGAATTGAGCACCTCGGCGCCCGAATCGGTGACCACCACCTGGTTTTCCAGGCGGATGCCGCCCCAGCCTTCGATGTAGATGCCCGGTTCCACGGTAACGATCATCCCTTTTTCCAGAACGGCATCACTCAGCGGCGACAGGCGCGGGGTTTCATGGATTGCCAGCCCGGTGCCGTGGCCGAGGCCATGGCCGAATTTGTCCCCGAAACCGTTTTGGGCAATATGGTTGCGGGCCACGGCGTCTACCTTTCGGCCCGTGACCCCTGGGCGGATAGCGGCGGTGGCCATTTGTTGGGCCTGGCGCACCACCTTGTAGATACGGCGGAATTTTTCGTCCGGCGTGCCAAGCACGAAAGTGCGGGTGGTGTCGGAGCAGTAACCGTTGAGGCGCACACCCCAGTCGATGAGCAGCGGCTCGCCGGCGGCCACCGGCCGATCCCCCGGAATGGCGTGAGGCAGGGCGCTGTTGGGGCCGGCGGCCACGATGGTGGGGAAAGACATGGCATCGGCCCCGGCCTGGCGGGCGGCGCCCTCCAGGGCCTGGGCGATCTGCTTTTCGGTCATGCCAGGTTGAAGCTTGGCGGTGATTTCGGTGAAAACCGCTTCGGCGACGGACAGGGCCGTCCGGGTGGCTTCGATTTCCTCCGGGCTCTTGACGGCCCGTTGCGGTTCCACCATCTCTTTTACCGGCACCACCTCCACGCTCAGGCCGGCGCTGGCCAGTGCTTCCAGGATCTCGGCATGCCACGCCAGCGAGATCCGGCGGCTTTCGACGCCCAAGCGCCTTGTCCCCAGGGGTTCAATCAAAGCCGGCAGCTCGCGGGTGAGCCCACGGGTGTAAACCACCACGTCAAAATCCGGCGCTTCCCGGCACGCCTGGAGTTGGAAGCGCGAGTCGGTGGCCAGGATGAGGTGATGGGCGCCGACGATCAAGGCCCCCGCCGATTCGTCGAAACTGTTGTCTTCTCCGGTAAATCCGCTCAGGTAGCGCCGGTTTTCGGCGGTCAGGACCAAAAGGGCGTCCAGACCGCGGGACGCCAGGGATTCTCGCAGCCGTTCGATGCGGCGCTGCAGGGTTGGATTCACGATTGATCTCCAGCTTCAAGGTTCAAGGCTTGAAAGGATAAAAAAGACGAAGAAAACCCCCTGACATCCGAAAGCTTCTCGATCAGTGCCAGGTTCTGCCAGCCCGGTTCCGGTGCGCACCGGGCCAGCCTCGACATCCCGCAAGCCGTGGTTAGATTCTCAAATCACGGCGCAAAACGCAACAAGAACCCCTGTTGAAAGGATTATCCGCCATGGAAACCAAGACTTTCACGATTGCCAACATCAGCTGTCATCACTGCGCCAACACGATCGAAAACGAGCTTGGCGAGCTGGCCGGGGTTTCGAAAGTTCAAGCCGACGTGGAGACCAAGAAAGTGACTGTCTCCTGGGATGCACCGGCCAGCCTGGAAAAAATCATGGACACGCTAAAGGAGATCGGCTACCCGGCCGATGGGTGACGACGTGTGTTGCCGTCTCAAAGGGATCCCTCGTCGCTGCGCTTCCCGGGGTCACAGAAGGGGGGCGCTGCTCGGGATGACACTTTGAGACTGGAAACACGAAATTGGAAATTTGGTTTTTTGGCCCCTTGGGTCCTTTTTAGAGGGGAAAGTCCAGCCAGAGGTGTCCCCAATGACCGAAACCCAGCACATTCTGCCCGTATCCGGGATGACCTGCGCCAACTGCGCCGCCAACATCGAGCGCACCGTCGGCCGTCTCGACGGGGTGGCGGCGGTCAACGTCAACTTCGCCAGCGAGCAGGCGGCCGTAACCTTTGACCCGGCCGAGGTGGACCTGGCCCGGATCGTGGCCCAGATCGAAAAGGGGGGCTACCGGGTGCCGCTGGAGCGCGTCACGTTGCCGCTGCTGGGGATGACTTGCGCCAACTGCGCGGCCAACCTTGAACGCACCCTGAACCGCAAGCTGCCCGGCGTGGTGGAAGCATCGGTGAATTTCGCCAGCGAGCAGGCCCAGGTGGCCTACGTGCCGTCCCTGGTGAGCGTCGACGACATGGTGGCCGCCATCCGCAGGGCCGGCTACGACGCCATCGTGCCGGCGGACCTGGCCGAGCGTCCCGATGCCGAGCAGGCGGCCCGGGACCGGGAGATTCGTAATCAGACCCGCAAGTTCTGGGTCGGCGTGGCATTCGCCCTGCCGCTGTTCGTCTGGTCCATGGGGCGGGATTTCGGCCTCGTCGGCGCCTGGAGCCGCGCGGCCTGGGTGAACTGGGCCTTTTTCGCCCTGGCCACCCCGGTGCAGTTCTATACCGGCTGGGACTTCTACCGGGGCGCCTTCCAGAGCCTGCGCAACCGCACGGCCAACATGGACCTGTTGGTGGCCATGGGCTCTTCGGTGGCCTACGTCTACAGCCTGGCACTGATGCTGGCGCCCGGACTCGGCCACCACGTGTACTTCGAGACCTCGGCGGTGATCATCACCCTGATCAAGCTGGGCAAGATGCTCGAAGCGCGCACCAAGGGGCGCACCGGCGCTGCCATCCGCAAGTTGATGGACCTGCGGCCCAAGATGGCCACCGTGGTGCGCGACGGCGCGGAGCAAGAAATCCCCCTATCCCGGGTCCAGGTGGGCGACACGGTGGTGGTGCGGCCCGGCCAGACCGTGCCGGTGGACGGGGAGGTGACCGCGGGGCAGACGAGCATCGACGAGTCGATGATCAGCGGCGAGTCGATCCCGGTGGACAAGACCGTGGGCGATCGGGTGGTGGGCGGCACCATGAACCAGCAGGGCCTGATCCGTTTTACGGCCCGGCGGGTGGGCAAGGATACGGCCCTGGCCCAGATCATCCGCCTGGTGCAGGAAGCCCAGGGGAGCAAGGCGCCGATCCAGTCGTTGGCCGACCGGGCGGCGGCGGTGTTCGTGCCGGCGGTGATCGTGACGGCTTTCGTGGTGTTCGGCCTCTGGTGGGTCGTGGGGGGCGAGTTCGTGCCGGCCATGGTGCGCATGGTGGCGGTGCTGGTCATCGCCTGCCCCTGTGCCCTGGGCCTGGCCACGCCTACGGCCATCATGGCCGGCACCGGCAAGGGGGCCGAGCAGGGGATCCTCTTCAAAACCAGCGCCGCCCTGGAGACCCTGGCGCGGCTGGACACGGTGGTGCTGGACAAGACCGGCACCATAACCGAGGGGCGGCCCCGGGTCACTGATCTGAAAGTTTTTGCCACCGATCTGGACGAAGACCGGCTCTTTGCCCTGGTTGCCGGCGTGGAGCAGGGCTCCGAGCACCCGCTGGGCAAGGCCGTCGTGGCCGAGGCCCGGGAGCGGGGGCTCGATCTGCCGGCGGTGACGGCGTTCAAGGCTCACGGCGGCGCCGGGGTGGAAGGACGGGTTGACGGCCGCACCATCCGGGTGGGCAAGCCGGTCTGGTTTCGCGAAACCAATATTGATCTGGGTGCCGTTTCGGCCGACCTAGAGGCCTTGGCCCGCGAGGGCAAGACGGTGATGGTGGCGGCCGACGAAGAGAGGGCGCTGGGCGTCATCGCCGTGGCCGACACCCTCAAGCCGGAGTCGGCCGAGGCCGTGAAAACCCTTCTCCGGCAGGATCTGCAAGTGGTGATGCTCACCGGCGACAACCGGGCCACGGCCGAGGCCATCGCCGCCAAGGTGGGCATCGAGGAAGTCGAGGCGGAGGTGCGGCCCGAGGACAAGGCTGCCACCGTGGCCCGCCTCCAGGCCCAGGGGCGCGCCATCGCCATGGTGGGCGACGGCATCAACGACGCTCCGGCCCTGGCCCGGGCCGACGTGGGCATGGCCATCGGCACCGGGGCCGACGTGGCCATCGAGACCGCCGACGTGATCCTGTCTTCCGGCAGCCTGGCCGGCATTCCCCGGGCCGTGGCCCTGAGCCGCGCCACCCTGAAGACCATTCGCCAGAACCTGTTCTGGGCCTTCGCCTACAACGTGATCCTGATCCCCGTGGCCGCCGGCATCCTGGCGCCCCTGGAGGCCGCTCCCGCCTTCCTGCGGCAGCTCCATCCCATCCTGGCCGCCCTGGCCATGAGCCTGAGCAGCGTCACGGTGGTGGCCAACAGCCTGCGGCTGTACCGGTCGCGATAGGTGGCGGTTGGCCGTTATCGGTTGCCAACGGTGCCTGGGACGTGTTTTGTGGTTCCACGTTTCCAGTCTCCAATCATTGCTGTCCGGCTGAGATTGTTTGATTCTCAACCGGAGATGCATGATGTCGTATACCGGTCGGCACACCGGTCCTTCGCTTCGCTCGGGATGACAGTTCGAAACGCTCCACGTTTTGGTTTCTAACGGTAATGGCGGAAGGAGATGCCGTATTTTTGCGCTTTGTAGTTGAACTTGCGCACCGTGGTCCGGAGCAGCTCGGCGGCGCGGGTGATGTTGCCGCGGGTGTTCTTGAGAGCATCGATGAGCATCTCGCGCTCCAGGTTGGCCACTGCCTCCTCCAGGCTCCAGGCCGGCAGGGTGTCGGACTCGCTGCCGGTCTGGAGGGTGGGCGGCAGGTGGTAGCTGTGGATCACCCCTTCTTCACAGAGCAGCACGGCGCGCTCGATGCAGTTTTCCAGCTCGCGCACGTTGCCGGGCCAGTGGTAGGCCATGAGCATGTCGATGGCCGGGGTGGAGAAGCGGCGGATCGCCTTGTTGTTTTCCCGGGCGTACTTTTCCAGGAAAAAGTCGGCCAGTAGCAGCACGTCGGTCTTGCGCTCGCGCAGCGGCGGCATGTAGATGGGAAAAACGTTGAGCCGGTAGTAGAGATCGTCGCGGAAGCTGCCGTCCTCCACCGCCTGCTCGAGGTTCTTGTTGGTGGCGGCCACCACGCGCACGTCCACCTTGATGGTACGGTGGCCACCGACGCGCTCGAATTCGCGTTCCTGGAGCACCCGCAACAGGTTGGCCTGCACATCCAGGCCGATGGAGCCGATCTCGTCGAGAAAGATCGTGCCGCGGTGGGCCAGTTCGAAGCGGCCCAGCTTCTGCTTGATGGCCCCGGTGAAGGCGCCTTTTTCGTGACCGAAAAGCTCGCTTTCGATGAGATTGACCGGGATGGCGGCGCAGTTGACCTTGATGAACGGCCCCTTGGCCCGCGGGCTGTTGTAGTGGATCGAGTTGGCCACCAGCTCCTTGCCGGTGCCGCTTTCGCCGCGGATCAGCACCGTGGCGTTGCTGCGCGAGACCTGGGTGATCATCTGGTAGACCTCGCGCATCTTGTTGCTGTTGCCTACGATGTTGGTGATGCGGTACTTGTTTCCCAGCTCCTTGCGCAGGTTGATGTTCTCTTGGCGCAAGGTTTCCTTTTCCAGGCGGATCGTCTCCAGGTTGATCACGTGCTGGGCCACCATGGCGGCCACCACCGACAGCAGCTTTTCGGCCTCCTTGAGCTCGGCCGGCCCCTCGAAGGCCAGGTCCGCGCTCAGGGCGCCGACCACCTGCTTGCCCTTCTTGATGGGCACGCAGATGAACGACAGCTCCCGGTCCTCCTTGGAGCGCCGGGTGCGGTCGAGAAAGCGCGGCTCCCGGCTGATGCGGGGGATGGCCAGGGCGTGGCCGCTCTGGATCACCTCGCCGATGATTCCCTCGCCGAGCTTGTACTTGACGCTCTGGACCGTCATCCGGGGCAGGCCGTGGGCCACTTCGATGTTGATCTCGTTGCGTACCGGGTCCAGGATGGTGATGGTGCCGCGGACCATGTGCTTGAAGCTGGCCAGGATCTCCAGCACCTTGTAGAGGGATTTCTTCAGGTCCAGGGTTTCGCTGAGGGCCTGGCTGATGGTGTACAGCAGGGTGACGTCTTCGATGCTCTTGGCCGTGGGGGCAAGCCGTGGGGTCATGGAAAACCTTTCACAAGTAGCGTGACGAAATTGGCATTTAGTGTCGTCTTCTATACAAATTTGTAATCTTTGGCAAGCCTTTATGATTCTGCACATCGACATGGACGCCTTTTACGCCGCCGTGGAGCAGTTGGACGATCCGGCGCTGCGGGGCCGCTGCGTCATCGTGGGCGGCACTTCCGGCCGCGGCGTGGTGGCCACGGCCAGCTACGAGGCGCGCCGCTTCGGGGTGCGCTCGGCCATGCCGATGTTCGAGGCCCGCCGGCGCTGCCCCCAGGCGGTGTTCATCAAGCCGCGCCGGGAGCGCTACCAGGCGGTGAGCCGGCGGATCATGGCCATCCTGCAGCGCTTCACGCCGCTGGTGGAGCCGGTTTCCATCGACGAGGCCTACCTGGATGTCACCGGCTGTGAAAAAATCTGCGGCCCGCCGGCACAGATTGCCCGGCGCATCAAGGCGTCGATCCTTGAAGAAACGGCGTTGACGTGCTCGGTGGGCGGCGCGCCGGTGAAATTTCTGGCCAAGATCGCCTCGGAGATGCAAAAGCCCGATGGGCTGACGATCATCGAGGAGCCGGAGGTAGCCGCGGTGATCGAAAAGCTTCCCATCGAGCGGGTGCCGGGGGTGGGGCCGGCGGCCCTGGCGTGCCTGGCGCCCTGGGGGGTGAAAACGCTGGCTGATGCCGGTCGGATGGGGGCGGCGGTCCTGGAGCGGCGCCTGGGAAAATTCGGCCGGCGCCTGGCGGACCTGGCCCGGGGGGAAGATCCGTCACCGGTGAGGCCCCACAGTGAGACCAAATCCATCAGCGCCGAGGTTACCTTGGCCCGGAACACGGCCGATCCGTCCGAGATCAAAAGAATTCTCCTGGACCAGGCTGAAGACGTGGCGCGTCAACTACGCCGCCAGGGATTCCGGGCCCGCACGGTGGTGCTCAAGCTCAAGCACGACAATTTTCGCCAGTCCACCCGCAGCCGCACCCTGGAGGCGCCCACCCAGAGCGCCCACACGCTTTTTGGCACGGTCGCGGCCCTGCTGGATGCCTATCGCATCCAGCGGCCGGTGCGCCTGGTGGGAGTGGGCGCGGCCAACCTGGTGGCGGCAAACCGGCCGGTGCAAAAAGCGCTGTTCGCCGCGGGCTGTCGCAAGAAGGATGCCGATTGGGAGAAGGTCGAGCGTGTTCTGGACGCCATCGAGGCCAGGTTCGGCCCCCGCGCCGTGCGGAGGGCGGGACAGGACGACGAGGCCAAGCCGCGGTGAAAGGCGGCTTCAGGCTTCGCGGTGCCCGACGGCCTCCAGGAGCGCATCGTACACCGGCGCCATGTGCTGCCAGCCGTAGGCTTCGATGCAGTGGCGAAAACTTCGGCGGCGGATCGAGTCGATGTTTTGCACGGCCGCCGCAAGCTTTTCCACCAGTTCCGCGTCGTCCTCGTAGAAAACCTCCGGATACTTTTCCAGGGGCACCAGTTCCGGGTAGGTGAGGCGCTTGGGCAGCAGCGGATAGCAGTTGCAATAAAGGGCTTCCACCAGGCTGATGCCGAAAAAGTCCTGGTTGGAGGTTACCGGCAGCAAGTCGGCCCGGTGCAGCCATTCCGTGTACTGGGTGCGGTTGTCGACGTAGCCCCAATGGACGATGCGGTCGGCCAGCTTGACGCGGGCGGCTTCGAAGGCGGTGTTTTGAGCCTGGTAGCTGCGGCCCAGCATCGCCACCTGGAACGCCAGTCTCCTTTTTTGCAGTTGGTACAAGGCGTTGAAGAAGGCTTCGGGGTTCTTGTCGTGCTCCCAGCGGTGGTTCCAGAGGATCAGGGGCGGACCGGCCGGGGGGGGCGCCACGGGGGCGTCCAGGCGCCTCAGGTCGATCCCCAGGGGCAAGACGCGGCTCTTGGCGGCGATGGCAGCCACGGCCACCGGCTCTTGATGGTCCGGGAACTGTTTGAGGAAACGGGGCAGGGCGCCCAGGAAGCTGGCGCGGTGGTAGTCCGAGTTGAACAGCACCGCGTCGGCGGCCAGGGCGGAACTGAAATTGATGAACCCGTAGTGGTGGTCGCGCCGATGGGCGATGTCCCGATCCCGGGGAGACCAGGGGTAGCCGATCTGGTTTTCGTGAAAGTAAAGGGCCAGGGGGATGTGCGCCGTCCGGTGGCGGGTCAGCGCCAGGAAGGTGGTGACATCGAGCATGTCCGTGGCCAGCAGCAGGTCCGGCCGGGCGCCGCTGTCCAGGAACCTTCGGGCCAGGGTGACGGCCCCGCCGTGCATGCGCCACTTCCAGTGGTGCCCGCCCAGTTGCAGGATGTCGATGCGGTGGCGGCTGTGCCGCTGGTAGCCCTTGGCCCAGGCGGCGTGGGAGCCGGTGAAAAACGGTTCAAGGAGAAGGATACGCAACGGTTTGGTCAAAAGCGCCTCGCCGGTTTGCGGAAATGCGCCGGCCGTCGGCCTGATCGGGTCATTGGGATCTCAGTCTGAAATAGTTTTATCGAGATGGGGCAGGGTCTCCGGCTGGCCGCGGCGCATGTAGCGGCTTTCCCCGTCGCGGGCGGTGACATTCTCGTACACCCCGTCGTCCCGCTTGACCAGCTTGGTAAAGCCGAGGTCGCGCAATTCGCTGTTGGTCTTGGGCGTGCGGATCCCCACCAGGGAGATCAGCCGGCGCACCGGACCGCCGCAGTCCGGGCAGACCGTCAGCGGCTGGTCGTGGATGGATTGGACCACTTCGAAGACCCGCCCCCGGGAACAGGCCGGGCCGAGGTGTTCATACTCGTAAACTGCCATGGGAAAAGGTTCCTCTGGATGCGATAAAACGTGTCAACATCTCTTTGCCCATGAGGCCTAGACCGCGAGTATCGCTTCCTGATAACGGATAACGGTTGCGTCGGCGGTGACCAGGGCCATCCCCTCGGCGCTGGCCTGGGCCAGCAGCAATCGATCGAAGGGATCCTTGTGCAGCCTGGGCAGGCGATCCACCGCCAAGGCGTGCTCGGCCGTTATGGGGAGCTCGGTGTATCCATGCAGGACAAGCATTTTTCGCAGACGAAACGGATCCACTCTGAAATCATGGCGGCCCAGGCCCTTCTTGATGATGATTTCCCAGATACTCGCCGCGCTGAAAAAGAGCGCGTTTTCAGATGCGGTCAAGAGGGATCGGGCTGATGGAGAAAGCTTCTCCGGGCACCCGGCCGCCCACAGGAGGATATGGGTGTCCAGCAGGAGCTTCATCAAGAGCCCCGTTCGAACAACTCACGGATGTCATCGGCGCCCAGGGTATCGAAATCGTCCGGCACCGAAATTTCGCCTGCCATGAAACCGAGTTTTTCGCTTCCGCCGATGGCGGTTGCCGACAAGGGGATCACCTTGACCATCGGTTTTCCCGCCTTGGCGATGATGAAGACATTTCCCGCGGCGGCCTCCTCGACCAGACGCGAAAGATGGGTTTTGGCTTCATGAATATTGATGGTTTTCATCTTGTGCCCACCTGGATATGACTTGGTTCAGTAAACTTAGTTTAAATTGGCGGGGCGTCGCTGTCAAGCGGGCCTCCGGGATTTTTCAGAAATTGGAACCGGCGGCCACTTGCTCCATGATCCGCAGCGCCACCGGCTCCGGGGGCAGGTCGCCGCAGTCGATGACATGGTCCGCGTAGCGGCGGTAGAGCGGGTCGCGTTCCTGGTGAAGAGCCGCTATGCTCTGGCCCGGGGCGTGGATCACGCCCCGCTGGTCCAGGTCGCCCAGCCGTTGGCTGAGCACGGCCGGGGGGACGTTCAAATAGACCACCGGCCCGAGATCCTTGAGCCGGGCCATGCCCTCCGGGCGGTAGACCACCGAGCCGCCGGTGGCAATGACGCCGGCGCCATCGGGCAGGCCGGCCAGGTAGCGGGCCTCCAGGTCGCAGAAGCCCTCGATGCCGAGGCGCTGGATGATCTCGGCCAGGCGGAGGCCTTCGCCGGTCTGGATCAGCAGGTCGGTGTCGGTGAAGGCCAGGGCGCAAAGCTTGGCCAGCAGGACGCCGACGGTGCTCTTGCCGGCGCCGGGCATGCCGATGAGAGTGATATTGTTGAACCGCAGGTCAGAAGCCATGAAAAATGCCACCCGGCGCCGTCGCGCTGCCAGGAAAGCCAGCCGCGGCGGCGCAGAAAAAAAGATGGTTCTGCTCGGAGCCCACTTCTCCATCGCCGGCCGCTTGACGCGGGCTCTGGACGAGGCGGCCGCCTATGGCTGTCCGGTGCTGCAGATGTTTACCAAAAACGCCAGTACTTGGAAAGAGAGGGAGGTGAGCGAGGCGGAGGCCGAAACGTTTCGCCGCCGGCGCCGGGCGCTGGGCATCCGGTTTGTCGCCTCCCACACCGCCTACCTGATCAACCTGGCGGCCGGACAACAGGAATTGCGCCGACGCAGCCGGGAGGCGCTGCGCTGCGAGATGGCGCGTTCGGCACTGCTCGGCCTGGACGCGGTGGTGCTCCATCCGGGCAGTCATGCCGGCGACGGCGACAAAACAGGGATTGCCTGCATTCAGGAAGGGATTAACGCGGTGATGGCGGCCGTACCGGAAGCCGGCTGCCGCCTGCTGCTGGAAACCACGGCGGGGCAGGGGACGGGGATCGGGCACCGTTTCGAGCAGTTGGCCGCCATCCGCGAGGGGCTTGGGA
>DQXI01000038.1 GCA_011042305.1 Desulfobacteraceae bacterium
CGGTGGAGATCCGCAAGGGGATGTACTGCTATGCGGCCAACCCCAAAAGCCTCGAAACTCTGGGATTCCCCTACGCGAGGAGCTGGAACCCCGTGGAGGATGACTGGAAGCTGCCGGAAAACTGGCAGCAGATCCTCCACGAGGGCTTCAAAGAGCGCCTCGAGCGGTTCCGTACCTTCAAGGTGTTCATGGACATCTGCGTGCGCTGCGGGGCCTGCGCCGACAAGTGTCACTTTTTCATCGGCACCGGGGACCCGAAAAATATGCCCGTGCTACGGGCCGAGCTGCTCCGGTCGGTCTATCGCAACGATTTCACCACGTTCGGCAAGATCATGGGCCGCTTCGGCGGGGCGCGCCCCATGACCCTCAACGTGCTAAAGGAGTGGTGGTACTACATGTTTCAATGCAGCGAGTGCCGCCGCTGCTCGGTGTTCTGTCCCTACGGCATCGACACCGCCGAGATCACCATCATGGGCCGTGAGCTGCTCAACCTGCTTGGCCTGAACATCGACTGGATCGCCACGCCAGTATCCAACTGCTACATGACCGGTAACCACCTCGGTATCCAACCCCATGCCTACAAGGACATGCTCGACTTTTTCGTCGACGACATCGAGGAGGTTACCGGCGTGCGCGTCGAGCCTTCCTTCAATCGCAAGGGGGCCGACATTCTCTTCATCACTCCTTCGGGGGATGTCTTTGCCGACCCCGGGACCTACACCTGCATGGGCTACATGATGCTCTTTCACTACCTGCAGGAGAAGTACGGCTTCGACATCACCTGGAGCACCTACGCCAGCGAAGGGGGCAACTTCGGCTTCTTCACCAGCCACGAGACGATGAAGCGGCTCAACGCCAAGATGTACGCCGAAGCCAAGCGCCTGGGGGTCAAGTGGATCCTCGGCGGCGAGTGCGGCCACATGTGGCGCGTCATCAACCAGTACATGGACACGATGAACGGCCCGGCGGATTTCCTGGAAGAGCCGGTGTCGCCCATCACCGGGACCAAGTTCGAAAACGCCAAGTCCACCAAGATGGTGCACATCGCCGAGTTCACCGCCGACCTGATCCGCCACGGCAAGCTGGAACTCGACAAGAGCCGCAACAACCACCTCAATGTCACCTACCACGACAGCTGCAACCCGTCGCGCGGCATGGGGCTGCTGGAGGAGCCGCGCTACGTGATCCGCAACGTGTGCAACCATTTCTACGAGATGCCGGAGAACACGATCCGCGAGCAGACCTTCTGCTGCGGCTCCGGCGCGGGACTCAACGCCGGAGAGAACATGGAGCTGCGCATGGCCGGCGGGCTGCCCCGGGCCAACGCGGTCAAGTATGTTCACGAGAAACACGGCGTGAACATGCTGGCGTGCATCTGCGCCATCGACCGGGCCGTCCTGCCGCCCCTGATGGACTACTGGGTGCCGGGCGTCGGCGTTACCGGACTGCATGAAATGGTGGCCAACGCCCTGGTGATGCCGGGGGAAAAGAAGCGTGAAACCGACTTGCGCGGGGAACCGTTGGAAGGCATGGAGGGCGATACGGATGAATGACAAAGGTAAAATCGTCACCGGGCTGGTCATTTTTGCGGCCGTGGTGACCTTCCCGTTCTGGTACAACCTGGGCAAGGCGGCGCCGCCGCCGGAAGTCGTTCTCACCGAGAAGGCCAAGGCGGCGGGCGAGTGCGTGCTGCCCAAGGAGGAAATCCGCACCGAGCACATGAAGCTGCTCGACGTGTGGCGCGACACCCAGGTTCGTGACGGTCAAACAGTCTACATTAACGCCAAGGGCAAGGCGTACACCATGAGCCTGTCGAACACCTGCCTGGATTGTCACAGCAATTACAAGGATTTTTGCGACCGTTGCCATGCGTACGCCTCCACGGATCCGTACTGCTGGGATTGCCATATCGACAATCCGAAGGAGGGTGAATAAATGGAACGCAGCCGAAGAGAGTTTTTGAAGATTGCGGGGGCCTCGGCGGCGGTTGGACTCGGCGCGCGTCCGATGATCGAGGCGGTGGCCGCCGCCACCGGGCACCAGGCAACGCCCCAAGCGCGGGTGGCTCGTCACCCCGATGCCCTGAAGGCCACCCGTTGGGCAATGGTGGTGGATACACGCAAGATCGAATCGGCCGAGCAGATCGAGAAAATGGTCGAGGCCTGCCACAAGGAACACAACGTGCCGATGCTCGAGAACGAGCGCCACCGGATCAAATGGATCTGGGAGACGCATTTTCACAACGCTTTTCCCTCCCAGGCCACCGATCACGTCAGCGAGCACCTGGAGCACATCGGCCTGCCGGTGATGTGCAACCACTGCGAAAACCCGCCCTGCGTGCGCGCCTGTCCCACCAAGGCGACTTTCAAGCGGGCGTCCGACGGGATCGTGATGATGGATTTTCACCGCTGCATCGGCTGCCGCTTTTGCATGGCGGCCTGCCCCTACGGTTCGCGCAGCTTCAATTTCCGCGACCCGCGGCCCTTCATCGCCGAGATCAACAAGGCCTACCCCACCCGCATGAAGGGGGTGGTGGAAAAGTGCAATTTCTGCGTGGAGCGCCTGGCGGTGGGCAAACTGCCCGCCTGTGTCGAGGTTTCCGACGGCATTTTGACCTTCGGCGACCTGGACGATCCGGAATCCGAGGTGAGCCAGCTGCTCAAGGAAAATTACGCCATCCGGCGGAAAACCAACCTGGGGACGGGTCCCTCGGTTTACTACATCGTGTGAGGTCGTCATGCTCGAACTAGCGCTTAAAGGAACCAAGAAATACTGGGGGCTGCTGGTGGTGCTGGGCGGCATCGCCGGGGTGGCCTTCCTGACCTACCTCTACCAGCTCCAATTCGGCCTGGGCATCACCGGCCTGAGCCGTGACGTCTCCTGGGGCTTCTACATCGCCCAGTTCACCTTCCTCGTCGGGGTGGCGGCCGGGGGCGTGATGGTGGTGCTGCCGTACTACCTGCACGACTACAAGGCCTTCGGCCGCATCACCATCATGGGCGAGTTTCTCGCCGTGGCGTCCCTGGTGATGTGCCTGCTGTTCATCATGGTCGATCTGGGGCAGCCGATGCGCATGCTCAACGTGCTCTTTTACCCAACGCCCAACTCGATGCTGTTCTACGACATGATCGTGCTCAACGGGTATCTGTTCCTCAACATCGTGGTGGGCTGGAACGTGCTGGAGGCCGAGCGCAACGGCACCCACTATCAGCCTTGGCTCAAGCCGCTGATCTACCTGTCGATCCCCTGGGCCATTTCCATCCACACGGTCACCGCCTACCTTTACTGCGGTCTGCCGGGCCGCGGCTTCTGGCTGACGGCCATCCTGGCGCCGCGCTTTCTCGCCTCGGCGTTTGCCGCCGGGCCGGCCCTGCTGATCCTGCTCTGCCTGATCGTGCGCCGCTTTACCCAGTTCGACCCTGGGCGCGAGCAGATCCAGAGCCTGGCCAAGATCGTCACCTACGCCATCATCGCCAACGTCTTTTTCTTTCTTTGCGAAGTCTTCGTGGCCGGCTACAGTCAGATTCCGGAGCACACCGACCATTTGAAGTACCTGTTTTTCGGCTTGCACGGCAAGGGCGTGCTGGTGCCCTGGATGTGGACGTCCATGGGGTTGATGCTCGGGTCCATCATCCTGTTGGTGGTGCCGGCCACCCGCCGCCACGAAGGGGTCCTGGCGGTCTCCTGCGCCATGGTTTTCATCGGCGCCTGGATCGACAAGGGGCTCGGGCTGATCTCGGGCGGTTTCGTGCCCAACCCGCTGCACGAAGTCAACGAGTACATGCCCACCGCACCCGAGGTGATGATCACCCTGGGGGTCTGGGCGGTGGGGTTCATCGTTTTGACGATTCTCTACAAGATCGCCGTTTCGGTGAAAGAGGAGAATGCCGGTGTGCTCCGCACCCGGGTCGTCAAGGGGTGAGCGCCGGCTGGTATCGAAGAAAAAAAGGGGGGCTTCCATCGGCGGAGGCCCCTTTTTCATTGCCAGCGGGCAGTTGACAAGATCGGCGGGTTTGGCTATCAGCGAAAAAGCGTTTTTTGCATGTTGCCGTTTTCGGATTGGAAGGGACGCCCCCTTGGGGCTGAAAGCGAGGAACCGACGGGTGATGGCGTTCGGACACACGCGCTCGGTCGCAGGGCCGCTCCGATGCCGGTGGTGGCGGCCAATGGTGGTCCTGCTCGCCGGCTTCGTTGTTTTTAGCGCAATGCCCTGCCAGGCCGCCAAGCCAGCCAAGGCCAAGAGATCCGTCAACGACCGCACCCGCCACCTGACCGCCTTTCAGAAGGACATCCCCGAGTTTGTGGCCTTCAAGTCCGAGCTGGAAAAGTTCCTGGGGGTTCCCTACCGCTTCGGCGGCGTCTCCCAGAACGGAATCGACTGCTCTGGATTCGCCAAGCGCCTCTTTGCCGAGGCTTTCGGCATCAAGCTGCCCCACAACTCCCGCGCCATCAGTCGACTGGATTTTCTCGAGGACCTGGTTGCCGATCCCAACGAATTGCGCCCCAGCGACCTTCTTTTCTTCGGCAGCAAAAGAGGGCGTATCGAGCACGTGGGCATTTCCCTCGGAGAGGACAAGTTCATCCACGCCTCGCGCAGCAAGGGCGTCATCGTTTCCAGCCTGCGAAACAGCTACTGGCGCCGGCGGCTTCTTGCCTCCAAGCGGGTGACGGTACTCGATGAGACCCAGTTGACCACCCTGGGGGCTGCCGGCCTCATCAATGGCCTGTCGGGCGAGGCGGCGGGACAAGCCATGCCCTCTCGAGTGCTGTCTTTTGGGTATCGCCAGGATTTGGTCGATGACCGGCTCAGCTTTGGACTGGAGGGTGTTTACGGTGACCGATCCTTCAAGGATTCCCTCGATGTCACCGGCGCTACCCAGTGGGCGGGGTTGGTCAACGATGCTTACCAGGGATGGCGTGCGGTGCTCGATTTTCGGCCTTCACCTTGGCTGTGTTTCACTCCTTGGATGGGGCGGATGGATGTCTTTGACGCCGTCAGCGGGGGGGAAGGGGCCTTGGGACATTATGGGCTCAAGACCCGCTTCGGCGACCAGACGTCGCCGTGGTCGCTCTCCCTTGCTGCCCAAAGCACCCATTTCCACGACTTTTATACACCGGCGGCCGGACCGGTGGATGAATGGCGCAGCCTCGACCTTGGCCTCGATTTCGGCTACCGCTTCACCCCGGTGACCAGCCTGTCCGTTTCCGCTTGGCGCAGCAGCCTCTACGAGGGCACTGCTGAGGATCCCGCCGCAGATCGGCTCAGCGATGTCTCCCTGCGGTTGAAGATCGAATTCTAAATCAACGTTTGCAATTCCGATGTTCGCGGCGTGATACTGCGCGAGGCAAGGTACGGCTTGCCGCAAGTCCTCCCGAAGTTTCCCCGGGTTCCAGGCAGAAATTTTTTTGGGAGGGATGAACTATTCCTGCGATTCGAATAATTCCCGGTGTGCCTTGGCCAGGGCGATGTAGTTCTGATAGGGCAGCCGGAACCGCTCGGCCGCTTCACCCTCGATCTTCCTTTTGACCGCTGCCGGAATACCGGCTACCAACACGCCGGGGGGCACCTGTTGGCCTTCGCGGACCACCGATCCGGCCGCTACCACCGAGCCATGGCCCACCACCGCCCCGTTGAGCACCACGGCCCCGATGCCCACCAGGGCTTCGTCTTCCACCCGGCAGCCGTGCACCACGGCCCGGTGACCGACGCTGACCCGATTACCGACGATGGCCGGATGCCCGTAGTCCGTGTGCACCATGGTCAGGTCTTGGATGTTGGCCTGGGCCCCGATGCGGATCGGGGCCATGTCCCCGCGCAGCACCGTGCCGTACCAGATGCTGCTGCCGTCTCCGATGGTCACGTCGCCGATAACCACCGCCGTGGGGGCGATGAAGACGTCGGCGCCGATGGTGGGGTTCTTGCCGTTGAAGGGGATGATCACGTCATTCTCCTTTTTCGCCGGAGGCCTCGAGGGCGAAGAGGGTGCCGCCCACCGGGGCGAAGGAAAGGAAGACGAGGTTGAGGATGGGAACCAGGAACCAGATACCGAATCCCAGGTGAAAGCCGAGGTTGGCCGCAAGGCGGCCCAAGCGCCGGCGAAACGGCTCCAGGCGCCTGGCGGGAACCAGGTCGGTGCTGTCCCAGGCCATGAATACGGCTGCCGCCAGGGAAGAAACGACGGCAAGAACCGGGCCCAGCGGAGTGAGCCAGCCGGCCACCATCAGCGCCAGGCCGACGAGGATGGGCAGGATGGCACGGGGTACTTCCTGGGCCACGAGAAAAGCGAGCCATTTGAATTTGCCCATGGGCGGCGGGGGTACTTCGCGTCCCGTGGTGAGCTGCTCGGTATGGCGGCTCATCAGGTCCATGATCAGGACGGAAAAGAGAACCTGGGAAACCAGGTACCCCACGATAGCCGATATTCCTATCAAAATCACGGCCAGCAGCCAGGAGGCCAGGTACCACAGCCAGACCCACCAGAGGCTTTCGGGGCGCTGCCAAAGAGCGGTCATCAAGGCGTCGTGGTATGCCAGGGCCAAAGCCGCGCCGATCACGGTGGCGGCCATCATGGCCCCGAGCCGCACCAGGCCCATCATCAACAGCTTCGGGGCGGTGAGGCCGAGGCGCAACCCGGCCAGGTTGTATTTGAATCCCCGGATCAGTCCCATGGGTTCAATTTTCCCTTTTGGCGCTTGGGGATGACGAGCGCACCGGGCAGTAACGGTCACGCTTCATTGGGCTTGTTTTCCATCAGGATGCCGATGATGCGCTCAAGATGCCCATCCGCCTCGCCGGCCTCCAGCGAGCACCCTCCGGCGCCGCGGTGACCGCCGCCGCCGAACGATGCCAGCATCAGCCCGACATTGACCCGGCAGCCGCGGTTGAAAATGCTGTGGCCCACGCTGAGCGACACCCGGTTCCGGTCGGCAGGATCGCGGCGGATGCGCACCTGCACGATGCACTGGGGAAACAGGGCGTAGCCCAGGAAGCGGTTGCCTTCCGGAACCTCCGCGTGATGCCGGAAGTCGGTAACGGCCACCTGGCCCCGCAACTCGGTGTGGGCGAGGAGAAACCGCCGATAGGCCGCGTTGTCTTCGACAACCCGGCGGCAACGGGCCTTCACCTGCGGGTCATCGGTGGGCGCCTCGGCGGGATGACGCCCCAGCAGGGTCACCAGCCGGTCCCAGTAGGCGGCATCCTTACGGCGGCCGGAGATCGTCATCGACAGCAAGAGAAAAGGATGCCGCTCTGGAGAGAGGACTTCCTCCCGGGTCAGGTCGGCGGCATCGATCTTGTCCGCCTGGTGGACCAGGGTGCTGAAATCCTTGATGAAACGATCCCGGTAGAAGTCGTAAATCACCCCGGCGGCCGATGGGGCGACGCGCCAGGCCCCCTTGAAATGAGCTTGGATCCGGTTGGAGACGTGGTGGTCGAACCAGAGGCTGCAACGGGGATCGTAAGGCAGGTTGGCCAAGATGTCGCCGGAGCGGATCGAGGCCGTTCCTTTTTGGATGGCATTCGGTTCAATCCAGCAAGTCGGCGCGTCGATGGGTTCGGCGGCCTGGAGCAAAACGGCGCAGACGACACCGTCGAAATCCGGTCGGGTAACGATTCGCATTGCCTTTTCTAATAGCCGGAAGCCGACGCTTTTTCAAGCGCCGGTTGGCGCGAGCGGGCAAAGGGGCCGTAGAACCTTGGACGAAACCGCCGGCGGCCGCTGCCGCGGGAAACAAGCCGTGGGCCACGGGGCGGTGGAAGTGGTTTGACAGCGGTTCGGCGCTCCTCTATGGTGCCCATTTGAACCTTGTCGAAGCAGCCTTCGGGCTCCGGTCCAGGCGCCACCGCGGCCATCCCGAGTGCTGCCTTCCAACGCTTTCATCCCAAGGAGGCTTGCATGATTGCACTTAGCGCCGCCGATCCCGGCAAATCCAGCATCGACACCCTGGTCATCCCCGTTTGCGAAGACAAGGATCTTCATCGGGGACCCGTGGCGGATTTGGTCCAGGAGGTTCGCCGCGTCCATGCGTTCAGCGGCGAAACCGGTGAGCGCCTGACACGGGGTCAACCCGAGAGAGGCAACATCCGTTGCGCCGTTTTTATCGGCGTGGGCAAGGCGGGCGATCTGGATGCGGAAGCCTGGCGAAAATTTGCCGGCCGGGCGGTGGGCGAGGGCATGGCGCGCAAACTAAAGGGGGTGCACATGGCCGTGCCGTGGTCCGAGGCGACCGGCATGGCAGAAGCCGAACTCATCGCCGCCCTTGCCGAGGGCGCCTGCCTGGGCAACCATGTTTTTGATCGCTACAAGGCGGAAAAAAAGCGTCAACCCCTGGAAAAGATCACCTTGTTGACCGGACGTGGGGCCGTCAGAGCCCACAAACGCCTGGTCGAGCGGGTGGAGACGGTCTGCGCCGGCACTCGCATGGCGCGCGAATGGGTCAGCACTCCTTCCAACGACAAGGTTCCCGAGGCCTTTGCCGCCGCGGTGGCGGCGGCGGCCAAGGGGGCCGGCCTGAAGACCACGGTGTTGGATGAAAAAGCCCTGCGCCGCAAGGGTTTCGGCGCTCTGCTGGCCGTAGCCGCCGGCAGCGATCATCCCCCGGCGCTGGCGGTGCTGGAACACAAGCCGCGGGGGGCCAAGAAGACCGTGGTGCTGGTGGGAAAAGGTGTCACCTTCGATTCCGGCGGCATCAATCTCAAGCCGGCGGGCAGCCAGATCGAGGAGATGAAGATGGACATGGCCGGGGCCGCCGCGGTGGCCGCCGCCCTGATCACCGTCGCCCGTCTCAACCCCTTGGTGCACGTCGTGGGGGTTTTGCCGCTGGTGGAAAACATGCCGTCGGGCCGGGCCACCCGGCCGGGGGACATCATCAAGAGCTTTGCCGGCAAGACGGTCGAGATCGGCAACACGGACGCCGAGGGACGGCTGATTCTCATCGATGCCCTGGCCTGGGCCGTCGAGCAGTACAAGCCCGACGCCGTCTTGGACCTGGCCACCCTCACCGGGGCCTGCGTGGTGGCCCTGGGGGAAAAGATTGCCGGCCTTTTCAGCGCCGATGACGACCTGGCCGAGGCGGTTCTGGCGGCTGCGGCCCGTACTGGCGAGCGCTGCTGGCGCCTGCCGCTTCCCGAAGACTACAAGGAGCAGATCAAGAGCGAGTTTGCCGACATCTCCAACATGGGCGCCACGCGCTGGGGCGGGGCCATCACCGCGGCGCTTTTCCTGTCGGCCTTCGTGGAAAAGGCCCGTTGGGCCCATATAGACATCGCCGGCCCGGCCTACTCGAAAAAAGCCTCCGATTACGCCCCGGCCGGCGGCACCGGTTTCGGGGTCCGGCTGCTGTTGGACCTGCTGGAGCGGATCTGACCGTATGAACCTTGCCATCGTTATCGCGGCCATCGGGCTGCTGGCCCTGGTGCTGTTTTTCGAGCATCGCCAGCGGCGTGCCTTCTATTTGCCGCTCAAGACCGTTCTCTCGCTGCTTTTTGTCGCCGCGGCACTGGCCCAGCCCCGGCCCCTGGCGATTTATTTCAACTTTCTGCTCGGGGGGCTGGTTTTTTGCCTGGCCGGCGACGTGCTCCTCGCCCTGCCCGGCCAGAAGGCCTTCCGCCTCGGCCTGGGGGCGTTTCTCGCGGGACACCTGGCCTACGTGCTCGCCTTCGTGCGCATCTCCAGCCCCGGGGGAGCGGTGTTCTGGTCGGCCACGGTGGCGGTGCTGGCCGGCAGCGCCCTTGTCTTCCGCTGGCTCGAACCGTTTTTGGGGCGCATGCGCGGGGCGGTGCTGGCCTACGTGGCGGCCATCAGCACCATGCTCATCGCGGCCCTGGCCGTGGCTGGCAACGACGGGCTGGCGCCCTCCGGCCGCGCCCTGGTGCTGGCGGGCGCCCTGTGCTTCTACCTCTCGGATCTTTTCGTGGCCCGCCAGCGCTTCATCGCGGCCGCGTTCTCCAACCGGCTGTTCGGCCTGCCCCTGTATTACATCGGCCAGTTCCTCCTGGCCTTTTCGGTGGGACGGATCCTTCAGTGATTGGTACGATCTTTGTCGTCGTGGATGGAGCCACGGCTCCATCCGACGGATTTTTGATACAGGAGAGAAAACCAAGATGAGCTTGGACGATTTTGTCAACCAGATGCAGGCCGAAATCGATGCCGAGGCCCTGGCCGCCTATGGGCCGGAGGCTTTTGCTCGCTGGAAGAACCCGCTGTACATGGGCCCGATGCCCGAGGCCGACGCCTGCGGCCGGGTTACCGGCACCTGCGGCGATACGATCCAGGTGTTCTTGCGCATCGTGGACGGAAAGGTGGCCGCGGCTTCGTTTACCACCGACGGCTGCGGCCCCAGCGCCATCTGCGGCTCCTTTGCCGCCGAGATGAGCCTCGGCCGGAAGATCGAGGACCTGGCCGATTTCACCGGCGAGGCGATCCTGGAGCGCACCGGCGGCCTGCCCGAGGACGACCGGCACTGCGCCTTTCTCTCGGCCGCCGCGGTGCGCGCCGCCGTGGACGACTACATGGGCCGCCAGGTCAAGACGCCCTGATGGCGTCGGTTCCCCAACTGTTTCCGGTCGGGGTCCGCGCGCCGGGGCACGGGGAAGCCCAAGGCTCAAGGCGGGATTTGACCGCCGCGGGTCATCATCAAAGGGGTGCTTGGCGCCAGAGAGATCCCTCGTCTCGCTGAGCTCCTCGGGATGACGGAGAGAGGGAGGCCCCCTTCTCCCGTGTCATTCCGAACGCAGTGATGAATCCGCAGTGGGCAATGGGGGCGGAAAATGGTGGCAGGGTCGCAAAGATTTTCCCGAGGCGGCTACACCGGCTCGAGCACCACGGCGCTGCGGGCCGGCAGGTAGAGCTTTATTTCGTCCCGACCGGGATGCGGGCGCCGGTAGGTCTGCTCGGGCGCCAGGCGGCCGTGCCCGCCGTAGCGGGGGGCGTCGCTGTCCAGGGCCAGCCGGTAGGCCGGCGCCGGGGCGGGAAGCGGGTAATCGGCGTGGGAGCGGGTCGGGTGGAAGTTGAAGGCGAAAAGCAGCCCGTGCCGCTGGAAAGCGATGGTCTTGTCCGCCTGGTGCTCCCACAAAAGCTGGGGCAGCGCGCCGTCGAGCAGGTGCCACCGTCGGGCCAGGGCCAGCATTTCCCGGTCGAAGCGGCCGACCTGGGTGTAGCGCAGCAGCGGATCGTCGGCCAGGGACCACTGGCGCCGGGCGTGCCGGAACGACCAGTTGTTACCCTCGCGGGGGAAATCGATCCACTCCGGATGGCCGAACTCGTTGCCCATGAAATTCAGGTACCCGTGGCCGGCGGTGGCCAGGGTGATCAGGCGGATCATCTTGATCAGGGCAATGCCCCGATCCACCACCAGGTGCCGTTCGTTGACCCCCATGTGATGGTACATGGCTGGCCCGATGAGCCGGAAGATAAGGGTCTGGTCGCCCACCAGGGCCTGGTCGTGACTCTCGGCGTAGCTGATGGTGCGCTCTTCGCGGCGCCGGTTGGTCAGCTCGTGCCACAGCGTGCCCATGGGCCACTGTTCGTCGGGGGTGTCCTTGACCAGCCGGATCCAGTAGTCGGGCACCCCCATGGCAAAGCGGTAGTCGAAACCGATTCCTCCCTCCTGCGCTGAAGCGGCCAGGGCCGGCATGCCGCTGACGTCCTCGGCGATGGTGACGGCATCGGGGCGCAATGCGTGCACCAGGCGGTTGGCCAAACCGAGATAGGTCAGGGCATCCGGGTCCACCGTGTCCCCGAAATATTCTTCGTAGCTGCTGAACACATGCTCGAGGCCGTGATGGGTGTAGAGCATGCTGGTGACCCCGTCGAAACGGAAGCCGTCCACGCGATACTCGTCGAGCCAGTAGCGGCAGTTGGAGAGCAAAAAGCGCAGCACCTCGACTCTGCCGTAATCAAACAGAAAGGAGCCCCAGGCCGGGTGTCGTCCCCGATCACCAGGAGGGGTGTACTGGTGGTCAGTGCCGTCCAGGCGGCCGATGCCCTCCACGGTGTTGTTGACCATGTGCGAGTGGACCAGGTCGATGAGCACGCGCAGGCCGGCGGCATGGGCCGTATCCACAAGGGCCTTGAGGTCCTCGGGGGGGCCGAAACGCGCGCTGGGGGCGAAGAAGCTCGAAACCTGGTAGCCGAAGCTGGCGTAGTAGGGATGCTCGGCCACCGCCATGAGCTGGAGCGTATTGTAGCCGGCGGCGGCGATGCGCGGCAAGACGGTGTCGGCAAACTCCCGGTAAGTGCCGATTCCCCCGGTTTCCCGGGCCATGCCGACATGGGCCTCGTAGACGAGCGGGAAAGGCGGCCGGGGCGGGCTGGCGTTGCGCCAGCGATAGGGCGCCGGCGGGTCCCAGACCTGGGCGTTGAAGATGCCGGTCACCGGGTCCTGGACCACCCGCCGGGCATAGGCCGGGATGCGGTCCCCGCCGCCGGCCGGCCCGTGCACCCGCAACCGGTAAAGGCTCTGGTGCCCCAGCGTCTCCGGGGCGAGGTGAATGGCCCAGTCGCCCCGGTCGTTTTCCCGACGAAGGGCGAAGCGCGGATCTTCACGCCAGCCGCTGTGATCGCCGATGAGAAAAATTGCTTCGGCCCCTGGGGCCCACTCGCGAAAGACCCAGCCGTCGGCCTGGCGATGAAGTCCGTAGCGTTGGTGGGCCAGGGCCGCGTCCGACAGACGGAAACCCCGGGGAGCTAGACGCGCCGCCGCCTCATCCACCCGTCGCAATCGCTGGCCAATGACCTCGGCATAGGGCCCCAGGTAGGGGTCGCGGGCCACGAGGCGGTGCACCCGGGCGGCGATGGCGTCGTGATCGATGGAAATCATTCTACTCGACAATCAGCGGGCGTTCGAGCATCTTTTCGTACAGTTCGATGTACCGCCGGGCGGTGACGGTATGGGTGAAGGTTTCCTGGCTTTGCCGCATGATGCGCGCAACCTGGGCGGCCCGTACCTTGGCGGGCAGACGGTGAAAGGCCATGGCCTGCTCGATGGCCCAAAACAGCCCTTGGCTGTCGAAGACCTCGAACAGGAACCCGTTGCCGGTATTGGCGTCCACGTCGAGGTGTTCGATGGTGTCGTGGATGCCGCCGGTGTCGTGGGCCACGGGCAGGGCGCCGTAGATCGGCGCGATCATCTGCGGCAGGCCGCAGGGCTCGAAACGCGAGGGCATCAGCATGAAATCGGCGGCGGCATAGGCCTGGCGCTCCAGGGTGCCGTTGAAATCGCAGAGCGCCACCCGCCGCTGAAAATTGTGGCGGGCCACGATGTCGCGGAACACCTGCTGGTAGGCGCCGTTGGCGACAAAAACGATCTGCAGGGTGTCTTCCCAGAAGGTGGACACCACCCGGTAGAGAATATCGGAGAGCAGTTGGCATCCCTTCTGGATGGGATCAAGGCGATGAGGCCAGAAAAACAGCGGCGCCTTGTCGTCCACGGTCAGTCCCAGGGCCTGCTGGATGTGGCGCTTGTTTTCCTGCTTGGCCGCCAGGGCCTCCTTCGGGCCGTAGGGGCGCACCAGGGCCGTGTCGCTTTCAGGCCGAAACGAGGGATCCGGCGCGTTGAGGATTCCCACCGCACACCCGGCCCGGTACTTGTTGCGCAGCTCGCGCTGCAGGTGGCCGTCGACGAAACCGTGCCGGCCGTCGACGATCTCTTTCAGGAAGGTCGGGCTGACGGTGTTGACGAAGTGGGCCGCAAACACCCCGCTGGTGACGAAATCCACCGGCACGGCACCCCGCGCCGCCTCGTACTCGTCCACGTAGCGACGGTAGTAAAGGTGATGCCAAAAGTATGCCGCGTCGATGCCGCGGTCCTCGATCTCCGCCAGCGTGCTGGTGACGGTGTGGATGTTGTGCAGGGTGAACAGGCAGGGAATCCCGGCCATGCGGGTCATGGCCGGCACCAGGCCGGTCATCCAGTCGTTGCAGTGGATCAGGTCGGGCCGCACCCGCGGCACGATGTTGTTAATCACCTCGCGCTGAAAGGCCAGGGCGATCTTGAGGTTGTCGCGGCTGTAGTTGGCGTAGACGTGGTCCACGTAGAAGAAGGCCCGGTCTTCGGCCAGATGGATGCGGTCGTCGGGCATCTTGGCCCGGATCGCCTCCAGCTCCCGGCCCGGGTAGAGGCCGGGGGAGCCGTGGATGAACATGCGCCGGTAATCGGGCATGGCCACGTGAACGTCGGCGCCCTGCTCGAACAGAGCGCTGATGAGGGCGGCGGACACGTCGGCCAGGCCGCCGGCCTTGGCCTTGAGATAGTTGGCGGCATTGCCCATGCCGTCGGGCAGATAGGTCACCTCGGGGGTGACGATGAGAATCCTCGGCTTGGTTCGGAGGCTGTCCATGGCATCGACCCGCGACAAGTTGCCTGCTGCGCATTACAGCAACCCGCCAGTTTCAAGCGTTCATCAGCTCCAAGTGATCAAGCCCGGCGTGAAACGGATCAGGGCGTCACCCCGGGGCAGCACCCGGGCGGTGAACCCGTAGCGGCCGGGAGTGTCGGAACGGATGGTGCAGTCGTAGACATACCGGCCGTCGCCCAGGTCCTCGATGACCCGCATGGGCGCCACGTGGCTGGTTTTCAAGACGTCCAGGGACTTCATCACGCCGTAGTAGAGTTCCACGTCCACCTCCTCGGGCTTGAGGTTGCCCAGCTTAACCGTGGTGGTCAATGTCAGTTGGTCGCCGACCCGAAACGGTCCCTCGGCCGAACGCCTCGGCTGGGCTACCGTCACCGCGTGCCATTCCTTGGCCAGACGCTCGCGCAGGGTGTACAGCTCATGAGCGCGTTTGGCGCCGTCGGCCAACAGCTCGCGGCAGTTTTCATCGGCGGGGCGATAGAAGCTCGAATCATAATCGGCCATCATCCGGTGGGCGCAGAAGCCGGAGATGGCCATCTTCATCGAGGCCTTCATCATGGCGATCCAGCGGCTGGGGGTGTCGCCGTTGCGTCGCTCGTAGAAGGTCGGCACCACGTCGTTTTCCAGGATATTGTACAGCGCCTGCCCCTCTACCGCATCCTGGTAGGCCAAATCCTCGTACTGCTCGCCGTTGCCGATGCGCCAGCCCCTATCGTCGCGGTACCCCTCGCACCACCATCCGTCGAGCACGCTCAAATTCAGCACCCCGTTGGCAGCCGCCTTCATGCCGGAGGTGCCGCAGGCCTCGTAGGGACGCCGGGGGGTGTTGAGCCAGACATCGCAGCCCTGAACCAGATGGCGGGCTAAATGGATGTCGTAGTCCTCGATGAACACCACCCGGTGGCGTATGCTGGGACGCTGGGCGAACTGGACGATCTTCTGAATCAGCGCCTTGCCCTCGTTGTCGCGTGGATGGGCCTTGCCGGCGAAAATCAACTGGACCGGACGGCTCTGGGAGGTGATGAGGGCCTCGAGCCGATCCGGATCCTGGAGCAGGAGGGTGGCGCGCTTGTAGGTGGCGAAACGGCGGGCGAAACCGATGGTGAGAATCTCCTGGTCGAGCACCGACTCGGCTTCCTGCATCGTCGCCTTGGGCGCGTTGCGCTGGCTGTACTGGCGCACCATGAGGTGCCGGCACGTGCGGATCAGGCGCGAGCGGGCCATCTCGTGGGCCCGCCACAGCTCTTCGTTGTAGATCTGATCGATACGGTTGAAGGTCTCCGGCACGCTGGTGTGCAAGTACCAGTCCGGGCCGAGGTAGCGCTCGAAGAGCCGGGCGTTGTCCACCGAGATCCACGATGCGATGTGAACCCCGTTGGTCACATGACCGATGGGCACTTCGTCCTCGGGCCGACCGGGCCAAATATGGGCCCACATGCGGCGCGCCGTAGCCCCGTGCAGTTCGCTGACGCCGTTGCAGTACATGGCGTTGCGCATGCCGAGCACGAACATCGACAGCGGCGAATCCGTCCCGATGCGCCCCCAGGAGAGGACGTCGTCAACCGTGGTCTGGAGCCGGTCGGCAAGGGGTTCCAGGTAGGGCCGTGCCAGGTCGACGGGAAACTCGTCGTAGCCGGCGGCCACCGGGGTATGGGTGGTAAACACCGTGGTGCGAGGCACGATTTCCCGGGCTGCGGTCAAGTCGACCTTGTGGCGCTCCATCGTCTGGGCTAGGCGTTCGATGACGACAAAGGCGCAGTGCCCCTCGTTGATATGCAGTACGGTGGGATGCAGGCCCATGGCGGCCAGGGCTCTGAGCCCGCCGATGCCCAGCAGTACCTCCTGGGCCAGTCTTCTCTTGCCTTCGCCGGCGTAGAGCCGATCGGTGATCTCCCGCTGCGGCAGGGGGTTTTCCGGAACATTGGTATCCAGCAGGTACAGCGGCACCCGTCCCACGTCGATGCACCAGACCGCCGCGTAGAGCGGTCCGTCCGGTCCGTCCACCCGGATCGTGACGTTTTTGCCGGAAGGATCCTTGGCCCGGCGCAAAGGCAGGGTAAAGAGGTCGGTCTCGGGGTAGGCTTCCTGTTGCCAGCCGGTCTGGTCGAGAAACTGGTGAAAATAGCCGTGATGAAACAGCAAGCCGACCCCCACCAGCGGCACGCCCATGTCCGAAGCGGCCTTGAGGTGGTCGCCGGCCAGCACCCCCAGGCCGCCGGCGAAGAGGGGCAGGCTTTCATGAATGCCGAATTCCATCGAGAAATAGGCGATGAGGGCGTCGTCGTGATAGCGGTGGCGGGCCTGCTCGGTGGGCAGATCCACCTCGCTTTCATACAGGAGCCGGACCCGCTCCAGGTGTGCCAGAAAGCTCTCGTCGTGGGAAAGGTTTTCCAGGCGCTCCTGGGTGATGCGGGTGGCAAAGAGAATGGGGTTGTCGTGGCACTCTTTCCACAACACCGGATCGATGCGGCGAAACAGGCCCCTGGCCTCGATGTTCCAGCACCACCACAGGTTGCGCGTCAATTTTTCCAGGAAGGCCAGGGAGGCGGGCACCCGGGGGTAGACTTGAAAGGTTTGAAAACGGCTCATCTCTCGATGCGACCTCGCTTGAACGGTTATGGAACTGGCGGGACGGCGTCTCTCGACCGCCGAGGCGTCGTCACGGTGAGTTTACTTGATCCTACAAGGATGCGATGGAAGTCGCAAGGGGCGATGGGAGGGCATATACCCAAGGCCTACATCTACCTGCCCATGGGCTTTGCCCTGGGCGTGGAACTGTTTCAGCTGCGCTACGGTTACAATCGCAAGCGTCGATCGACCGCCGGGGAGGCCGGGGCGTAATTGGAAGAGATTCCTCGTCGCTTGCGTTCCTCGGGATTACAGCAGAATTTGCCCTGCATGCCTGGGGTGCACAAACCGGGACGGCAGGACAATACGCCAAGCGCCGGACTTCAGCCGTCAGCAGCCGGATCGGTCCGGTGAAACAGGTGCCAGACCCGCAGCAGCTCGCTTACGCCCCAGGCCTGGGCGTCGCACCCGCGCGGCGCATGGGGGGCGTCGCCGTCGAGAATCTCCGGCACCTGCTCGAGGCAGCCGGACTCCATCAGGCGCAGGCCGCTCTCCAGCCAGCAGCGCGCCGTTGGCAGTGCCGCCGGGCCGAAGGCCGCCACCCAGGCTTCGCAGAACACGGGGAAAACCCAGGTCCAGGCGGTTCCGTTGTGGTAGGCCGGCTTGCGCCGGTTGTCTTCGTCGCCCTGGTAGCGTCCCTGGTAGGGATGGTGGGGATCGTTGAGCAATTGCCCGTGGTGCACCAC
>DQXI01000024.1 GCA_011042305.1 Desulfobacteraceae bacterium
CCCCCCGTGAGACGGTTGACGCCCTTTTCGATCTTGCTGTCGAGCCCCTCGAATCCCGTGTGGCGCAGTTCGAAGACCTGGCGACCAGCGACGCTGTTGCGTAAAATGGCCGCCAGGTAACGGGGCAGGGACCCGGGAAATAGCGCCGAAGCGCGCCAGGGAGCCGATGCGCGTCGGTCGGCGAACGCTGGGCATGGGAGCGGTTTCCTGTTGAAGGTTGATGTTGCAATCTTCATAACCCGATCCTCAACGATAGGCAAGCCGGGCCCGAAGCCAGGCCAACCAACCCGCACCCGAAAATCACTGTTTGGCGAAAGATCGATTTGACCGGAATCCTCGGCTAGGTTATGAAAACCATACTCCCCACACGGCACGACCACTTACCAAAAGGCGCATTATGGAAGCCACCAACAATCCGTCCCGCATCGCCTCCCTTGAAGCCCGGGTCCAGGAACTGACCGAAGAACTGCAACGTACCCGGGAAGGCTACGAAACAGCCCTGGAACGCTGCCGACGCGTCCAGACCGAGCTCGAAGCCCAGGTGAAAGCCCGCGATACCGAGCTGGCCCGGGCCAACCAGGACTTGCAGTGCCAGATCCTCGAGCGGCGCCGGGTGGAGTTCCAGCTCCAGCAGAACCAGAAGATGCGCGCCATCGGCACCCTGGCCGGAGGCATCGCCCACGACTTCAACAACATCCTGGCCGCCATTCTCGGATACACCGAAATGGCCATGATGGACACCGACGCCGAGTCGCCGGTGTACCGACGGCTGGGCAACGTGCTCAAAGCCTGCGACCGGGCCCGGGACCTGGTGCAGCAGATCTTGACCTTCAGCCGCCAGAACGACGCGGAGATCCGCCCCCTGGCGCCGCTACCGATCCTCAAGGAAACCATCAAGCTGCTGCGCGCCGGACTGCCGTCCACCATCGAGATCGAATCCCGCCTGCCCGCCCAGCTTCCCATGGTCTTGGCGGATCCGGCCAATCTGCACCAGGTGGTGATGAACCTGTGCACCAACGCGCGGGAAGCGATGATCGAAACCGGCGGCCGGCTCACGGTGGCCGCCGAAGTGATCGAGCTGACCAAACGGGACCGGCGCCGGGCCCCTGACCTGCTGCCGGGCCGCTACCTTGAACTCACGGTGGCCGACACCGGCGTGGGAATCGCCCCCGAAGTCCTCGACCGGGTTTTCGATCCCTACTTCACCACCCAGGCGCGCAAGAACGGCGCAGGCCTGGGGTTGGCGGTGGTCCACGGCATTGTGCACCGCCACGGCGGCAGCATTCACATCGACAGCACCCTGGGCCGCGGCGCCACCGTCACGGTGCGCCTGCCGGTGGTCGACACGGAAAAACCGTCGGCCACCATCGGAGAGGGCCCCGCCAAGGGCGGCGGGGAGCACATCCTGTTCGTCGACGACGAGCAGACGCTGGTTCATATCGGCCAGCAGATGCTTGAACGGCTGGGCTACACCGTCACCTGCCGCACCAGCAGCGTGGAGGCTCTCGAAGTTTTTCGGGCCAATCCGGAGCGTTTCGATCTGGTCATCACCGACCAGACCATGCCCAATATGACCGGCACGGAGCTGTCGCGCCAGGTCCAGACTCTCCGGCCGGGTCTTCCCGTGATCCTGTGCAGCGGCTTCAGCGAAACAATCGGCTCGGAAAAAGCCATGGACTGCGGCATCCGGGGCTTTCTGCTCAAGCCCATCGCCCTTCGTGACCTGTCCCAGGCGATCCGCCAGGCCCTGAATCACGCCGCCCCCTGAGGCGTTTCGGCTTACATCAGAATTTACTTCCCTAGCGAGTGTCCCTCCATAAATGGCTTTTTTGCCCCATCTTTGCGTTCTGCTCAAAAAATAATCCCCAGCATATCAACCAGATGCCTGCGGTTATTTTTTCCGAAGGCCTTGAGACAGAACAAAAATCCTCATTTCTGGAGGGGCACTCGCGAACGAAGCTGGCCGCAGGCCGCCGCCAGTTCCCGCCCCTTGGTGCGGCGCCGGCAGACGAAGACCCCGGCCTCGGCCAAGCGCCGGGCAAAGGCTTCGACCTCGTCCGCCTGCGGCGCGCGATAAGCCGCAACTCCACTGAGCGGATTGTACCCGATGAGGTTGATGCGCGCCTTGAACGGCGCCAGTAGCGCAGCCACTTGGCGGGCATGCTCAGGCCGGTCGTTGACCCCGGGCACCAGCACGTAAGCCATCATCAAGGCCGCATCCTTGGCCAACGGAAACGCCCTGAGCGCCTCCATCAGCCGCGCCAGCGGCACCCTCCGGTTGACGGGCATCAGTTCGTTGCGCAGGCGGTCGTTGGGGGCGTTGAGGGACACGGCCAGCTTGAGATGGGGCCAGTTCAAGGCGGCCAGGGACCGGATGCCGTCGTCCAGGCCGCAGGTGGAGATCGTCACATGACGCATGGCCACGTCCAACCCGCGTTGATCGGTGATCACCCGCACCGCCTGCACCACGTTGTCGAAGTTGTCCAGGGGCTCCCCCATTCCCATGAACACCACGTTACGCACCCCGTCGCCGAAGCGCCGGCGGGCCGCCACCACCTGCCCCACAATCTCCTCCACCCGCAGGTCGCGGCGCCAGCCCATGCGGGCCGTCTCGCAAAAGCGGCAGCCCATGCGGCATCCTACCTGGGTGGAGACGCAGACCGTCAGGTGGGTGGCCATGGGCAGTACCACCGATTCGATGGTCTCGTCGTCGCAAAGCCGGGTGACAAACTTGACCACCCCACCGGAGGTCTTGGCGTCCACCACCACGCCCGGTTCAAAAGACGCGTCTCGGGCCAGCGCCGCCGCAAGGCGCGGGGAGGCTTGCAGCGCGGGGGTCTGCAGGGGATCCAGGCCTTTTTTGTAGACGGCCGCCAGAATCGCAGCGGCATGGTAGGCCCCACGGCCGTAGCGCCGGCCGAGTTCGTCGGCCAGCTCCGGGAAGGTCAGCTCAAGAATCGGCAATGGATCGGTGGACATCGGCTGTCCTCCTGGGCGTCAAATTGATTCGGGCAGGGTTTCGGGCACCGGCTGGAGGACATGCTGCAAACCCAAAAAATCAGAAAACATTTCAAACGATAGGACGTTGCCAAAGACCGCCAGTTTTGGGCGTTCGAACTTTAATTGTTCCAATTGTAACGTTTTTCTATAACCGGTTCAGGTCTCGACGAAATAGCTCTCCCAGGATTGGGAAATCGACTCGCGGGTCAGCCTGCGCGGCAGGCCGGCATAGTGGGCCTGGTCAACGAGGTTGTCAATGAGATCCCGCGGATGGCAGGCGCTGAGGCTGATGCCGAGGCGCTCGTAATAGTAGGCGATGAGGTAATCGAGGGCCGCCTGGTCGAATTCGACCCGGTTGGCCTCGCACATCCGCTTGAAGATAAGGGAATACTCCTCGCGGTTGGGGGGGCCGATCTTGATCTTGTAACGGATCCGGCGCAGGAAGGCCTCGTCCACCAAATCCTTGGGCTCCAGGTTGGTGGAGAAGATCACCAGCTGGTCAAAGGGGATTTCGAATTTCATCCCGGTGTGGAAGGTGAGAAAGTCGGTGCGCCGCTCCAGGGGAATGATCAGGCGGTTGATCAGGTGCTGCGGATCCACCTGCTGGCGGCCAAAATCGTCGATGATCAGCAGGCCGTTGTTGGCCTTCATCTGAAAGGGCGCTTCGTAGAACTTGGTCACCTGGTTGAAGTCCAGGTCCAGGTGCTTGAGGGTCAACTCGCCGCCGACCATCACCATCGGCCGGCGCACCTTCACCCAGCGCTGGTCCCAGTCCTGCTCGGTGCCCTTTTCACCCGTGGCATGGTGGGTCATGGGATCGTAGAGGGTGATGATCTCGTTGTCGATTAACACGGCGTAAGGGACGAAAATCTCCCCGGGAAGGATGTTGCCGATGGTCTCGGCGATGGTGGTCTTGCCGTTTCCCGGAGGTCCGTAAAGGAAGATCGATTTTCCCGAGCTGACCGCTGGCCCCACCCGGTTAAGCAGCTCTTCGCCGATGACCAGGTGGGAAAAAGCTTCCCTGACCGTCTCTTCACGCACGATGATGCTCTTGATGGTCTGGGCCAAGACCATGGTGCGGTAGTCCTGGAAGGATACCGGCGCCGGACCGGCGTAGCGGCACTGCTCCATCAAGAGCCCCGCCGTCTGGCGTCCACGGTCGGTCAAGGCGAAACGGTAGGTGAGCTTGGACAGGGAGCCGGCGCTCTTGGCCTCGGCCATCTGCTCCTTGCGCAGGTCTTCCACCGCGGCATCGATGACGGTGGGCGGCAGCTTGACGCGGCTGCTGATCTCCGGGATGCTGAATTCAACCATGTGCAAGGCATGTTTGAGAATCAGATCGCGCAAAAAACTCAGGCTAAGCCCGGATTCGGCAACGGACTTCACCGGCGGCGGCGTTCTCTTGAAAAAATCATCCAAATCTTTGGGATCTGCATAACCAAGCGCCACGAGGTTTTCGCCCAGGCGCCCGCCGTGCCGCCGCTGCCGTTCGAGGGCCTTGGCCAGTTGATCTTCCGTGATCCGATCCTGCCGCAATAATTCCTGCCCGAACAATTGCGCCATCGCTGCCTCCCTGCACTGCTTTGTCGGCCGGCTTGATTATTCCTGGTTTTCTCCACGGGCGTGTGGTTCATCTGGATCAAACTCTGAGGAGTCTGTCAAGAGGAAGCGTTCCCAAAATGACAAGCCAAGAAAATGCGGCGAGGCGCGCCCGAAGTCGAAAAATCCTTTGGAAGCGGCTTCGTCACCCGTGGGGGGTTGCCCAGCGTCGTCTTTTTGTAAAAGAAAAAATCAGGTTTCAGGCGTGGAGGGCGGAGACGAAATCCTCCGGCGGCACCTCGATGCCGGTCCAGAGGAAGAAGCTGCGACGGGCTTGGTAGGCCAGCACCCGCAAACCGTCGGAAAACGGGCAGCCGGCCTCCTCGGCGGCGGTGCGCCAGAAGTTCTCCCGGCGACCGCAGTTCAAGTCCAACAGCAACTTGCAGCTCTCCAAGGGCAGGCGCAAAACGATGTCGGCCATCTCCGGGGCTTCCTCGAAACCGGAGATGCTGGTGGCATTGACGACCAGGTCCGCCTGGCGGCTCGCGCCGGCCAAGTCGTCCAGGTTGACGGCCGTGCCGCCCAGGGCGTCGGTGAGCCGGGCGGCGGCTTTCGGGTTGCGACCGGTCACCCAGACCTGGGCAGCCTGGAGCCAGACCAGGATGAAAACAACAGCCCGGGCCGCGCCCCCGGTGCCCACCACCAGAACCCGGCGCCCGGCCACGGCGAAACCGCGCTCGTCCAGGACGTCCATGACACCGACGGCGTTGGTATTGTACCCCTTGAGAACATTTTTGCGGCGCACGATGGTATTAACGGCGCCGATGATGTTGGCGCCTTCGGAAAGCACGTCCAGATGGGGCACCACCTGCTGCTTGTAAGGCGCCGCCACGCCGGCGCCGGCCAGGTGCAGAATCCGCAGGCTGGCCACTGCCGGTCCCAGATCCTGCGGATCCACCTGGAAAGGCACACAGGCGCCGTTGAGCCCCACCCGGGCCATCACCCGGCCGAAGAGGCCAGGACTGAGGGGGCCATGAACCCGCCCATCGCTGAAGATGGCAAACACCGGCGTCGCCGCATCAAAATGCGCGCTGAAGACGGCCGCGGTCATGGCATGATCCCCTCCGGGTCCCGGCCGAAGCGCCGGGAAGATCGGGCCGGTTGCCCCAGCGCGCTCAGGCTCCGATGAGCCTCTTGACGCTGCTGGTGATCGCCTCGGCTGAAGCCGGTTTGGGCAGGTAGTCGTCGGCCTCCATGCTCATCCCGTCGTAGTGCGAATAGCGGGTGGAAGAGACATGGGAGGCCACCGCCGTAAGCATCACCACCGGGATGCCGCTGAGCTGCGGATCTTTCTTCAGCTCCTTGCACACGGCGTAGCCGTCCATTTCCGGCATCATCACGTCCAGCACGATGGCGTCGGGCGGGTTGGCCCGCACCTTGGCCAGGCCTTCAACGCCGTCGTAGGCCACCTCCACTTCAAAGCCTTCCTTTTCCAGGTTGCCTTTCACGATGGCGCAGAAATCCGGCTCGTCATCCACTACCAGGATTCTCTTTTTGTCTGCCATGGGACACGCTCCTTGCGCCTGCGGCGCGTTCGGGGGTTCCGGGTTCAAAGTTCAAGGTTCAAGATTCGAGGTCTCAGCTCTCAGGTTTCAAGTTCAAAAGAACAGAAAAAACCAAAATTCCAAGCATTGTGGCCGGGGGCAGTGCTGAAACCTGAGATCCGCCACCCTTCCCAATGACCAATGATCAATCAAACCTCCGGCCTCGGCAACACGCCGGCGCGCTGGGCGATCTCGGGCACCTTGTGTTCCCACTCGATGGCCATCAGATGGACCCCGGCCACGCCGGGCATCTCCTTGAACTCCTGGATCTGCTCAATGGCAGCGGCGATCCCCTCCTCGGCCTGCTTGCCCTTTTCGGCTCCCTCCAGCCGCTTGATGAGCGCCTCGGGCACGTCCATACCGGGCACGAACTTGGCCATGTACTTGGCCATACGGGCGCTTTTCATCGGCGTCACCCCGGCGAGGATGTAGCAGCGTTCCGCCAGCCCCATGTCCACCGCCTGGCGCATGAATTGGCGGAAGCGCTCCATATTGTAGATGCACTGGGTCTGGACGAAGTCCACCCCGGCATCGACCTTGTTGGCCAGCCGGTGGACGCGAAACTCGGTGGGATCGCCGAAGGGGTTGCAGGCGGCACCGATGAACATCCGCGGTGGCCCGTCCACTTCGTCGCCGTTGGGAAACTTGCCCTCGTCGCGCAGCTTGCGCACCAGGGCGATCAACTGCATCGAATCGATGTCAAAGACGTTCTTGGCCTGGGGGTGGTTGCCGAAGTGCTGATGGTCCCCGCTGAGGCAGAGCATGTTGCGAATTCCGAGGGCGTAGGCGCCGAAGATGTCGGCCATCATCGCCAGGCGATTGCGGTCGCGGCAGACCATCTGGAAGTTGGGCTCCAGCCCGTCGGCCACCATCAGGGCGCAGGAGGCCATGCTCGACAGGCGCACCACGGCCGTCTGGTTGTCGGTGACGTTGATGGCATCCACCACCCCGCGCAGGTGCGCGTACTTCTCCCTCAGGTGCTCGACGTTGGCCCCCTTGGGCGGCCCGCACTCGCCGGTGAAGGCGAAGTGGCCGGCCTTGAGGATCTTTTCCAGGTTGCTGCCCGACTTCAAACCGTTTGCGCTCATTTTACCAGTTCCTCCCTGATGCTGCGCCGCGGACCGCCGTCTCTGGCCGTGCGCCAGTCCTTGGCCTCGTGAAAGACGCGCAGGTCGGCAAGCCGTCCGTTTTCCATCTTCTTGCGTACGATCCGGTCCCAGATGCACTCGGTCTCGTTGGACACCTCGCAGACGCCGTCGGCGCTGCCGCCGCAGGGACCGTGCATCAGGCTCTTGGAGCAGCGCGCGATGGGGCACAGCCCCTCGAACCGATGCACGATGCAGGTGCCGCAGCCGGCGCAGCGCTCCTCCCAGACCCCGTGCTGGGTGGCCCCGCCCATGAACTTGGTGTTGACGGCCGGGAAGAAACGCTGACTGGGATAGGCCTCGGAGAGAAACTGGGGCCCGACCCCGCAGGCCATTGAAACCACGGCGTCATACTGGTCGTACTCGTCGCGCAGCTGCTCCACGTACTCCGGGTCGCATTGGCGCTCGAGCGTCTTTTCCACCACTTCCAGCGGGCGGTCGTCCTTTTTCCGGGCGATGCGCAGGGCCGAGGCCAGGATCTGAACCTCCTTGAGCCCGCCGACATTGCAGACCGTCACGCACCCCTTGCAGCCCACCAGTAGGATCTTTTGGCAGTCATCGACCATCGTCAAAATTTCTTCGATGGGTTTGCGATCGGCGACAATCATGATTCACCTCACTTGATCAGCATGCCGGTCAGCAGGGCCGGCGGACCGGGTTGGGACCAAGGCGCCGGGTCGTTTCGGTCATCTCGGTGGCGATTTCGGCAAAACGCGGGCCCTGGGCCGACGAGAGATTGAACATCTGCACGCGCTCGGGTTCGATGCCGATCTCCTTCAAAATGTGCTGGACGTGTTCCACCTTCCTGTGGGTCTTGAGATTTCCTTCCAGGAAATGACATTCCCCCTCCAGTCACCCGGCCACGTAGACGGCGTCGGCCCCCTCCTCGATGGCCCGCAACAGGTGAAGGGTGTCCACCCGCCCGGAGCACGGCACCTGGACGATCTTGACGTTGGTCGGGTAGCTCAGACGCATGGAGCCGGCCAGGTCAGCGGCCGCGTAAGCGCAGTACTTGCAGCAGTAGGCGACGATCTGGGGTTCGAAGGTTTCGTTCATGGCGTCTTCCTCTCTGGTTGTCCCTGGTGTCAGGCGGCGCAGGCGGCGAACAGGGCCGCGGTCTTGGCCAGGAGCTGCTCGTCGGTGAAATGCTTCAACGTGATGGCCTTGCCCGGGCATTCGGCCACGCAGCAGCCGCAGCCGTGGCAGCCGGCCGGCTCGATCACCGCGTAGCCTTCTTCTCCGATGTACGGGGTGCCGTAGGGGCAGGTGCGCACGCAGGTCAGGCATACCGCGCAGCGGTCGGGGTTGACCTCGGCCACCACGCCCCCCACCCAGATGACGTCCTTGGAGAGGATCGTGGCGGCCCGGGACACGGCGGCCCGGGCCTGGGCGATGCTCTCGTCCAGGGACTTGGGCGCGTGAACCAGGCCGGCCATGAAGATCCCCTCGCTGGCCAGGTCCACCGGCCGCAGTTTGGCGTGGGCCTCCACCAGGAACCCCTCGGCGTTCACCGGCACCTTGAACAGCTCGAACAGGTCCTTGTTGGCGTTGGGCACCACCGCGGCGGCCAGCACCAGCAGGTCCGGCTGCAACTGGATCGGCCGGCCCAGGATATGGTCGCGCACCGTGAGCACCAGTTTGCCCTCGGCTTCGGTGACCGCCGGCGGGTCCTCGGGATCGAAGCGCACGAAGATCACCCCCTCGCGGCGGGCCTGCTGGTAGAGGTCCTCGCGGAACCCGTAGGAGCGGATGTCGCGATAGAGGATGAACACGCCGCGCTCCGGCTTCTCCTGTTTCAAGGCGATGGCGGTGTGCAGGGAGTGGGTGCAGCACACCCGGCTGCACGCGGGTCGCTCGGCGTTGCGCGAGCCGACGCACTGGATGAAGGCCACCGTCTCGGCGGCGGCGAGGCGCGGGTCGCCGGCCGCCATGGCCTCGTCCATCCCCTTGTGGGTCAGCACGTCCGGGTGTTGGCCGCAAAGGTACTCGCTGGGACGGTATTCGGTGCCGCCGGTGGCCAGAATGGTGGCCCCGTGCTCGACCACGGTGGTGGTGACCGTGAGCCCGCCCCGGGCCAGGGTGGTCGTGAAGTTGCCGATGATGCCCGAGGTCTCGATGGCCTCGGTCTTCATGAAGAGACGGATCTTGGGATGGTGGCGCACCCGCTCGATGAGCTGCTCCAGGTAGGGCTTCACCGCGCCGCCGTCCCAGGCGTGGCTCAGCCAGCGGGCGTTGCCGCCCAGTTCGTCGCCGCGCTCCACCAGACAGGCCTCGAACCCCTGGTCGGCCAGCCCCAGGGCCGCCTCCATGCCCGCCACCCCGCCACCGATCACCAGGGCGCTCTGGTGCACCGGCATGCTCACCTGGTACAGCGGTTCGATGTAGGCCGCCTTGGCCACCGCCATGCGCACCAGGTCCATGGCCTTGGCCGTGGCGTGCCGTGGATCGTTCATGTGCACCCAGGTGTTCTGGTCGCGGATGTTGGCCATCTCGAAGAGGTACTTGTTCAGGCCCGCCTCGCGGATCGTCTCCTGGAACAGCGGCTCGTGGGTCCGCGGCGAGCACGAGGCCACCACCACCCGGTTGATCCCCTTTTCCCGTATGACCTCCTTCATCTTGTCCTGGGTGTCCTGGGAGCAGGTAAACAGGTTGTCTTCCACATGCACCACGTAGGGCAACCCCCGGGCGTACTCACGCACCGCCGGCACGTCGGCCACCCCGCCGATGTTGATGCCGCAGTTGCATACGAAGACCCCGATGCGCGGCGGCTCGCCGGTAACGTCCAGCTCGGGGGGCAGTTGTTTGACGCGCACCTGCTCGCCCCGGGCGGCCGCCAGCAGCTCACTGGCCGAGGCGGCCGCCGCCGAGGCCTCCATCACCGACTGGGGGATGTCCTTGGGTCCCTGGAAGGCGCCGCAGACGAACACCCCCGGCCGGCTGGTGGCCACCGGCGCCAGGGCCTCGGTAGCGGCGAACAGGTGGCGATTGAGATCGATGCCCATCACCTCGGCCAGTTGCCGGCACTCGGGGTTGGGCGCCAGGCCCACCGAGAGCACCACCATGTCGAAGATCTCCTCCTGGATCTGGCCAGCCTCGGTGACGTAGCGCAGCCGCAGCATGTCGCCGGGCATGGGATCGATGGTGTGCACCCGGGACCGCACGAAGCGTACCCCCTTCTCCTTCTCGGCGCGGATCTGGTAGCGGTCGAAATCCTTGCCGTAGGTACGCAAGTCCATGTAGAAAATCGCCGCGTCCAGGGGCTTTTCGCTGTGCTCCTTGGCGATGACGGTCTGCTTGACAGCGTACATGCAGCACACCGACGAGCAGTAGGCGTGGTCGCACTTGTTGATGTCACGGGAGCCGATGCACTGCAGCCAGGCGATCTTTTCCGGCTCCTTGTGGTCCGAGGGGCGTACCAGGTGCCCCTGGAAAGGACCCGAGGCGCTGAGGATACGCTCGAACTCCAGGGCCGTGACCACGTTGGGATGGCCGGCGTAGGCGTAGTGGGCCTGGCGGCCGGGATCGTAGGGGGTGAAACCGGGAGCCAGGATGATGGCCCCGGTGTTCACCGTCACGGTGCGCTCGGCCATGGTGTGGTCGATGGCCTGGGCCAGACAGGCATCCACGCATTGGTAGCACTCGGAGCAGATGCCGCACTTGAGGCAGCGCTGGGCCTCGGTGCGGGCCTCGTCTTCGTTGTAGCCGAAGCTGACTTCCAGAAAGTTGCACTCCCGGGCCGCCGGGTCGAGGCAGCGCACCGGGGTGCGCTGGCGCACCGGTTCGCCCTGGATCTCCGGCTTGACGAAGTCCCAGCTCTGGGGCCGCCCTTCGCGCAGGTCCAGGCCGTTGACGTAGCGGTGGATGCTCTCGGCGGCCTCCTTGCCGCAGGCCACCGCCTCCACCACGCTCTTGGGGCCGTAGAAGGCGTCGCCGCCGGCAAACACCCATTCCAACGGCGTCTGCAGGGTCACCGGGTCGGCCTCCAGTCCCTTGACACGGGTCAGGGGCACCCCCTGCTCGGCCAGGTATTCGGTGTGGGTGGACTGGCCGATGGCCACGATCACCGTGTCGCCGAAAAACGGCTGGCACACGCTTTCGTCGTACTGGGGGTTGAAGCGTTTGTTCTCGTCGAAGACGGCAGTGCAGGTCTTGAACTCGATGCCCGAAACCCGGCTGCTCTTGTCGATGAAAAACTGCTTGGGGCCGAAGCTGTTGACGATCTCGATGTCGCTTTCCAGGGCCTCCTGGATCTCGTGCGACCAGGCGGGCATCTCCTCGCGCTTTTCCAGACAGATCAAGGTGACTTTTTCCGCCCCCTTGCGCTTGGCGGTGAGGGCCACGTCGATGGCCACGTTGCCGCCGCCGATCACCAGCACTTCCTTGCCGATGTTCACCGGGTTTCCCAGGGCCACGTCGCGCAGGAACTCCACCCCCTGCAAAACCCCCGCGACATCCTCGTTTTCCACCCCGAGTCGCCGGCCGCCGTGAAGTCCGATGGCCATGAACACGGCGGCGAACCCGTCGGCTTTGAGGCTGTCGAAGGTGATGTCCTTGCCGAAGGTCACCCCGGTACGTATCTCGACCCCCATCTTCTCGATGATGCCGATCTCCTCGGCCAGGATGTCGCGGGGCAGCCGGTACTCGGGGATCCCCACGGCCATCATGCCGCCGGCCACCGGCAGTTTCTCGAAAACGGTCACTCGGTAGCCTTCCAGGGCCAGAAAATAGGCGGCGCTCAAACCGGCCGGCCCCGATCCGATGACGGCAATCTTTTCGGCACGGGGCTCGGGCAGCGGCGGCACGTAGGGGCTCTCGGCGGACCGGTCCACGTCGGCCAAGAAGCGGTGCAGTTCGCGGATGGCCAGGGCCTGATCATGGTCGCCCCGGGTGCAGCCCCCTTCGCAGGGATGATGGCACACCCGGCCGCAGACCCCTGGAAAGGGGTGATCCTGCTTGAAGAGGCGCAGCGCCTCGGCATAGCGGCCGTCGTTGATCAGGGCGATGTAGCCCTGGATGCTCACGTGGGCCGGGCAGGTGGCCTTGCAGGGGGCCGTGCCGCGCTTTTCGATGGCGTAGGCGCTGGGCATCCCCTGGGGATAGAGCTTGTAGGCCGCCCGACGAGTGCGCAGGGCCGTGTCGAAGAGGTTGGGGGTTTCGATGGGACACACCTTGGCGCACTCGCCGCAGGCGGTGCACTTGGCCATGTCCACGAAGCGCGGCCGCTCGCGCAGGGTCACCTGGAAATTGCCCGCCTCGCCTTCCACCGCCACCACCTCGGTGAGGCTGTGCAGATCGATGTTCAAATGCCGGCCGGCTTCCACCAGCTTGGGCGAGATGATGCACATGGAGCAGTCGTTGGTGGGAAACGTCTTGTCCAGCTGGGCCATCACCCCGCCGATGGCCGACTTGCCTTCCACCAGGTCGACCCGGTAGCCCGAATCGGCCAGGTCCAGGGCCGCCTGGATCCCGGCGATCCCGGCGCCGACCACCATCACCGAACCGACCACCTTACCGTTGTTGGAACGATCCTTGTTGGCTTCCATGGATTTCCCTTATCTTGGCGATATGGTTGATTTTCGACTTGCTTCAGGATCCACTGCCCCCCGGGAGCGCCTGCCCTTTATCACCCCGAAAGCCCCTCCCCCCTCATTCCGGGAAGCGCAGCGACGAGGCATCTCTTCGCGTCTCCCGCTGCTCACTCCACCTGCTCGAAGAGCTCCGGCAGGTTTTCTTCCCAGCCCATGGGCGAGATCAGCACTCCCTTGAAGTTGGCCTCGCACAGGGCCGCGATGGTTTCCCGGGCGATGCGCAGGCTCTCCTTGGTCTTGTCCGGCGCCTTTTGCAGGCGGGAGATGATCTCGTCCGAAACCTGGATGTGGGCCATGTTGCGCTGGATGTAGCGCGCCATGCCGATGGACTTGAGCAGCATCACGGTGGGCACCACGTTCTGTTTACGAATGTCCATCAGTTGGCGGAAAGGTTCGATGGCGGCCGGATCGAAGACCGGCGTGGTGACAAAAAACTCGGCCCCGGCGGTCGCGCGCCGGTTCATCTCGGCCACCTCGGCCGCCAGGTCGGCATCCCCGAGGCCCACATTCACCGTGGTGCCGCAAAAAAATCGCGGCTCCCCGGCCAGCTCGGCCCCCGAGAGGTCCTTGCCACCGCGCATTGTGCCCACGGCTTCGATGAGGCCGATGAGGTCGAGATCGTCCACCGCGGCCGCTTCGTGGTGATCCCCGTAGCGCAGGTCCTCGCCGGCCACGGCCATCAGGCTGGTGATCCCGCCGGCATAGGCGGCCAGCAGGTCGCCCTGTAGGGCCAGGCGGTTGCGGTCCCGACAGCAGACCTGCATGACGGTCTTGAAACCCTTTTGCTGGAGGATCATGGCCGCCCCCAGGGCGCTCATGCGCATCACGGCGGCGGCCATGTCCGGCACGACGAAGGCCGTCACCTTGTCGCGGATCTTGCCCGCCACCTTGAGCATCCCGGAGATGTCCACCCCCTTGGGCGGCACCAGCTCCACCAAGACGACAAACTCGCCTACGTTGAATCGGTTTCGAAGTTCCATGTTTCACCCTTTGCGGTGCTATGCGTTGGCGTGAATCCCTCCGGCACCCTTGCCAAAGGCGATTGAAGGCGGTTTTCCCACCTTGGAGCAAGGGGTATGCCGCGAAACCCGGACAATTTATTTTATCAATAGATACAAATAGTTATCTTGCCAAAAAAAATATTCTGCCCCAACTGCGCCGGCTGGGGCCGGCGCAGCAATCGTGCCATTTTGGACTGGTTTAATTATTTTCTTGTTGAAAATCGGAAGGATGGAAGCTATCGTGCCAAAATGGAAGGGTTCAAATTGGCAGGGGAAGGAAGACGAAAATGCGTGAAGCCCGGATTCTGGTCGTCGACGACGACCCGGATTACCTGGAAGTTCTCGCCGTAACCCTCGCCGGGGCCGGATTCGACCGGGTTGCCACCGAAATCGACGCCCTCAAGGCCGCCGGCCGCATCGACGCCGGCGAGCCGGTGGACGTGGCCCTCATCGACCTGACCATGCCCGAGATGGACGGCGCCGAGCTGCTGGAATGCATCCAGAACGCCAGCCCGTCCACCGAGTGCATCATGGTCACGGCGGTCAACGAGGCGCACACCGCCGTGACCTGCATCAAGAAGGGGGCCTACGATTACCTGGTCAAGCCGGTACCGGGGGAAAAACTGGTGGCCACGGTGCAGCGCGCCCTGGAGCGCAAGCGGCTGCTGGATATCCTGGAGTTGGGCAAGGGGCCCGGCTCGCTCCAGCTGCGCCGCGCCGGGGCCTTTCGCCCCATCCTGACCCGCTCGCCGGCCATGCGGCGCCTGCTCAAGGAGGCCGAGCTGCACGCGGCCAGCGACGTGCCGATCTTGATCACCGGGGAAAGCGGCACCGGCAAGGACCTGCTGGCCCGGGCCATTCACCAGGCCAGCGCCAGGGCCGACAAGCCCTTTACCGCCGTCAACATGGCCGCCTTCAATCCCAGCCTCTTCGACGCCGAATTTTTCGGCCACAGCCGGGGGGCCTTTACCGGGGCGGAAAAGGAGCGCGAGGGGTACCTGGAATTTACCGCGGGCGGAACGTTGTTCCTGGACGAGATCGGCATTTTGCCCCTGGAAGTGCAGGGCAAACTGCTGCGGGTGCTCCAGGACGGCGAGTTCGTCAAGCTGGGCACCAACCGCCGCCGCCGGGCCGACGTGCGTTTCATCGCCGCCACCAACGAAAACCTCGAACGCCTCATGGCCGGCGGGCGCTTCCGCAAGGACCTCTTCTACCGCCTGCGCGGCGGCTGGCTCCACCTGCCGCCGCTGCGCCAGCGCAGTGAAGACATTCCGCTGCTCACCGAGCATTTTCTCGGCACCGCCAGACCGGCGGGACCGGCGGCCATCTCGCCGGCGGCCCAGGCCCTGCTGTGCCGCTACGGGTTTCCCGGCAACGTGCGGGAACTCAAGTCCATCCTCCAGGCAGCCGCCAACCTCGCCGGGGGCCGCCCCATCGAGGTGCGCCACCTGCCCGCCAGTTTACGCGAAGCAAAGCCGGCCCTGGACAACTGCGGCCACCGGACTGACGCCGAAGCCCTGGTTTCCCTCGAAGCGGTGGAGCGGGCCCACATTCTCCGGGCCTACCAGGCCACCGGGCGCAACAAGGCGCGCACCGCCAGCGTGCTGGGCATCGGTCTGAACACCCTGCGGCGCAGGCTGGCCCGCTACGGCGAGACGTGAGCGTGAAGACCGGCTACAGGTCGTTTTTCTCGAAAACGACAAACAGGCCGAGGGTGACGATCCAGAAAACGGCGATGACGATCCAGGGTGAAACGCCAAGAGCGCCGGGCAGTGCGATCTTGCCGAAGTCTTTCCAGGCCAGCACGGTGGACTGGAAAAAGGGATACAGCTCGGCGTAGAGCGCCGCCCCGGCGAGCATGCCGGCGATGGCGAAGACCGCGTGCCAGCGGCCCTCGCCCAGGGCGCCCACCGAAGTACCAGGGCAAAACCCCATGATGGCCCAGCCGATGCCGAACAGGCCGCCGCCCACGAGCACCGCCCCCAGGTTCATCGCCTTGTGGCTGTAGGCGATGAACCCGGCGCCGGCAAGGTAGTTGATTCCCACCATGCCCACCAGGATGGCCGAAAGCATGAACTTGAGGATCGTCATGTCTTGGATCAGCATGGCGCCCACCTGTTTTTCGAAGCGCAGCACGCGCCCCTTTTGCAGCAGGAAGCCGAAGAGGATCCCGGTCACCAATCCCATCCATTGTTCCGTGCTCATCAGGTCCTCCTTCCGTAGACCACGGCGGCCACCAGCATGCCGAAGCCGAAAAACATCGCCAGGGCCACGAAGGCGCTGACGGAAAGCTGCATCATGCCGCTCAACCCGTGGCCGCTGGGGCATCCGCTGGCCATGCGGGCGCCCATCATGGCCACGATGCCGCCCAGAAAGGCGCCGATGGCCCGCTTGGTCACCGACGGGCCGAGGTACTCCTCCCAGATGGGCGGCACCCCTTCGAATTTGTAGCTCTTGTCAGAGACAGAGGACACCAGGGAACCGATGAAAATCCCCAGCACCAGCATGAACTGCCAGTCGATCTTCACCTTGGTCTTGGTAAAGTAGGCGTTGGTGGCCACCCGTTCCGGAGCGGTGGTCTGTTCGATGACCCCGGCAGCGCGCACGAAGGTCGTGGACGCCCCCAGGTACTTGGTCTTTCCCAGCCATTGGGTCGTGGCGCAGGCCGAGGCGATCGCCAGCAGCCCCACCAGGGCCCCGGCCAGGTAAGGGCTCCATCCCCCGTCGTCAAAACGTCTTCTCATCTCAGCCGTCTCCTTTCCGCGGAATTCCAAGGCTCACCCGCTCGAAAAAACCGGATTGTCACACCGGCAAAAACGAATTGCAGGCCTGAATTGAATATGGCATGGAAATAACCCTTATTCAAAACAAAGCTTCGAAGGAGCAATCAATGAAGGAAATGCCCATCACCCACCGCGGCGTCGTCTACCCCTGGCAGTGCGATCACGTGGGCCACATGAATGTGATGTGGTTCGTGGGGAAATTCGACGAGGCCACCTGGAACCTGTTCGCCCTGGTGGGGATGACCGCCGCGTACCTGGCTCGCGAATATCGCGGCATGGCCGCGGTGGAGCAGCATCTGCGCTACCGCCGCGAACTGCGGGCCGGGGACGTGCTCGTGGTGCGCTCCGGGGTCATCGAGGTCAAGGAGAAGGCACTGAAATTCTACCACGAGATGCGCGAGGCGCTCAGCGAAGAAATCGCCGCCACCGCCGTTCTAACCGCGGTGCACATCGACACCGACCTGCGCCGCGCCTGCCCGATCCCCCCGGAGATCCGGGCCCAGGCGGAAACCTTTCTCCTGGACGAAACGCCACCGGGGTGAACCGCCGTGTGCGAGGAGGCCCCCTGTGGCAGGATAGTTGTCGCATGATCTAAACCGCTCTATAATCGAGTTTCCCTGGGGGCGAAGGAGGATCGGATCATGCAATATTCCAAAGAGCGTAAAGAAGCTGTTCTGAAAAAGATGATGCCGCCGCACAACCGGTCGATCGTCGAGCTGGCCAGAGAGGAAGGCATCAGCGAGGCCACCCTGTACATCTGGCGGCGGCAGGCGCGCGAGCGGGGGCTGTTGCTTCCCGAC
>DQXI01000026.1 GCA_011042305.1 Desulfobacteraceae bacterium
AGGGTGAAGGGGACATTGAGCGCGGAGAAATCGGTGCTCGGCCGCTCCTCCGGCTTCTCGGCCAGGCCGAAGGCCGCCTGGACGTTGCGCGCCATGCCGGCCAGGTCGACCCCCTTGATGGCCCCGTCGCTGAATTTCAAGCTGCCCTTGCCGTTGAGGGTCGGCTTGATGCGCGCCGGCGTATCGCCGGCCATGCTCAGGGCCGCCACGGCATTCAAGGTTCCCGTCAGCACGTCCTTTTGCGCGAAATCCACCAGCAGGGGGCCGGCCTGGACATTGTCGATCTTCAGGTCCAAGCGCGTCCGCGGCGCGCTGCCCTGCACGTCGACAACGCCGCTTCCCGCCAGGCTGCCCCCATAGAGGGCGGCTGAAAACGGCTTGAACCGGTAGCGGCCCTTGCGCCCGGACACTTTCACGCTGATATCCCGGATGGTGCCCCCCTGAATCTTGAGCTCGCCGACGTGAAGGGCACCATCGATGACCGGCTTGCGCAGCGGCGCATAATCGGTTTTTTTGGCGCCGCCCCCCTGCCCTCCTCCTGCGACGGCCGGCTGGGCCTTGGCCGGGGCGGGCAGGTAGCGGTCGGCGTCGATGACGTCCAGTTTCACCTCGAAGGCCAGGGCGGGTCTCTCGAACTCCTTGGCCTGGAGGGAAAAACGGAGGGTTGAATCATCCAGCGTCAGGACGCCGTCTGAAACCGAAACCGCCCGGGCCGTGCCCTGGACCTCGGCCAGCAGCGCCACCCGGGACAAGACGCCGGGATCGGCCGTTTGCACCGGAAACGTCTGCCCCAGGTCCGCCAGCAGCTTGCGGGGCGAAAAGGTTGCCAGGTCCAGCTTGAGATCAAAGCGCGGATCGGTGGTGAGGTTTTCCAGGCGGCCCTCAAGCTGGAGCTTGATCTCGCTGAAAGCCGCGATCTGCACGTCCAGCGGCACCGGCTGCCGGCCGATTTCCCGGCCCACCGGTCCCACCCGGCCCGTCACGGTCACCGGCTGGCCGTCCAGCAGGGCCGACAGGTCGATGCCGATGGGCCGGTCGAAGGAAATTTCCTCCAGCCGAAGATTGAGGGCCGACACCTCGCGCCGGGCGCCGGTTCGTTCGTCCCGGTAGACCAGGGCGCCGTTTTTGATGTCGAACTCCCCCACCGCCAGCGACTGGATGGGCAGCCCCGCCTCGGAGAGCTCTTCTTCAACCTTGGCCTCGTCCGGCGGCGCCGACACCTTTCTGGCGGCCCCGGCCACGGAGCCCCAGTTGGCCCGGCCCTTGCGGTTTCTGGCCAACAGGATCCGCGGCGAATCCATCACGAACCGCTCCACCACCAGGTTCCTGGACAGCAGCGGCAGCAGGGCCACCTGGAGCTCGAAGGATTTTACCGAGACGAAGTCTTTTTCGGCAAAGCCGGCCGGATTGCCCAGGTGCAGGTCCTCGAGCACGATCCCGGCCCGGGGAAACAGGGACAGGCGGATGTCGCCGCCCAGGGTGAAGGGCCGCCCCGTGGCCTCGGTCACCTGCTTTTCGATCTGCGGCTTGAAGCGGTTCAGGTCCACCAGGCGAGGAACGATCACCACGGCGGCGGCCGCCAGCAACACCGCTGCGGCCAGGAAGATGGCAATCCATTTGATGACGCGTTTCATGACGGCCTCCCGGCTGCCGGTGGCAGCGCGAATCCGATGCGATTGGTTTTTTAAAACGCCTTATAAAAGGCCGATTCCCCTATCCCTTCATCAACCGATAGGCGAGCCAGGCGACGAAGCGCCGGGGCGCAAACCTGACGCCGAAAGCCATGAGGCGGTTGAAACGGCCGTGGATCGCCACCGGGCGGCCGGCCATCATGGCGGCCAGCCCGTACTCGGCCACCCCCCGCACCGCCGCCGGCTTGAACAGCTTCACCAGAAAGGCGTCGTCCATGTCGGCCACGGTGAAAAAGGCGCTGGCGGTCGGTCCCGGGCACAGGGCCGTCACCTTGATGCCGGTGCCTTTCAGCTCCACGGCCAAGGCTTCCGAAAAATGAAGCACATAGGCCTTGGTGGCGGCGTAGACGCTCATCAAGGCCGCCGGTTGGAAGGCGATGCTGGAGGCCACGTTGAGAATGCGTCCCCGGCCGCGCTGCAGCATGCCGGGCAGGGCCTGCCGGGTAAGACGGGTCAGGGCGGTGATGTTCACATCGATCATCGCCTGCAAGCGCTCCAGGTCGGTCTCCTGAAAAAAACCGTGGGTGCCGAAGCCGGCGTTGTTGATGAGGTAATCGACAGCAACACCGTCGGCCCGGAGGGAGGGGAAAACGCCGTCCACGGCGGCCCGGTCGGCCAGGTCCACCGCCAGCACGCGCACTTGGACGCCGTTTTGGCGCTCCAGCTCCGCCTTCAAGTTTTGGAGGATTTCTTCCCGGCGGGCCGCCAGGACGAGGTCGGTGCCCCGCCGGGCCAGGATTCGTGCCATTTCCATGCCGATGCCGCTGGACGCACCGGTAATCAATGCCGTTGCCATGGGTTGCCCTCCTTTGGGGAGCCGATTTCAACGGGTTATGGTTCGGCCGCCACAGCCTCTACCTTCTGCGTCTCCCAGGGCAGCACGCCCTGTTCGATGGCCACGCGCAGGCTGTCAAGCCAGGTCGGCCAAACCCAGTCGGTGTGGGCGTCGGCCGGCAGATAACGGGCGTCGATGCGCAGCAGCCCGGCAGAATGGCCCGAATTGATCAGCCGCCGGATTTCCGTGTAAGGAATCCAGGCCCAGGGCCCCCGCTCGGCGTACACGCGGTCGTTGGAGGAAGCGGTGGCCTTGGCGATGGCCTCCGCGGGAACATCGTCCACCTGGACGAAGTACTGGGTAAAGAAACCGTCGTACGCCGGCTGCTGGTCTCCGATGGCCGCCAGGATGGCAGCGCGCTTGAAATAGCCGCGGGTCTCCTCCTCGGTTTCCCGTGCCGCCGTTTCCGCCGGGCTTTCACCCGGTTCATGCCGGCCGCCGAACGATCCCCAACCCCGCCTCGAAGGCGGCCGGTGATCGGCCAGCAGCAGGAAAACGCCCTGGTCGGTGCAGGTGTAAAGAACGGCCCCGGCCGGTCCGCCGGCGGCGTCACCGGCCAGCCCCGGCGCTGCGGCAAGCAGCAACCAGCAGATCAAGACCGTTAGGCCCAGCCTGGCGCCTGGAGTTTTCATTCCACCACCCACACGGTGCAGTCCTTGGCCTCGTGGACGATGCGGTTGGAGACGCTGCCGAAAAGAAACTCCTCCTTGTGCGACACCCCCTTGCGGCCCACCACGATGGTCTCCGACTGCGAGGCCTCGGCTTCATGGAGAATGCACTCGGCGATGGAAGGGCAATAGCGGACCTTGATCAAGGGGAAGACCCGCTCCGGCTCGAAGCCCTCGCCCACCAGCACCGTCATGGCCTCGTCGAGCACCCGCTCGGCGGTCTCCTGCTTCTCGGCCATCCAGCGCTCCCGCTCGCCATCGTCGGCGAAAAAATCCTCTTCTGGCTCGTTGATGATGTGCAGCAGCATCACCTTGAAACTCGGCATTCCCTCGAGCAGCTTGGCCACGTAGGAAACGGCCCGGCGGCTGTTTTCCGATTCGTCGACGGCAACCAGGAGGTGGTGGATCAGTCGGTCGAAGGCTTGGATCATCACGGGTCTCCTTGTCCGAACGCGTGGCACGCCTCGTTTAGGTCGGCAAGCAACTGGCGGGTATCCTGGTAGAAGATTTCGGCGCCCCTGGAAAAATGGAGTGAAATCCGGTTCAACGGTTCGCAGATGTAGGGATACACCTTTTTTAAGTTCGCCACCCGGTTGTGAAAGACGATGTTGAGATCGTTCTGCGTCAGGCGATCGAGCACTTCGGGCCGGCCCTGTTTCAGGTCGCCCAGCAACACGTCGCCCTTGCCGATAATGAACATGAAGATGTTGCCCAGCCCGAACAGGTCGTAGGCGAACATGTTCTCGCGGTGCATGTAGTTGAAGTCGAAATCGATCCACCGGTAGTGGCCCGTCTCCCGGTCGATGAGGATGTGGTCCCGGCGGATGTCGCCATGTTTTTCGTGGTGGCGGTGAAGAAAAGCGATGGCCTCGACGCACTGGATGTATTTTTGCAGGATCTGCGGCAGCCTCTCGTGGTAGTAGATTTCATGATCCAGGGAAAGCTCATTGATCATGGCATGCAGCGTCTTGCCGTAAATGTAGTCGATGATGCGCACGACGTTGCCGGCGTCGTCCCGCACCCAGTAGCCGTGCATGAAATGGCCGTGATCGGCCACCAGGTCCAGGATACGGGCTTCCTTCTTGGGGCTGCGAAAACAGTCGAAACTCAGGTTGGCGATGGAGGCCTTGAATTTTTCATGAAAGACCAGCTTGACGATCTTACGGCTGCCGTCGTGCAGGTCGATGCAACGCTTGACCCAGTGCTTGACCTCGTCGTCCACCCCGAAACGCCCCTCCTTGGCGTTGTGGCCCACCAGGAAGGCCCGTCGGCCCAAGACGGCCACGTCGCCGTATTCGACCTTGAAGAAATCGCTCGTATCGCGGTGGATCCGGCCGAGGGGGGTGGACGCGGGGAGCCGTTCGGCCGCCATTTGCGCGATTTTTTCGTCTGTCAGGGGATCCTGCATCGCCAATCCGTCAAAAGCCGTTGTGGCGTCAGGCCGCCGGGCCGCCTCGCTCGGCGCATGGCCATACCGCCATACTGAAGGAAGAAGGATCCCGAATCAAGGTAAATCCGAAATTCGAAACAAAACAGAACGTTGACGAAATATGCCCGCGTTCTCTTCTCCTGTTAAAAAAATGGTGGTAGGCTGTCATTGCATGGCACCCAATCACCCATCGCGCAAGGAAGGGAACCATGGATCTCGCAGCCAAGGTCGAAACGTATCTCCAGGAGCGCTTCGGGCACCAGGCGCGCCTGCTGGCCATGGCGCCGTTGGGCGAAGGGGTCCACGGCACGGCCCACCGGGTTGTTTTCCAAACGCCCCAAGGGGAAAACCGGTTGATCATGAAGGCCCTCTTTCATTCCCGCTTCGGCCACGACCATTACGCCGACCGGGCCCAGGTGCTGCTGCTGGCCCAGGCCAACTACAACGAGATGCCCAAGCACGTGCGGGCCACCGACGTGGTGGGCGAAACACCGGATCGGCTCATCTCGGTCCGGGATGCCCGTGAATTCTACATCTTCATGGAAGAAGCCGACGGGGTGTCATATTTCGAAGACCTGGAAGCGATCCTCCGGCGGGGCCGCCTCAGCGACCTGGACCGGCAGCGGGCACGGATGCTGGCGCAGTTTATCGCCGAGGGCCACGCCAACCGCTACCGCGGTCCGAACGCCGGCGTTCTCTATCGCCGGCGCATCCGCGATCTCATCGGCCACGGCGAATGCATCATGGGGATCATCGACGCCTACGAGCCGGTGGATTTTGCCACCGACGCCGAGCTGGTCTCCTATGCGGCCAGGTGCCTTCCCTGGTGGGGGCGGATCCGGGACCGGGGCGAGCGGCTGTGCAGCGTCCACGGTGACTTTCATCCGGGCAACATTCGCCTGCGCGGCGACGACTTCGTCCTGCTGGACCGCAGCCGGGGAACCTGGGGCGAGGCGGCCGACGACGTCTCGTGTCTCGGCATCAACTACATCCACTACGCCCTCAAGGAGCGCGGCGTCTTCGACGGCCCCTTTGCCGAGCTGTTTCACCTCTTTCTGGCCGCCTACCTGGAAAAGACCGGCGACGACGGCATCTTTGAAGTGGTGCAGCCTTTTTTCGCCTTCCGCGTGCTGGTCATCGCCAATCCCAGGTTCTACCCGGACGCCCCGGACCCGGTCCGCCGCAAGCTGCTCGACTTCGGCCGCTCGGTGCTGGCGGTCGACCGCTTTGAACCGCAGCACATCGCGGCCTACCTGGAGGGGCGATGAATTTCTGCCTCTGGATCACCGGCCTGCCCGGCTCGGGCAAGAGCACGATTCTAAAGGAATTGGCGCCCCTGCTGGAGGCTGCGGGGATTTTCCCCGTCGTGCTGAACCTCGATCAGCTCCGGCGCATCGTCACCCCCGAGCCGGCCTACAGCCAGCAGGAACGAGACATCGTCTACCGCGCCCTGGCGGTGATGGCCCAGTTGCTGGTGACCGAGGGCCGCCGCCACGTCATCATCGACGCCACCGCCAACCGGCGCGCCTACCGGGACCTGGCCCGGCAGTTGATCACCGATTTCGCCGAAATCTACATTCACTGCCCCCTGGAGACCTGCCAGGCCAGGGAGGCGGCACGCCGGGGTCAGCCGGTGGAAAAAGACCTGTACCAGAGGGCCGCGGCGGGAATGCTGGCCGGCGCCATGCCCGGGGTGAGCGCCGCCTACGAGGCCCCGGAAAACCCCGAGCTGCGGGTGCCCTCGGACCGCCTTTCGCCCCGGCAGGCCGCCGAGCGGATCATGGCCTACCTGCGCTCGCGCTGGCCCGAAGCGGCAGGCTGAAAAAAGCACTCCAGCCGGCTCACCCTCTCCTGCGCCAGCAGGCCTCCCGGTGCCGGCACAGGTGGCAGACCGATCCCACCGTCGATCCGCCGTAGCCCGGTCCGATGCCGATAAGGCCCACGGCCGATTTCAACGGATCAATCACCCCCTGGGCCGACAGCTTGAGCCCGGCCTCGGCCAGGGGCAGCATGCCGCAGAGCACGTGGACATCTTCCATCGGCCAGCCGGCCAGGGACCCGGGGCTGATGCGCGGCCCCACCCCCCATTGCCGCGATCCGGCCTCGGCCTCGGCCTTGGCAGCGGCTGCATCGGCCACCTTGCCCAGGGCCATCACCCCGATGCAGTCAAGCACGTAGCCTTCCAGGCGGCTCTTGCGGCCCGCCGCCTCGTCGAGACGCGAGCCGATGGACACGGCGGCCACCAGGGCCTGGCGCGCACCGGCCAGCAGGCGGGCATGGGGACCGATTTGAAGGATTCGCTGCCGGTCACCCTCGGCCTGCACCACGGCGCGCCCGTCACCCACCGCCGCCACCGCCACCCAGCAGTCAACGATCACCGGATCCAGCAGCTTCCGCGCCGTCTCCAGGGCCGTCTCGACGGTGCGGGCCAACAAGGGCGGACATGGCCGGCCGCGGCACAGGGCCGCCGTTATCTCGGCGGCCTCCAAAAACACGGCCATATCGCGTCGAATGGCCATTACCCGCCCTGGTCCGGCCCGTCCAACGCAGCAGGTTCCGGGAAGGCCAAGGCCGTCACGAAGTGCTCGTTGAAACTCGGGTCCCCGGCCATCTCGACAAACTGCATGCCGCTTTGAATCCGGCGGGCCTGCCGGGCCCGGCGTCGATTGATCAGGGCCATCACCGCCCCCACCCCGGCGAGGTTGTCCCGGGGCTGCACCGTTCCGATGACGCCCGTGGCCGGCAGCATGCCGATGCCCACGGCGCTGCGCCAGTCGAAGCGCGCCCCGAAGGCCCCGGTGAGCACGGTGCGCGCCACCCGGCGCACACCGGCGCGATTCATGAGAAACGCGATGCCCACCGCCACGGCGGCCTTGGCCAACTGGACCTGTCGCACATCGCGCTGGGTGACGGCGATTTCGGCGCCGCTGCCGCTGCGCTCAGGCGTTGCCAGCACGAAGCGGCACCCCAGGCCGTCCGCGTCGCAGACCACGCCGGGACAGCCCGGATCGAAACGGCCGTCGCGGCCCAGGGCACCGGCCCGGCGCAGGGCCCATACCGCATCGATGATCCCGGAGCCGCATAGTCCCAGGGGCGGACGGTCCGGGCCGCCCATCACGTGATACCGGATTCGGCCCGAGGCGAAAGTCACCCGGTCCACGGCCCCGGGCACGGCGCGCATGCCGCAGGAGATCCGGGCGCCCTCCAGGGCCGGTCCGGTAGCGCAGCTCGTGGCCCAGAGGCTGCCCCCGCAAGCGAGAACGATTTCCCCGTTGGTGCCGATGTCCACCAGCAACGTCGCCTCATCGCAGCGGTGGGTGCCGTCGGCGAGCACCGCGGCCACGGTGTCCCCGCCCACGAAGCCGGAAACGAGGGGGAAAACTTCCACCGGCGTGCCGGGGCTCAGGTCAAAACCGAGATCGGCGGCGGTCATGGAAGGAAGGCTGCGCGCCGCCGGCAGGTAGGGCGACACCCCGATGGCGTGGGGATGCAGCCCGGCGAGAAGATGGGTCATGGTGGGGTTGGCCGCCACCGTGACCGCGTCCACATCCTCGGCCGACGCCCCGGCGCGCGTCAGGCAGACGCCCATCAGCCGGTTGAGGCCGCCGCGCACCAGGTCTTGCAGCGCCTCGAGCCCGTCGGGGTGCCCATCGCAGTGAGCGATGCGGCTGATGACGTCCTCCCCGATGCCCCGCTGAGGGTTGAGGGCCGCCAGACCGGCCACGGTGCGCCCGGTGGTCAGATCGCACAGGTAGGCCGCCAGGGTGGTGGTGCCCACGTCCAGGGCCACGCCCAGGCTTCGTGGACGGCGTCCCGGCCATGCAGCGGTAACGCCCCGGCGCCGGTGGACGACAAGGGTCAAGTCCTGTTCAGCCACTGCGGGCCGGCTCAACTGCTGCACCGGGGACAAATGGGCGAATCGAACCCCCGGCACACCGGTGGCGGAGGCCCGTCGTGCCACCCACTCCAACAGGCCGGTGGCCGTGCCTTCCAGGATCTGCGGCGGCGCGGCCCGGTCAAGGAAGCAACGCAGCACCTCCGGATCGGGTTCCACGACCGGCGGAAGCCTGTCTTTGCCCACGGCGGCCGCCGGGTCGAGGGAGGCGTCGGGCACCGTGACCTCGGCCGGCCCCACAAAACGGGTCTGACAGGCCAGCCGGTGTCCGGCTTCCAATTCCGCCCGGTCCAGGTGGTTTCGTTCCGCCTCGGTGGGGGGGGCCAAGTGTGCGGGAGGATTACCGATGATGCGGCATTTGCCGCAGATCCCCCTGCCGCCGCAATCCATGCGGATGCCGTGGAGATTGCTGCCGGCCCCGTCGGTGAGGGCCGCACCCGCCTGGACCTTGAAGGTGATCATCGCAGGGTGTCCATTTCTAACCGCAGGGATTGGAATGGCCGTCGGGCAGGCGCTTCATGTTGAAGAGCACATCGTTTTCCCAGTAGGACTGCTCGAGTTTCTCCTGGTGCCGCTTGAGATCCGGCCCGCAGCGGCTGGCCAGCTCCAGGACCAGGTAGTTGACCAGGCACGAAAGGGTGGTGGGGCTGCCGATCAGCGGAATGTGACCCGATGGGGCCACCAGGCGCTCGTCGGCGCAGTGCAGCAGCGGACAGGCGGTGGAATCCGTGATAACCACGAGCTGCTGGCCCAGGCGCTTGACCAGGTTGCCGATGCGTATCAGCTCGTTGGGATAGCGCGACTGGGCCACGATAACCACCAAAAGATCCGCGGGGGCGATGGTCAACCAGTCGATGGTGGTCTTGTCGCTTCCTTTTAGAATCTGGATGCCGCCGCGGATCTTGGTCAACGACCAGCCGAGGTAGTAGGCGATACTGTAGGAGAGGCGCGAGCCGATGACATAGATCTGGGTGCTGGTTTGCAGCAGGGAGACCACCCGGTCGACCTGCTCCATGTCGGTGTGCTCGAAAAGCTGTCGCAGGTTGTCCATCTCTTCGTAGACCACGCGCTGGAAGCGCTTGGCCCGGGGTTCGAGGGCCACGGTCATTTCCACGCGGTCCAGCAGGGTGAGGTCGGTGTTGACGAAATCCCTCAGCGACTGCTTGAACTCGGCGAATCCGCTGTAGCCCAACTGTCCCACGAAGCGCACCACCGTGGCCTCGCTGACGCGACAGGCTTTGGCCAGCTCGGCCACCGTCATGAACATCACCTGGCGCAGATTCTCGATCACATACTCGGCGAGGATGCGGCTCTTGGGGGTCAACTCAGGCTGAAGCGTCGAGATTCGGTCCACCACCGACTGCAACCCGTTTTCCGCGATATCCATCTCTCATCCTCTCGTCGATCCGCAAAGGAAATGAAATATTTATATTCATTTTAAGTATTTCCACTTCACCTTGCTCGCGCCGCCTTGCAATACATTTAACTATCAATAATCTCTCATATTTTTCGGTTAACCGGCCAGGCGGCGGCGCCTCCGCCATCATCCGGGCCGGCATCTCTTCCAGCATCCTTTGTATTCTTGATTAAATTTGCAGTTATCAAACCCGAGACGGGAAAGCAAGCCCAAATACGGATTAAAAAATTCTCAACTCACTGTTAAAACAGGCGGAAACATTTTTACTGCGCCGCGCCGGAGGCCGCCCTTGAACGCTTGTGACAGTTCCGAAGGGATTTCTTGTGCTGTTTGGATTTAAAATACAACTTGACAGTTTTTATTTCATATGAAATGTACGATTTCATACCGAGTGAACAAAAATCATAAAAAACCCTCGGGAGGCCCCATGTTCGGCCTGCACAAACGGCTCTGGGCTGCACGGCCCGTCAAATCCAGCTACGATGCAGTGATCATCGGCGGCGGGCTCCATGGGCTGGCCACCGCCTACTTCCTGGCCCGCGACCACAACATCACCAATGTGGCCGTCATCGAGAAGCGCTTCATCGGCTTCGGCGGCTCGGGCCGCAACACGGCCATCGTGCGCGCCAACCAGCGCACCCAGGAGAACCTTCCCCTCTACAAGGAGGCCCTGGACCTCTGGCCGGAGCTCACCCGCGAGCTCGACTTCAACCTGATGTTCCACAACTGCGGCAACCTCAACCTCGCCCACAGCGAGGCGGCGTTGAAGGCCATGCGCCTGCAGGTGGCCTCGGCCCAGTTTCTCGGCATCGACAGCCGGCTCCTCGACCCCAAGGAATGCAAGGAAGTAGTGCCGGCCCTGGATATCTCCGGGCGCCCCCGCTATCCCATCACCGGCGGCATGTACCATCCGCCCGGCGGCATCGTGCGCCACGACGCCGTGGTCTGGGGGTTGGCCAAGGGGTGCAGCCGACGCGGGGTGCATATCCACCAGGGCACCGAGGTCACGGGCATCGGCTTCGAGAAGGGAAAGGTCGCCTGGGTGGACACCGACCGGGGAAAAATCCGCACTCCCCGGGTGCTCAACGCCGCCGGCGGGTACTCGGCGGGCATCGCCTCGCGCCTGATGGGCCTGCGGCTGCCCATCAGCGTGCTCACCATCCAGGCCATGGTCACCCAGCCGCTCAAACCGCTGCTGCACCACGTGGTCTCCTCGGGCGCCTACCATTGCTACGCCAACCAGACACTGAAAGGCGAGATCGTCACCGGGGCCCACATGGATCCGTGGCCCAACTTCACCACCCAGACCACCGCCGCCTACATCAAGCATCAGGCCGAGTTCGTCACCGAGTTTCTGCCCTGCCTCAAGGGGGCCAAGTTCATGCGCATCTGGGGGGGGCTGGCGGACATGACGCCCGACATGGCCCCCATCATCGACGGTCACGTGCCGGCCGAAGGCTGCTTTCTGGACTGCGGCTGGGGATACTTCGGGTTCAAGTCGTCCACCGTCACCGGCCGCTACATGGCCCGCTACATGGCCACCGGCGAGTGCCCGGAGATCCTCCAACCCTTTGCCCTCAAGCGCTTCCAGGAGCATCGGCTCATGGGGGAAACCGCGGCGCTGGTGGACTACAGCGCCAACAACTGACGGGACCATCATCATGGCATTCACCATCACCTGTCCGATTTGCGGTCCACGCAGCGGGTACGAATTCCGCTACGGCGGTCAAGACAAGGGGCCCCGCCCCGATCCGGCGGAGATGACCCCCGAGACGTGGTGCGACTACGTCCACATGACCGACTCCTGCCCCGGCGTCCAGAAGGAATGGTGGTATCACCGCGCCGGCTGCGGCATCTGGTTCACCATTTACCGGGACACCACCACCAACCTCGAGGTGTCCCCGGATTCACCGGAGGCCGTGGCATGATCAGGCTCAACCATCTTCCCACCCTACGGATCAAGCCCGGGGTCCCCCGCTCCTTTACCTACGGCCGGCGGCGCCTCCAGGGAGTGGAGGGCGACACCGTCGCCACGGCCCTCTTTGCCAACGGCGTGCGGGTTTTCGGACGCAGCCTCAAGTACCACCGGCCCCGGGGGCTCTACAGCCTCGACGGCGAATCGTCCAACACCCTGGTCAACGTCGACGGGGTGCCCAACGTCTGCGCCGAGACGACCCTGCTGGCCGACGGGATGTGCGTCGCTTCCCAGAACGCCTTTCCCGGCCCGGACTTCGACGCCCTGGGTTTCATGGACGCCTTGAGCTGGGCCATGCCGGCCGGGTTCTACTACCGCATGCTGCACAAGCCGGCGCGGCTCTGGCCCCTGGCGGTGCCCGTCATCCGCAAAATGGCCGGGGTCGGTACCCTCGCCCCCGATTTCCAGGCGCCCGGACGGCGCGATGAAATCTACCCCGCCGCGGACGTGTGCGTCATCGGCGCCGGGGTGGCCGGCATGAGCGCGGCCCTGGCGGCGGCCGAGGCGGGGCTTCGGGTGGTGCTGTTCGAATCCCGTCCCTGGCCGGGCGGGGCCTTCGAATACCGCCCCGGCGCGGCCCGCGACGGGGTGGCCTGTTTCCAGAAAACCGCCGAGCTCGCCGCGGCGGTCAAGGCCTCGCCCCACATCCGTCTCTTTCTCAATGCCCCGGTGATCGGCGTCTACAGCAACGGGCTGGTCACGGCCTTTCAGCGCGGCCGCTCCCCGCACCCCTTCGATGAGCGCTATATCGAAGTGCGGGCCGCCAGCGTGGTGGTGGCCACCGGCTGCATCGAACGCCCCCTGCTCTTTGAGCACAACGAGCGGCCCGGGGTGATGCAGGCCGGCTGCGCCCATCGGCTGGCGCGCACCTGGGGGATCCTGCCCGGGCGCACCGCCGTGTTCAGCGTGGGCCACGACCCGGGCCTGGAAGCGGCGGTGGACCTCTTCGATCTCGGAGTGGAAATCGCGGCGGTGGCCGACCTGCGCCAGGATGGCCTGGACCCGGCCCTGGTGGACGCCCTCTCCCGGCGCCGGATTCCCCTGCTGCGCGGCTGGTCGGCCACCAAAGCCCACGGCCGCCGCCGGGTGGCCAAGGTGACGCTTGCCGGCGCCAACGGACGCTTCCGCAAAACGCTGGATTGCGACCTGTTGGTGGCCTCGGCCGGTTTTACCCCGGTCACCGGCCCCTTGACCCTGGCCGGGGCCAAGCTGGCCTTCGACGAGCGGACCGGTTTCTTTCTGCCGACTTGCCTGCCGCCGCGGGTCCACGCCGCCGGGCGGATCACCGGGCGGCAGGACTGGCACGCCGTGGCCGCCTCGGGCCGCCTGGCCGGCCTTTGTGCCATCCAGGACAACGGCATCGATCAAACGGCCGCCATCGGCGAGCTGGCCGATGCGCTGGGCTCCCTGCCCGGCCCTGTCCGCGGCGCCAAGTTCGTCATCGCCCCGGACAGCGGCAAAAAAACCTTCATCTGCTTCGACGAGGACGCCACCGTCAAGAATGTCGACCAGGCCATGGCCAAGGGCTTCAACGTTCCGGAGCTGATCAAGCGTTTCGCCTCGGTGGGCACCGGCCCCGGACAGGGCGGCATCCCCGGCCACAACCTGCCGCTGTACGTGCATCAGAGCGGCGCCTCGCCCGATGCCCAGCCCCGCCCCACCACGGTGCGCGCCCCCTTGACGCCCACCTTCCTGGCCACCTACGCCGGGGCACGCCTCGACATGAGCAAGCGCACCCCCATCCACGATCTCCAGGTCGCCGCTGGCGGCCGCATGGAGCGCCTCGGGGTCTGGCACCGGGCGCGGCGGTTTTCCGAAGACGTGCACAGCCGCGAAGAGATCCTCAGCGTGCGCACGGCCGTGGGCATACTCGACGCCTCCACGCTGGGCAAGTTTCGCATTTTCGGCCCGGACGCCGTCAAGGTGCTCGACCGGGTCTACGTGGGCGACATGACCCGTGTTCCCCGCACCCGGGCCAAGTATTCGGCCATGTGCAACGAGGACGGGTGCCTCATCGACGACGGCGTCATCGTGCGCACCGGCGACAACGACTACTACCTGACCACCTCCACGGGCCGCGCCGGGGTGACGGTGGAATGGATCCGCTACCACACCCGCTTCGACGACTGGGATTTCGGCATCGTCAACCTCACCGACGCTTACGGCGTCATCAACCTGGCCGGCCCCGAGGCCAGGGCCGTGCTCCAGCGGGTGACGGATGCCGATGTGAGCAACGAGGCCTTTCCCTTCATGGGCTACCGGGAATTCGCGGTGGGCGAGGTCCCGCTGCGGGCCATGCGCCTGGGCTTCGTGGGAGAGCTGTCCTTCGAACTGCATGTGCCCGCCTCCTGGATGGCCTACGTCTGGAACCTGTTGATGGACGCCGGCAAGGATTTCGGCATCCGCCCCTTCGGCCTCGAAGCCCAAAACACCCTGCGCCTGGAAAAAGGCCATGTGATCATCGGCAGCGAATCCGAACAGCGCACCACCCTTCACGACGTGGGCCTCGGCTTTCTCTGGCACCGGGACAAGCCGTGGGCCAGGACCGTGGGCGACGCCGCCCTGCGCCAAACCGAGCACCAGCCCGGCCGCCTCAAGCTGGTGGGATTTCGCATGGCCGACCCGTCGGCGTCGCCGCCCCGGGACGGGTCGGTGATCGTGGACCGGCGCATCCGCGGCTACGTGTGCACGGCCCGCTACAGCGTCGTTCTCAAGGAGCCCGTGGGGCTTGCCCTGGTGGAGGACGACAGCAGCGCCAAGGGGGCCCCCCTGGCCATCTACGAAGATGGCTGCGGCGGCCGGCTGATCCAGGCCGTGGTTACCGAAACGCCTTTTTACGATCCCGAGGGCCTGCGCCTGCGCTTGTAGCCCCGGATCGAGGAATGGAAGCCATGAAGCCCGACAACCGCTTGCGACAATCGCCCGTGCAGCTCGACGGCCGTCCCCACCGCACCCTGGTCCGGGACCACTGGCCCGTGGTGTGCGAATACGCCGACGAGGGAGACGGTCCCTGGCTGGTGGACCTGAGCCACTGCCAACGCATCGACATCCAGGCAAGGCCCTTGGCCGCGATGATTCCGGAAGGTCTCCCGGAGCCCGAAGCCCCGGGAGAGGTCCGGATCCAAGACCAGTCCCTGATCACCCGGATGGGAAAAGCCCAGGCGTGCCTCTGGCGGTTCGGCCAGGCCGCCGCCTTCCCGGTTGGCTTCAACGGCACCGAGATCACCGAAGCCACCCTGGCCTTGGCCATCCTTGGCCGGCACACCTTTGCCATCGCCGAAAAGCTGTCCAGCCTGGATCTCCAGGCGCCCGGCCGCTCCCTGCCGCGCCTCTACCAGGGGCCCTTTGCCCAGGTGCCCTGCCAGCTGGTGGTGCTGGACGCCGCCGCGGGACGCGAGATGCTGCTGTTGAGCTGTTCCCGGGGCTACGGTCGGGACATGGTCGGGGCGATCACCAATGCCGGCGCCGAGTTCAACCTGCGCCCGGCGGGCGAGGATCGGTTCATGCGGATGTTTGAAAACAGGGAAAAGGGAGCCTGATCGCCATGCTGATCATCGGGGAGCTGATCAACGCCAGCCGCAAGGCCATCGCCGCGGCCATCGAGGCCCAGGACGCCGAGGCCATCGCGCAGGTGGCCCGTGACCAGGCGAACGCCGGGGCCGATTTCATCGACGTCAACGCCGGGATCTTTCCCGGGCGTGAAGCCGGCTATCTCAAGTGGCTGGTGGAAACGGTGCAGGCGGCCACCGACCGGCCCTGCGCCATCGACAGCCCGGACCCCGCGGCCATCGAAGCCGCCCTGGCGATACACCGGGGCACCGCCTTAATCAACTCCATCTCCCTGGAAAAGGAACGCTGGGACAACCTGCTGCCCATCGTCAGCGGCACCGACCTGAAGGTCATCGCCCTGTGCATGAGCGATGCCGGCATGCCCGAGACAGTGGACGACCGGCTCAAGATCGCCGACGCCCTGGTCAACGGCCTGGTCAAAAACGGCGTGCCGGTGGAAAACATCTACGTCGATCCCCTGGTACAGCCCATGAGCGTCAACAACAGCTTCGGCATGAACTTTCTCAATGCCGTGGAAGCGATCATGGCGCACTTTGCGGGGATTCACACTGCCTGCGGCCTGTCGAACATCAGCTACGGCCTGCCGGTGCGCAAACTGTTGAACCGCACGTTCATGGCCATGGCCATCGCCAAAGGGCTCGACGGGGCCATCGTCAACCCCCTGGACCGGGAGATGATGGCCGCCATCACGGCCGCCGAGGCCCTGGCCGGCCGGGACAACTACTGCATGCGCTACCTGAAGGCTTACCGCGCCGGGCGGCTTCAGCCCCCGGCGGCTTGATCATCCCATGAAGCCGACAAAGAAAGGACACCGGTCAGACCCGACGCATCCGGTAACAAGGAGAACACCATGAAACTCAGCGGCCTGCCAGGCGGACAGTACCAACCCCTTTCCGAAGCGGACGTGGCCACCCTCCACGACGCCGCCCTCGGCATCCTGGAGCGCACCGGGGTCACCTACGAGCCCGGGCTGGAAGAAACAGCGGAGATGCTCGAGAAAGCCGGCGCCACGGTGGACCATACCAACAACCGGATCCGCTTTCCCCGCGATCTGATCACCGCCGCGGTGCAAAAAGCGCCGGAGCGGGTGGTCCTTTGCGGCCTCGACCCGGCCAACGATATCGATCTGGGCGAGCACCGGGTCCACCTGGGCACCGGAGGGGCGGCCATCAAGGTGCTCGACCTGGACACCGGGGCAGTGCGTCCTTCGACCCTGCGGGACATCTACGACATCGGGCGCCTGGTGGACCGCCTGGAGCACATCCATTTCTACCTGCGGCCCTGCATTCCCACCGACATTCCCGAGGCCGCCTATGACGTGAACATGTACTACGCCTGCCTCAAGGCCACCGGCAAGCACGTCATGTCCGGGGTCAACGACGAGGCCGGCTTTCACCGCGTCCTGGACATGGCCACCCTCATCGCCGGCAGCCGGGAGGCCCTGGCCGAGAGGCCGTTTGTCTCGGTGATCACCGCCTTTGCCATCAGCCCTCTGAAGCTGTGCACCCAGTCCACCCGCATCATGCAGGAAGCGGTGCGCCACCGCATCCCGGTGGCCCTGTCGGCGGCACCCATGTCCGGCTCCACCTCGCCCATGACCATGGCCGGCACCTTGGCCCAGCTGCACGCCGAGCAGTTGGCCGGCATCTGCATCTGCCAGCTCACCAACCCGGGCGCCCCCCTGCTCTACGGCGGCATCCCCGGCATGGCCAACCTCCGGACCATGGGCTACCTCGGCGGGGCGGTGGAATGCGGCATGATGAATGCCGCCATCCACCAGCTGGCCCACCACATCGGCGTGCCCAACTACAACTCCTCGGGACTCTCGGACGCCAAGATCCCCGACATCCAGGCCGGCTGGGAAAAGGCCCTGACCACCGTGCTGGCCGCCATGGGCGGATCCAACTACGTGCATCACGCCGCCGGCATGCTCGAATC
>DQXI01000093.1 GCA_011042305.1 Desulfobacteraceae bacterium
GTATTTCGCCCTGATCCCGGCCTTTACCCTCGGCCCCGTGGCGCTGCCCCATTTGGCCATGCGCGTGTTCACCTCCTCGAGCGTCAAGAGCGCCCGCTGGGCCGTGGTGTGGTTTACCATCTTCTTGGGCCTGCTCTTCTGCGGCACCTACGTGGCCGGTTTTGCCGGCAACTACTTCCGCGCCACCACCGGCAACGTTATTGAGAAGGCCGATCAGACCATCCTGGTGCTCAACGTCTTTTACAACCCGACCCTCGTGGCGGCCTTCGTCATGGGCGGGGCCCTGGCGGCCGGCCTGTCGACCATCGGCGGCAACCTGATGGCCATTGCCGGCCTGGTGGGCAACGACCTGCTGGGGATCGTGGCCCCCAACATGGATCGCAAGAGCAAGATGCGCTGGGGCTACATGGCCCTGGGGCTCGGCGGGGTGGCCGCCATTTTGTTGGCCTTCAAGCCGCCGGCATTTCTCGTGACCTCGATTCTCTGGGCATTCGGCCTGCTCGCCACCACCGCCAGTCCGGGCATCCTGTTGGGCGTATGGTGGAAGGAGGCCAACAAGCTGGCCCTGATTATCTCCTCGACGGTGTGCGGGATTATCTATATCATCATCTCGCCCCACGTGCTCAAGACCATCGTCATCGGCAAGGGGCTGCCGGCCGCACTGGGGATGAGCGGCGGGATGGTGACCGTGCCGTTGAGCTTCGGCCTGTTCATCCTGCTGTCGATGCTCTTCAACCGCATGGAGGCGCTCAAGGCCTACGCGCCGACCCTGGCCGACAAGCAGCTTATCGACCGGATCCACGGCTGGGGCGAGGAATACGAAGAGGGCCGCTACCAGAGCAGCCTGTGGCCCCTGGTGGCGGTGGCGGTCTGCGCCGTTGTCCTGATCTGGGGCCTGCAGCCCTGGAGCTGATGCGCAGCCGGAATAATGTTGCTATTCATCCCAAAGGGAGGCTTCGGCCTCCCTTTGGCGTGGTTTTGTGATAGCATTGACGGCAAGTATCGCACAAGGCCGGTCCGGCCGCACGGCTTGCCGGCGCAACCGTGTAATCATTCAGGTGCTAAAATTCGATGAACTACTACGATGACATGATCGCCGTGTTGCGCCTCGAGCCGGGAGTCTGGCCCCGGATCGGCCAGAGCCGCAGGGCCCTCCACTACACCGTGGCCAATGTACTGGTCCTCGGTCTGATCTACGGTTTCTCGGTGCTGATCTTCGGCCGGCGCCTGCTGGATCCGGGGGCTACCTTTAATCCACTGCTCATCATGATGGTGGGCGTCTCGGTGGCTTTTCTGGTCCACGGGGGGGCGGCGCTTTACATCTGGATGTTCTGCCGCGGGATCGGGGGAACCACGGCTTTTTTCCCTTTCTACCTTCATGTCGGCGTGGCCGCCATCGGGTTCTGGTTCGCCGCCCCGGCCCTGGCTCTGGCGCAGACCGGGGCTCGGGGGGGCCTGCCGTTGGCCTACCTGGCCGCCAGCATTTTATACGCCTTGGCGGTTCTTTTCCCGGCCGTGCGCCAGGCGGCGGCCTTGTCCAACCGGCGGATGGCCATTGCCGCGGTATTGACCCTCGTTTTCGTGGGATGCTTGTTGTATCTGTGGGCTTTTTAGAGTGAACTAAAGTACAGGCGCCACTGAAAGCGATCTAAAATGACGAGTGCCGAAAAGTGTGTGTCATTCCGAGCAGCGTGCGACGAGGAATCCCTTCCGTTTTACGCAGAGATCCCTCGCTTCACTCGGGATGACAATTGGGCACTTTCTACGGACACATCACGCTTAACTGGTTCAAACAAGGAGGACCCGATGTCCCAAGATCCGATTCTGGTAGAAGTTCAGGCCCCCGTCGGCATCATCACGCTCAACCGTCCCGAACAGATGAACACCTTCACCGTGCCCTTTGCCCGTGGGCTCAACAAGGCCTTGATCGACCTGGATGCCGACGACGCGGTGCGGGTGGTGGTGATCCGGGCCGCTGGCAAGCATTTTTCCGTGGGCATCGCCCTGGATCAATTCGAAAACAAGACCCATGAAGAGTACCGGGCCCTGATCCGGGAGATGGACGCCCACAACCACACCATCGCCCGGATGAAAAAACCCGTGATTGCCGCGGTCAAAGGCTACGCCATCGCCAACGGGGCCGGGCTGGTCTTCGCCTGCGACCTGGCCGTGGCCGCCGACAACAGCAAGTTCGGCACCACGGCGATCAACGTGGGGCTGATCTGCCTGGGGCCGGCCGTGCCCCTGGCGCGCCTGGTGGGCCGCAAGAAAACCCTGGAGATGGTGTTGGGCGGGGAGATGATCCCCGCAACGGAAGCCGAGCGCCTTGGATTGGTCAACAAGGTGGTGCCCGCCGACAAGGTCGAGGCGGAAGCCATGGCCCTGGCCACCAAGCTGGCGGAAAAGAGCCCGCTGGCCTTGCAAATCGGCAAGCAGGGCATCTACGCCATGAGCGACCTGCCGTACCACCAGTCGCTGGATTACCTGGGCGAGATGTTCGCGGCCCTGTGCAGCACCGAGGACGCCAAGGAGGGTCTGACCGCCTTCGCCGAGAAGCGTCCGCCCCAGTGGCGCCTGCGCTAATTGCGGGCAGCGATTTCCCCATAGCGGGCCGCCGGCATTCAACAGACAGGTGTCATGGATCGCCGCCTCTCCAGCTTTTTCAAAGTATTCAGTGAAATCAGCGGGGCTGTCCAGGATGGAGAGCACCTCGACGGCGTGCTGGGGCTGATGCTCGAGCGCATCGCCGAAGTGCTCGATGCCAAGGGGTGCACCTTGCGCATTTTAGAGCCAGGGGCCCATACGCTGTGGATCGAGGAGGCCCGGGGGTTGAGCCGGCCCTACCTGGAGAAGGGACCCGTTGCCGCCGATCCACGCCGGACGGAAATCTTCGACCCCGGGCCGGTGGTGATCCGGGACGTGGCCCATGATCCGCGGGTGCAGTACCCGGAAGCGGCGCTGCAGGAAGGGATCGTCTCCATCGTGGGCTTGCCGGTGGCGCTGGTGGGCGGGATGCGCATGCTGCTGCGCATTTACTTCGACCGGCCGGTGGATTTGACCGACGACGAGATCCGTTTCCTGGATGCCATTGTCGGACAGGGGGCGGCGGCCATCCGTTTCACTCTGGTGCAGAGCCGCTACTTTGACACCTTCCGCAGTGTCATCAGCGCCATTCACGGCGGCGAGGACATCCAGAGCATCCTCTCGGCCATCGTTTCCCGGGTGGCTTCGATCATGATGGCCAAAGGCGCAATTTTCTGGGTGGTGGATCAAGACGAGGGCCGCATCGTTCACCGGGTCAGCAGCGGTTTCAACTACGCCAGCCTGGCCGGCGTGGCCTATGGAGACCTTGCGGCCATTTTCCCCCTCGACCGCCGCGGGCCCATCTACATCGACGATGCGCGCTACGATGAACGGCTGCCCAACCTGGAGCGCCTGGGCAAGAAACGGGTGCGCACCGTCATCGGGCTGCCGGTGGAAATCGTGGCCCCGTATGCCGGCGTGTTGGCCGTTTACTTCGGGCAGCAACGGCATCTCACCCCCGGGGAAGGGAACTTCCTTCGGGCCTTGGCCGAGCAGGGCGCCGTGGCCTTGCACAAGGCTTTGCGCTACGATGAACAAATGCTGGCCGCCTTCCGCCAGACCGTGGAGGTGCTGGTGATGGCCCTCGAGGCCAAGGACCCCTTCACCCACGGCCACTCGCTCAAGGTGGCCCAGTACGCCCGGCGCACCGCAGTGGCCCTGGGACTGCCGGCGCACCAGGGCGAAACGATCTATCAAGCCGGTCTGCTCCATGATATCGGCAAGATCGGCATGCATGACCGGATCTTGAGCCGCCTGGGGCGCCTGTCCTCCCGTGAGATGAACATCATTCGGCTGCACCCGGAGGTCGGCGCCAGCATCCTGGCGCCCCTGACCAGCCTCAAGGCCCTCGTGCCGCTGGTGCGCCACCACCACGAGCGCTACGACGGTAAAGGGTATCCCGACGGTTTGGCCGGCGAGGCCATTCCGCTGGGCGCGCGGATTCTGGCAGCCTGCGACGCCTTCGACTGCATGCTCTCCGGCCGGCCTCACATCGCTCCGGTGCCTTTGGACCGGGCCCTGGATCAGCTGGAAGCCGGCGCCGGCGTCCAGTTCGACCCGCAGGTCGCCGCCGCCCTGGCCGATTGGGTGCGAAAGGATCCGGCAGCCGTGTCTCCCGTGGACCCCACCGGAGACTACCTGGACCGTTTTCGTACCGAGAGGATCGGCGCCAAACCGTTGATGGCCAGGTTCGGCCTGTATCCGACCCTTTTCTGAAGACGGCTCTTGACATCCCGCGGCGGGCATGGAAAAGTGGAATGCGCCTACCGGCCGGTCGGTTGTTTTTTGGGGCCTGCGCCCTCATCGGCCGCCGCCTCTCCGGTTACCGGCGGCGCCAGTGCCGCAGTAAAGGATCTCCCATGCCCGTCGTCTCGATGAAGGACACCATTCGCCAGGCCGCCATCGACCTTTTCTACCGCAAAGGGTACTTCGCCGCCAGCATCAGTGAAATCGCCGCGGCCAGCGGCATCCGCAAGGCCAGTCTCTACCACCACTACGAGAGCAAGGAAGCCCTGCTTTTCGCCATCCTCAAGGAGACGATGGATGACCTCATGGCCCACTTGGAGTCCTGCCTGGAGGGCATCGGGGACATTGAGGCCCGGATGCGGGCCGCCGTGCGGGGGCATGTGCAGTTCCATCTGCGCCGCCAGAAGGAAAATTTCATCGCCAACAGTGAATTGAGAGGGCTCAACGCGGCCCATTACCGGGAAATCGTCCGACGCCGGGACGCCTACGAACGGGTGTTCCAGGAGATCATCGGCGCCGGGCGCCGGCAGGGGGTGTTTGCGCCGGGGGATGACAAGATTCTCTCCTACGCCATCTTGACCCTTTGCACGGCCGGGGCTTCCTGGTTCAAGCCTGACGGCCGGCTCACGGTGGACGAGATCGCCGAGATCTATGAAAACTTCATCATCAGCGGCCTGAAGCGGGCCGAGCGGGAAACGGAACCCGGCGCCGACGTTCCCGCCTCGGCGGCTCGGGCCTGAACGGGGACTGTGGATCACGCACGACCAAGCCGTCCGGCAAGGCATGGCCGGCGCCCGTAACAACGGCCGGCGCCCCAGGCGCCACAGGCAATACGGTTCAAAAAAGGAGGTCGGGGGTGGATTTCGATCTGACCAAGGAACAGGAGATGATCCGCCGCGAGGTGCGCAAGTTCGCCCAGAGCGAAATTGCACCGGTGGCCCGCGAACTGGACGACAACGAGACCTTTTCCCCGGAGCTGACCCGCAAGATGGGCGAGATCGGGCTGTTTGGCATGTTCGTCGGCGAGGAATACGGCGGCCAGGGCATGGATTACGTCTCCTACATCATCGCCGTGGAAGAGATCGCCCGGGTGGACGGATCCCAGGCGGCGACCATCGCCGCGGGCAACTCGCTGGGCATTGGACCGATCTATTATTTCGGCAGTGAGGCCCAGAAGCGCCGCTACCTGCCCAAGCTGTGCACCGGGGAGGCCCTGTGGGGCTTCGGGCTCACCGAGCCGACGGCCGGCTCCGACGCCGGCGGTAGCAAGACCACCGCGGTGCGTGACGGCAACCAGTGGGTGATCAACGGCTCCAAGATCTTTATCACCAACGGGGCCTGCGAGCTGTCGCTGGGAGTGACGGTCCAGGCGGTCACCGGCACGCTTCCCAACGGCAAGCCCCAGTACACCTGCTTTATCGTGGAGCACGGCACCCCGGGATTCAAGGCCCAGGCGATGCACGGCAAGATGATGTGGCGCAGCTCCAACACCAGCGAGCTGTACTTCGACGACGTGCGCGTGCCCGATGAGAACATCCTGGGCAAGATCGGCGACGGCTTCAAGCAGATGCTCAAGACCCTGGACGGCGGCCGGCTGTCCATCGGCGCCATGGGCCTCGGCGGGGCCCAGGGGGCATACGAGAAGGCGCTGCGCTACGCCCAGCAGCGGGAGCAGTTCGGCCAACCCATCAGCAAGTTCCAGGCGGTGGCCTTCAAGCTGGCCGACTGCGCCATGGAGCTCGAGTGCGGCCGCAACTTGCTCTACAAGGCCTGCTGGCTGCGCGATCACAACCGTCCCTTCGAGCTGCAAGCCGCCATGGCCAAGCTGTACTGCAGCGAACTGATGGGCCGGGTGGTCAACCACGCGGTCCAGATCCACGGCGGCTACGGGCTGATGAAGGACTACGACGTGGAACGCTTCTACCGTGATCAGAAGCTGCTGGACATCGGCGAAGGGACCAGCGAAGTGCAGCGGATCGTCATTTCGCGGCATATCGGCTGCTGACCGCGCCGGAAAGGAGACTGGCCGATGGGCGAACCGATTTTGAAGACCGAGATGATCGACCAGGTGGCGGTGTGGACCCTCAACCGACCGGAGGCGATGAACGCTTTCAACTTCGATTTGCTCCGCGCCCTGAAGGCGGCGGTGGACGGGGCGCGCTTCGACCCGCAGGTGCGGGCCGTCATCATCACCGGCGCCGGACGGGCCTTCTGCGCCGGGGCCGACCTCAAGGAGAGGGCCACGCTGTCCCCCGAGCAGGTGAAAACTTTTATTTACACCATCCGCAACCTGTTCACCGACATCGAACAGCTGCCCGTGCCGGTGATCGCCGGGGTCAACGGGGTGGCCTTGGGCGGCGGAACCGAGCTGGCCCTGGCCGCCGACATCCGCATCGCGGCCGATACCGCCACCATGGGGCTCACCGAGACCCGCCTGGCCATCATTCCCGGTGCCGGCGGCACCCAGCGCCTGCCGCGCCTGGTGGGCAAGGGCAAGGCCAAGGAGCTGATCTTCAGCGGCCGGCGCGTGGCCGCCGACGAGGCCCTGGCCATCGGGATGGTCAACCAGGTTTGCCTGGCCGAAGACCTGATGGGCGTTTGCCATTCCCTGGCCGCCCAGATCTGCGAGGGCGGCCCCATTGCCCTGGCCCAGGCCAAGTACGCCATCAACCACGGGCTGGAAACCGACCTGCACACCGGCCTGGCCATCGAGTCGGCCGCCTACTGGCACACCATCGGTACCGAAGACCGGCTCGAGGGGCTTGCGGCTTTCAAAGAGAAGCGCAAGCCGGTGTATAAAGGTAAATAGGAAAAGTTACAAGTGAGCTAAGGTTGGTGAGGGCGCGCTGGCACGCTAGTCACTCGAGACTTTAGTCAATCACTTTAAGGAGGCCGCCATGACCGAATACGACTACTGGAAAATCTTTCCCCGTATGCCGCGACGGGTGACCATCGGCGACATCACGGTGCGCGACGGGTTTCAGCACCTGGAAAAATTCATCTCCACCCGAGCCAAGATCTTCTACGCCCAGGAGATGATCTATGCCGGCTGCCGCGACATCGAGGTAACCAACCTCGGCAACCCCTACCTGATGCCACAGTTCTCCGACGCCGAGGAAGTGCTTCGCGCCCTGCGCTCCGATCGCTTCAAGAACTCCTGCGCCAAGCGCGGTGTCAACTACGACGAGATCTGCATCACCGCCGTCACCATCCGGGAAGGGGCCGTGGACCGGGCCATCGCCTTGAAACAGCAGGGCATCGGGCCGGACCGCTGCCTGATGATGGTCTCCACCGAGGAGGAGCACCACTTCGCGAATTCCGGGACCACCTTGCCCGACTACTGGCGCGAGGCTGAGCGCTGCTGCCGCAAGTGCGCCGATGCGGGGCTGAAGATGTGCGGCACGGTGAGCACCATCTGGGGCAGCCCCATCGCCGGGGCCACCGATCTGAAAGACGCGGTGGAGTTCACCAAGCGCTGGCTGGAGATCGGCGCCTCGGACATCGAGCACGCCGACCACGACGGCAGCGCCTCGGCCCCCGAGGTCTACCGCTATTTTTCCATGATCCTGGACGCCATCCCCGACCCCCGCCTGCACATTGCCCATTTTCACGAGACCAAGCGGGTTGCCAGCGCTTCGGTATTGGCGGCCCTGCAAGCTGGCATCACCCAATTCGAGGCCACCCTGGGCGGGCTCGGGGGGCAGCCGGCCAACTTTCTCGACGACTGCCCGGTGCCCGGCACCGGCGAGTACTACTACAAGGATCCGCGCTACGTGGGGCTTGTGTGCTTGGAAGACTTGCTGGTGCAGATCGACGAGATGGGAATCGAGCACGGCTACGACGTGGACCGGGTGCTGTGGCTCGGCCGGCAGATGGAGCGCACCGCGGGCAAACGGTTGCGCTCTGAGGCGGTGATCAACGGACGCACCCTCAAGGGGGGGCACATGGAGTTCGCCCGGCCGGGGCTTCAGCAGCGCAAGGCCAAGCTGGGGGAGACCCCGGGCCAGAAGCTGCCGGCGGACTGGACCCCGGAAGCGCGGCTGCCGGAGCGTTATCTTTCCTGAACGGTTTTTGGCGCAAGGACAATCAACCCAAAAGGATTACGACGAGGGGGCCCAAATGGCGAGCGAAGAGACACCCAAACCCTACATCAACGTCGATTTTTTCGAAGACCTGACCGGGGAGATCCCGGCCGCGGCCACCGGCGGCGGACCGGTGGACGTGGGCCGGCGGATCCGGCTTTTGCGGGAGGAAAAGGGCCTGACCCTGGAAACCCTGTCGCGGATGACCGGCTTCGAGGTGGACCTGCTGGACGAGATCGAAAACGGGCAGGTACAGCCCCAGCTCGGGACCCTGATGCGTCTGTCCAAGGCCCTGGAAGGTGCCTTCGGACGCCTGGTGTCGGGGGTGGGGGATCGGCTTTACGCCGTCACCCGGAAGGCGGACCGCAAGGTGGTCAGCCGCAGTACCACGGGCAAGGGGACCCGCCAAGCCTACACCTACATGAGCTTGGCTCCCGAGGTCAAAGGCCGGCATATGGAGGCCTTGGTGGTGGAGCTGGAATCCGATCCGGACCAGAGCGAATCGGTGCACGAAGGAGAGGAGTTCATCTTCGTGCTCGAAGGCGAGGTGATGCTCAAGATCGGCGACGAACGCTTCGATCTGACCCCGGGCGACAGCGCCTATTACCTGTCCACCACGCCGCACCTGATCACTGCAGCCCACGACAGGGCCGTGATCCTGGCGGTGATTTACAATGATTGAGCCGTCGCGAAGACCTGGCCGCAAGCGACCGGGGCATCGTGAAGATCGACGGGCGCCGGAGATCCGTTCGGATTTCCATCGCCCGTCGCCAAACATGGCGCAAGCAGCAGGGGAAAGGAAGGAAGAATGAAGGATGTGCCACGACGGATCGACGACCTCAACCACGACGACACCCTCAAGCTGATCGTCGATTTCTTCCATCGCATCGTTTTGCACTATGGCCTGTGGTACGCCGAAGTGCGCCACCAAATGGGAGAGGCCCGCAGCCTGCAGGCCCTGAAAACCGCTTCGGCGCGCAGCGCCGGCATACAGGCAAAGCGGCTGGCCGAGACTTTGGGCATCGAGATGGAGGACGGGTTGCCGGTGGCCCTGCGGCGGATGTCCACCGAAGAGCTCCGGGCCCTGCTCAAGGCGGTCTCGGTCAACTGGCTGGCCAATGACGGCGTCTGGTTCCAGGCAGTGGAATTTGCCAGCGGGATGAACAACGCCAAGCGTTGCAACGATTCCTGCTGGGCCCATTTTTCGCCCCTGGAGGCCTGGTCGATCCGCCAGTATTTGGGCCTTGGCGAACGCCCCGGGCTCGAGGGGCTCAAGCGGGCCCTCGGATTTCGCCTCTATGCCGCCATCAACGTCCAGTCGATCGTCGACGAAGGGCCGGATGCCTTTATGTTCCAGATGAACAAATGCCGGGTCCAGGCCGCCCGCAAGCGCAAAGGTCTGGACGATTATCCCTGCAAATCGGCCGGGTTGGTGGAGTACGCCGAATTCGCCCGTGCCATCGACGAACGCATTGTCACCGAATGCGTTGGCTGCCCCCCGGATCCGCATCCGGAAGAATGGTTCTGCGCCTGGCGGTTCAGCCTGCCGGAGGCGTGATCCGCCGGTGCGTCGCTACCTCCAGGGGTTGACAGGCGTCGTGGACTGTCTTACCTATCTTTGATTCAATACATGCATGAGATAGGAGGACATTCATGGAGGATCCCGCGTTCATACGCCCGGACCGCTCCCGAAGCTTGCATTGGGTGTGGCCCGTGACCGCGCTGCTGTTGGTGGTCAGCGTCTGTTGGGCCGACCAGAGCTTTCGGACTTCGGAGCCCGCACGCCTTGCGGTTGCGCAGACACAAACCGAGGTCACCGTCAGGCCGCTTGCCATGGCGTCACCCGAACCGGACACCCGTATCGGGGGCCGTCCCATCCCGGTGGTTCGCAGTGACGCCCGTTACATGCGCCACGTCCGTCGAACCCACCACCTTTACCATTCCATCATCAACCGCGTTGCCAACCGTTACGGCGTAGATCCCGCCCTGGTCAAGGCTATCATCATGGCCGAATCGGGCTATAACCCCCGGGCGGTTTCTGATCGAGGCGCCCGCGGGCTCATGCAGATCATGCCCCAGACGGCGCGTTCTCTCGGTGTGGCCGACAGCTTCGACCCGGAGCACAACATCACCGCCGGTGTCCGCTATTTTCGCCAGCTGATGGACACCGTGGCCGATGACCCTGCCTTGGCTCTGGCCGCCTACAACGCCGGCCCCGAGAAGGTGCGCCGGTACAACGGGATTCCCCCCTACAGGGCGACGCGGCGCTACATCAAGAATGTCATGGCCTACTACCTCTGCTACCGGAACATCAGCCGCCAGGAAAGTTACGAAGCCGACCAGGGTTAGGCAGCCTATTTGCCCGTCATCGTCCCGGTGCGCTTTCGCAATGGCGCCGGAAAGCTTTGCGCGTCGAGGTGCACTAGGATGCGGCCCTCCTGGCGGCTCAAGGCGACAACGGCCGTGCCGCCGCCAGCCAGCTCGGGCCAGCGGCTGCGCAGCAGTCCGAAATCCAGGGTTTCCAGGGCCTGCCGCAGCAAATCCACCCGCCGCTCCAGGACCCCGCTTTCGCCCTTTGCGCGCAGGCACTCGGAGAGGGTTTTCTCATAGCACCGCCGAGTTGCAGTCTGGATGCAGTGCCGTGAGAGATCCAGGCTGATGTGCTCCTGCGCCGCCGGTGCGATTTGCTCCGATTTTTCGCTATCGATTTTCATTGACAGCTCCCGGCAGAGCCACTAATAGTGGCGCCGTTTGCGAAAAAGGCAACGCCTTAAGGTCAACGGCAACGGAGGGTTTCGGCATGTACGTTCCCAGATACATGTTTTTCACCAAGGGGGTCGGTGTGGCCAAGGAAAAACTGGCCTCTTTCGAGAATGCCCTGCGCAACGCCCGCATAGCGCATCTGAACTTGGTGACGGTATCGTCCATTTTCCCGCCCCATTGCAACATCATCGACATCGACAACGGCCTGAAGCGGCTGGAACCCGGTGAGATCACCCACTGCGTGATGGCTCGCGAAGAGAGCCGGGAACCGGGGCGCCGCCTGGTGGCGGCCGTCGGCTTGGCCCTGCCGTCGGAAAAGGGGATGTACGGCTACCTTTCCGAGCATCACGGCTTCGGCGAGACCGAGTCGGAGGCCGGCGACTACGCCGAGGACCTGGCCGCCAGCATGCTGGCCAACACCCTGGGCATCGAATTCGACGCCAACAAGGACTACGACGAACGGCGTGAAGTGTACACCATGTCCGGCAAGATCGTCGACTCCCAGAACATCGCCGCCGCCGCCCTGGGAGCCGAGGGCAACTACTGGACCACGGTGCTGGCCGCCGCCATCTTCGTCAAGTAGCCGGCCATGCCCGCCGCGCCGCATTTCGCCCCCAGCGAGATCGACAATGCGCCGCTGGATGAGGCCCGGGTGGTGCTGTTGCCGTTCTGCTACGAGCAGGGAGCTTCCTACGGCACCGGCAGCGCCGACGGACCGCTGCACCTGCTGGCGGCTTCCGACGCCCTGGAGCGCATTGACGAGGAAACCCTTCTCGACTGGACCGGCCTTCCGATCCACACCGCCGCGCCGCTGCGGCCCGGCGGCCCTCCCGATGCGGCCGTAGCGGAGATGAAGGCCGCGACGGCCGCCGTCCTGGATGCCGGGCGCTTTCCGCTGATCCTGGGCGGCGACCACGCTGTTACCATCGGCCCGGCGCTGGCGGTGGCCGAACGGTTTCCCGATGCCTGCGTACTGCAGATCGATGCCCACCTGGATCTGCGCGACACCTGGAACGGCAGCCGCTATAACCACGCCTGCGTCATGCGGCGGGTGGCTGACGAAGCCCGCCTGCCCTTCGTGCAGGTGGGCATCCGCAGCTTTTCCCCCGAAGAGCACCGGTATGTGGTCGAAAACGGCCTTAAGCCGGTCTACGCCCACCGCATCGATTCAAATGACAACAGCTGGATAGCGGAAGTCATTTCCCGCCTCAGCCCCAAGGTGTATCTCACCATCGACCTGGACGGCCTCGATCCGTCCGTCATCCCCGGCACCGGCACCCCGGAGCCGGGGGGCTTGAGCTACCGCCAACTGCTCGCCCTGCTGGCCGCCGTGGGTGCCCGGCGCCGGGTGATCGGCGCGGACATCAACGAGCTGGTCAAGATCCCCGGCACCCAGGTTTCAGAGTTCACCGCCGCCCGTATTGCCGCTAAAATCCTCGTCCACTGTGTCATGAGCGCCGACCGCTGAGCGGTTCTCTCTTTCTTGCCATTTGGGAGACTCGGGACTTGACGGCCTAAACAGGGACTTGGCTCGTACGAATTATGCTGATAGGCGGATGATCATGCCACGAGCCGCACGACTGGGTATGCCGGTTGGCCAACCGGCGAAAGTGCCCCGCCTCGTTACCTGGCCTGCTTGACCAAGATTTCCGGAAAAGCCGGTTCCTGTCTCTTATCGCCTATAGCCGATCCACCCACCGCCAGCGCCATACGCTTTCGTCCCGCTGGCGACGCAGGTTGCCCTGGGCGTGGGTGTACGCCAGGGCGGCGTGGATGGCGGGGGCGCCGTGGCGACAGCGGGCGGCCAGGCGCCGGCTCAAGGCTTCCAGGGAAGTGGCCGGATCGAGGTTTTGGGCCTCTCCCGCGTCGTTTTCCAGCAGCTCGCCCATCATCAGGTCGTAGAGGAGCACGGTGCGTTCGAGGTTGACGATGGTGGCCGCCTCATCGGCGCTGGCCTCGCCGGTGCCCATGCGCCGCTGGATGTCGCCCAGGTAGGTATCGAAGCGCTCTTTCCAGCCGCCGGCGATCTCGTCCAGGCGGGCCGCCGGAACGGTGGCGGTTTCCACGATGGCCCGGTTGGCGTGGTACTGGCGCCAGTCGTCGGTGAGAATCTTGAGCCCGTATTCGGCGGCCCGGTCGCGCACCCGGGTGCCGGGGAAAGGGGCCAGGAGGTGAAAGCCGTAGGAGGCGCCCATGGCCTCCAGGCGGCGGCCGAAGGCCAGGGTCCGTTCGATGGTTTCCGGCGTCTCGCCGGGAAGCCCGAGGATGAACGAGCCGTGGGGCATCAAGCCGGCTGCGTTGCACATCGCCACGGCCGCTTCGACCTGCTCCAGGGTGATTCCCTTGCGGATGGTCTTGAGGATCCCGGGGTCTCCCGACTCGATGCCGAAGCTCACCGCCTGGCAGCCGGCCTGGCGCATCCGCTTCAGCATGTCGGGGGAGACCGTGTCCACCCGGGCAAACGATGTCCAGCGCACCTCCAGGCCGCGCTTGAGAATCTCCTCGCAGACCGCCCGGCAATGGCCGGCGCTGGCGGTGAACAGGTCGTCGGCCAGGTTGACCTGGTGAAACCCGTAGGCGGCGATGTCGGCCAGTTCATCCACCACCCGCACCGGGTCACGGTAGCGCACCCGGGCGCCCACCATCTTGCGGCCCACGCAGAAGATGCAGCCGTGGGGGCAGCCGCGGCTGGTGGTCATGCTGATGGGCATGTGCAGTGCCCGGTAGCGGCCCAGGGGCAGCAGGTGGCGGGCCGGTGGGGGCAGGGCGTTCAGGTCGGCCTGGGGCGCTGGCCAGCCGTTGTCGATGACCGCGCCGCCGCGGCGAAAGACGATTCCCGGCAGTTGCGACCAGTCGTTATCCGCCGCCAGGGCAAGGGCCAAGGAGACGATGGTGGTTTCGCCCTCGCCTCGGGCCACGATGTCCACCGCCGGGTAGCGCGTTAAAGTCTCCCCGGCCCAGAAAGTGACGTGCGGCCCGCCCATCACCGTCACCACCCGGGGGGCCAGGGCCTTGATGTCCGCCAGTACCCCCATGGCATGGTCAAAGGTCATGGTCACCGAGGTGGCGCCCACTATGCGGGGTTGGAAGGTTTCGAGGACCTGTTGCAGACGTTCGGGGTGGTAGGCCTCCACCACGAGGTCGAGAATCCGCACTTCGCATCCGGCCGCCTCCAGGGCGCCGGCCAGGCAGGCCAGGCCCAGGGGCGGCGACGGGGTCTCGTCGATGGGGTAGAAGGGGTTGACGAGCAGGACGGGAAAGGGGTGTTTCACGGTTCGGCTTTTTCTTTTCAAGCAAAACGGCCCGGGAATGTTCCCGGGCCGTTTTGCTCGTGCGATTGTCCTGTTTAGAACAGTCCGCTCACCTTGCCGGTCGCCGGATCGACGTCGATGCGGCGGAAGGCCGGGTTGGAGCCGGTGCCCGGCATCAGGCTGATGGTACCGGCGCAGGGACAGAGGAACTTGGCGCCCGAGTAGATGAGCACGTCGCGGATGGGGAGCCGCCAGCCCTTGGGCACGCCCTTGAGCGTCGGGTCATGGGTCAAGGACAGGTGGGTCTTGACCATCATGGTGGCGAAATCGGCGTACTTGGGATCCTCTTCGAGCATCTTTGCCTTCTGTGTGGCTTCCGGCGACCAATCGACGCCGTCGGCGCCGTAGACTTCCCTGGCGATGAGGTCCACGCGGTCGCGCAGCTTCATCTCCAGCGGGTAGAGGAACTCGAACTTGTTCTCCTCGTTGCAGGCGTCGATGACGGCGTCGGCGAATTCCAGGGCCCCGTCACCACCCTTGAGCCAGTGGTTGGATTCGGCGCAGCGGGCGCCGGCGGCCTCGGCTGCCTTCTTGACCAGGGCGACTTCGGCGTCGGTGTCGGTGTAGAAGCGGTTGATGCACACCACCGGGTTGATGCCGGCCTTGCGGATCACGCCGATGAGGTGGACCATGTTCTCGATGCCCTTTTCCACCAGCTCGAGATTCTCGCTCTTGTACTCCTCGGGCATGGCGATGCCCGGGACAACCTTGGGGCCGCCGCCGTGCATCTTCAGGGCGCGGATGGTGGCGGTGAGCACCGACACGTGGGGCTTGAGGCCGGAGAAACGGCACTTGACGTTCCAGAACTTCTCGAAGCCGATGTCGGCGGCGAAGCCCGACTCGGTAACGTGGTAGTCGAACAGCTTCAGGCCGACACGGTCGGCGATGATCGAGCTCTGGCCCACGGCGATATTGGCGAAGGGGCCGGCATGAACCATGCAAGGGTTGTACTCGGCGGTGCACATCAGGGTCGGGTTGATGGTGTTGCGCATGAACGCGGTCATGGCGTTGCCGACTTCCAGATCGCGGCAGGTGACCGGCTTGCCGCTCTTGTCGAAAGCCACGGTGATGTTGTTGATGCGCTCCTTGAGATCGGCCAGGTCGTTGGCCACGGCCAGGATGGCCATCAGCTCGGAGCTGACCGCGATGCCGAACTTGCTCTGCATGGTGAAGCCGTCATAGCGGCCGCCGAGGCCGATGACGATGTTGCGCAGGGCCTGGGCGCAGAAGTCGATGATCCAGCCCATCTCCACCCGGGTGGGGTCGATGTTCAGTCGCCGCATGCCGGTGAGGCGCTGAAGCTGCTCGTCGTTGTAGTTGCGTTCGTGCTGCATGCGGGCGGTCAGCGCTACCATGGCCAGGTTGTGGGCATTCATGATGTCGTTGATGTCGCCGGTGAGCCCGAGGGAGAACTCGGTCATGGGGATGAGCAGCGAGTTGCCGCCGCCGGCCGCGGTCCCCTTGACGTTCATGGTCGGTCCGCCGGAAGGCTGGCGCAGGGCGCCGCCGACGTTGACGCCGCGCTTGCCCAGGCCTTCCATCAGGCCGCAGGAGGTGGTGCTCTTGCCCTCGCCCAGGGGGGTGGGCGTGATGGCGGTTACCTCGATGTACTTGCCGTCCGGCTTGTCCTTGAGGCGGTTGATGATCTTGAGAAAGTCCAGCTTGGCCAGCCGGCCCATGGGCAGGATTTCTTCGGGCTTCAGGCCCAGCTTCTCACGCCATTCATCCGGCGTGGGCATATTCTTTTCCGCTTCCTCCGAGATCTGCCAGTCGGCCATCTTCGTTGCATCATACGCCATCTTCCTTCCTCCTTTTTTGCTTGTTGTCGGCCAGTGATTGCTTGAACCGCACGGAGCGCAATGACTGTCATCGGCGCAGCCGATAAGCGGTGAACCGATGGGGAATTGACGTCCGGTTGGGTTTCAAGATCTTGATAAGAATGAAAAATTGTCCATAGCACGCCCGCTCCCATTTATCAAGCGATATCTCATTATGGTTTTTGTGCCGCTGCCGGCTCAAACCTGCTGCTGGCAGAGGCGATGATAAAACCCGCGGCGGGCCAGCAGCTGCTCATGGGTGCCCTCTTCCACGATTCGGCCATGGCGCAGAACGGCGATCCGGTCGGCGCTGCGGGCCGTGGACAAGCGGTGGGCGATGAGAATCGCCGTGCGCTGCCGGGTCAGGTGGTCCAGGGCGGTCTGGATCCGGTTCTCGGTGGCCGAGTCGATGTGGGCCGTGGCCTCGTCGAAGATGATCAGGGCCGGATCGCGGGCCAGGGCCCGGGCGATGGCCACCAGTTGCCGTTCGCCGCTGGACAGGGTCTGCCCCCCTTCGCCGATGCGGGTGTCCAGGCCTTCGGGCAGGCGCTGCACCAGGTCGGTGCACTGGGCCGCGGCCAGCAAGTCCGCCGCCGTCTCCGGGGCCGGAGGGCCGTCGGGAAAGATGTTGGCGCCCAGGGTGTCGGAGAAAAGAAACGGCTCCTGGGCCACCAGGGCGATCTCCCGCCTCAGTTCAGCCGCCTTCCGGGTGGCGATATCGCGGCCGCCAAAATAGATCTTTCCCCGCCAAGGCTCGTAGAACCGCAGCAGCAGGTGAATCATGGAGGTCTTGCCCGCCCCGGTGGGCCCCACCACGGCCAGGGTCTCGCCGGGGGCCAGCTGCAGCGACAAACCGTCGAGGACCGGCCGGTCCGGCGCGTAGCCGAACACCACGTCCTGGAAGGCGAGGGCCGCGCCGTTGACGTTGGCCGGCGGCGATTCGTCGGTGGCCAGCCGCGGCGCATCCGCCGCCGTTTCATCCA
>DQXI01000126.1 GCA_011042305.1 Desulfobacteraceae bacterium
GATAACCGATAACCGATAACAGCTAACCGATAACGCTTTCTCAGATCATCGCCAATGGCGCGCGAAAAGGAGCGAGCAGATGGCCGCCGCCCGCTTTGAAAAACTTACCCGCTCCGACGAGGCCTTGTACGGACCGCGCAAGCTGGTGCTGTGCGGATTCGGGCGCGAGGCCCAGCCCAGGTTCAAGAAAGTGCTCGATTTCGCGGGGCTTGCCGCCGTGCCCGTCGTGTGGGCCACCGCCGGCGATGCCCCGGTGCTGGTCGGTGACCTGTTTCAGCGGCCGGCCGACAGCGGCCTCGGCGTCGGATCGGCCCTCAAGCGGGCCGTGATCGTGGCCGGCATCACCGAAAACGAGCTGCACACCCTGATGAACGTCTGCAAGAAAACCGGCATGCAGTCGGCCCTGTGGGCCGCCTTGACCCCCACGTCGGAGACCTGGACCCTGAAAGTCCTGTTGGAAGAGCTTTCGGCCGAACGGCGGCAGTTGGGCGGCAAACGGCGCTAAATTTCGCCCCGTGCTTGGGGGCAAAACGCCTTGCGCTTGACAAGAACCGCTGGCTGAAGTTAGAGTGCACCGCCTCGAATGGAGGCTGCCCCGGTGGCGGCGGCAGTTTTGGCCGCCCCGTGCTGGGTAAAACAGAACCTGACAGCAAAGGAAGGAACCTCGATGGACGGAGACCCTGGAACGAGTCCCCATCCTCCAATGAATGAACCGGATGACCCGGTTCCGTTGAACACCTGGCTTGCCATCGCCCGGAAACCGTTCGGGCCGGCCCCCGCATCGCCCCCTCCCATTCTCTGAGAGACCGGGCGCTTTCGGCCTGCAACGGTTTCCAGCCGTGGAGACCCTTGCGGAAAGGAGGCGCCCAGTGACCTGCGCACCCTGCACCAACGCCAGTACGCCTGCCGAGTCTGCCGCTGCAGCGGAGGTCTATCCCCTGGTGGGGGACATCGAGGTGTTGCGCCAGCGGCATCCCTCGGACATTGCCGACACCCTCGAACGGGCCGAACTCGATCCCAACGAGCTGGTGGACATCCTGCTGAAGATTGGCAATTCGGTGGCCGCCGAAACCTTCAGCCGGCTTTCCATGGAAACCCAGAAAGCCTGCCTGGAAGCCGGACCCGTCAAGCGCATGCTCCAGCTCATCGAGCACATGGAGCCCGACGACCGGGTTGACTTGCTCAAGATGGTGGACCCGGAGGTGAGCGAGGCTTTGATGCCGCTCATCGCCCAGGCGGAGCGCAACGCCACCATGCGCCTGTGGGAGTATGAAGAGGGTACCGCCGGCGCCGAGATGACTACCGAGTACGCCTTTTTACCCGCCGATATCACGGTGGGCGAGGCCCTGGCGCAACTGCGGCTGCAGGCGCCCAACCGGGAGACCATCTACTACGTCTACATCACGGACGCCGAGCGCCATCTGCTGGGGGTGATCAGCCTGCGGAACCTCATCATGTCCAAGCCCCGCCAGCGGCTTTGCGAGGTGATGACCACCGATGTCATTTCCGTGCCCCACGACGCCAGCCTCGATACCACGGTGCAGCAGTTGACCAAGTACGACCTCATTGCCCTGCCGGTGGTGGACCATGAGAATCGTCTGCTGGGCATCGTGACGTTCGACGATGCCATGGACATCGTCAAGGCGGAGAACACCGAGGATTTCCAGCGCATTTCGGCGGTGCTGCCCTTCGAGGAGGAATACCTGCGCCACCGCCTGGGGCGCTTGTTCTGGAGCCGTTTCTGGTGGCTGGCCATCCTGCTGTTCACCTCGATTCTGTCCACCTCGGTCATGGCCTACCACGCCGACATTCTTCACCAGATGATGGCGCTGTCGTTTTTTATCCCCATGGTCATCGGCGCCAGCGGCAACGCCGGCACCCAGTCGGCCACCATGGTGGTGCGGGCCATGGCGCTGGGAGAAATCCGGCCGCGGGATTTCCCCCGGGTTTTTTCCAGGGAGTTGCTCATGGGCTTGGCGTTGGGGGTGGCCCTGGGGGTGATGGCCCTGCTGCGGGTCTTTTGGCAGGAAGAAAATCTGAAGCTGGGCTACATTGTGGGGACGGCCCTGCTGATCACCCTGCTGACGGCCAATCTAGTGGGGGCGCTGCTGCCGCTGTTGCTCAAAAAACTCAGGCTGGACCCGGCCCTGACCGCCGGGCCGTTCATCGCCACGATCATCGATGCGGCGGGCATCGCCATCTATTTCCAGGTGGCCATCTGGTTGATGCGCGTTTGACGGCGGACACCGTTTTCGCCGTTTTGAAAGTGCTGACTGAGCAAAGTTCGACAAGCTCGTAAAAATCACCACAGCGGAAAAAGTGGACGTAGTGGACACAATGGGCGCCGTTTTAATGTTTTTTGTCTGCAGGCGCTGGAGTGATCATTTTTACTTTTTATGAATGGCTCAAGCCTGATGCGGGTAGAGGTGCACGTCCTGCTGTTGCGGGAAGGGGATACGGATGCCCGCGGCCTTGTCAAGGTGCCGGGCGCTGCGCCTCGAGATGGGTGATGTGCCGTTTTTTTTCGTCGATGATGGTGCGCAGCCCGGCCAGCACCTCCGCCTCCTGGATGAACCCGGAGAGCATCTCGTAAAAAAGGATCGTATCCTTTTCGAATTCCACCAGCACATCGATGAGGGCGTCCGCGTCCGCCAGGGCGGAAAAATCGACCTGGTCGAGGGAAAAACTCTTTTCGCCGATCATCTGGGCGAGCATCTCCCGGTTCATGGCCCGCTCGATGGGGTTTGCCGCTGTTGCCGCCTGCTGGCGCAGGTCGTTGAACCACCGGGCATGCTGTTTTTCCTCGTCGATTATCCATTGCAAAACGGACTTGAAAGCGTTTTGGTCCACCCGGTCCATGGCCTGGCGGTAGACCGCGGCGGCGTTTTCCTCCAGGCGGACGGCGATGTCGATGACTTCTTCCAGTTGGAACATGCGGCCTCCGGTCTTGCTTGCGGCCTGCTTGGCAAGGCGGCCTTCTCAAGCCGGTTGATCGAAAAGGCAGGTCAACGCCACCATCGCGTCGCCTTTCGATTACCCGCACTTGGAATAGCCGCAGAAATGGCAGGTCAGGCAGCCTTCCTCGAAGCTGATGGTCTGGCCGCACTCCGGGCAGACGGCGCCGATGAGCGCCGGCGTGCCGTTTTCCCGGCGGATGCGCCGGTCGCCGAGGTAGCGCCGCTCCAGCACCCGGGCGATGGCGTCGGGAATCGAGAGAACCAGCCCGCCTTCCTGGAAAACGGGATGCTCGCCGCCGATGCCCTTGAGCTGGTCGATGACCTCGTCCACCATGACCCCCGAGCGCAAGGCGAGTGACACCAGGCGGCCGATGGCCTCGGTCTTGGCGGTGGTGCTGCGGCCCGATTTGCCGATGGTGGCAAAGACCTCGAAGGGGCGGCCGTCATACTCGGTCACCGTGACGTAGAGCTGCCCGAGACCGGTGCGGATCTTGGTGGTGAACCCGTCGAGGGTCTCGGGGCGTTGGCGCACGATGGCCGAGAAGCCGGAACCGGTTTCGGACACCGGCGCGACGCTCAACACCTGGTTGGCCTTGCTCCCGTCGCGGTAGATGGTCACCCCCTTGCAGCCGAGTTCGAAGGCGAGATCGAAGACGCGCCGCACGTCCTCCACGTTGCTGCCTTTTGGCAGGTTGACCGTCTTGGAGACGGCGTTGTCGGTGTGTTTCTGGAAAGCGGCCTGCATGCGCACGTGCCATTCCGGCGAGATGTCGTGGGCCGTGACGAACACCCGGCGCACGTCTTCGGGGATTTCCTCCATGGCGGCGATGCTTCCCGTGTGGGCGATGCGGTTCATCAGCTCGGTGCTGTAGAAGCCGCGCTGGCGGGCGACGGCCTCGAAATGCGGGTTGACCTCCAACAGCCGGTCGTCGTCCATCACCCGGCGCACGAAGCTCAGGGCAAAGAGGGGCTCGATCCCGCTGGAGCAGTTGGCGATGATGCTCAAGGTGCCGGTGGGGGCGATGGTGGTGGTGGTGGCGTTGCGGTAGCGGGCCTCGGGCTGGTCCTTGAACACGCTGCAGGCGTGGTTCTTGAACACCCCGCGCACCTCGGCCAGCTCCCTGGAGGCCTGGCGGGAGGTTTCCTGGATGAAGGCCATGACCGACTCGGCGCAGGCCAGGGCCTCGGGGGAGTTGTAGGGGATCGACAACTGGAAGAGCAGGTCGGCGAACCCCATCACCCCCAGCCCGATCTTGCGGTTGCCCATGACCATGCGCTCGATTTCCGGCAGCGGGTAGCGCGACACGTCGATGGTGTCGTCCAGGAAGCGCACCGCCAGCCGCACCGTTTCAGCGAGGGCGTCGTAGTCGATGGCCGGCCCCTGGTCGGTGTCCACCACGAACCGGTCCAGGTTGATCGACCCGAGGTTGCAGGCCTCCATGGGCAGCAGGGGCTGCTCGCCGCAGGGATTGGTGCTCTCGATTTCCCCCAGGGCCGGGGTGGGGTTGTCCCGGTTGACGCGGTCGATGAAGAGAACGCCCGGGTCGCCGTTGCGCCAGGCTTGCAGGATGATGGCGTCGTAGACCTCGGCGGCCCTGAGCCGTCCGGCCACCCGCCCGTCGTGCGGGTCGATCAGATCGTACTCGCTGTCCTCGCGCACCGCCTCCATGAAGGCATCGGTGACGGCCACCGAGATGTTGAAGTTGTTGAGGGTATCGTTGTCCTGCTTGCAATGGATGAACTCCATGATGTCCGGATGGTCGACGCGCAGGACGGCCATGTTGGCTCCCCGGCGGGTGCCGCCCTGCTTGACCTGCTCGGTGGCGGTGTTGAAGATTTTCATGAACGACACCGGCCCCGAGGCCACCCCGCCGGTGGTGCCCACCTTGCTGTTCTTGGGACGCAGGCGGGAAAAGGAGAAGCCGGTGCCGCCCCCGCTCTTGTGAATGATGGCGGACTGCTTGAGGGTTTCGAAGATTCCCTCCATGCAGTCTTGCACCGGCAGCACGAAACAGGCGGCCAGTTGCCCCAGGCGGCGGCCGGCGTTCATGAGGGTGGGAGAATTGGGCAAAAACTTCAAGTCGGCCATGAGGTCGAAAAAACGCGCTTCCATGTCGGCGGCAACCTCGGCGCCGCCGTAGGCCTTTTCGGCCTGGGCCACGTGGCGCGCCACCCGGCGGAACATGTCGGCGGGGGTTTCCACCGGGTTGCCCTGGTCGTCCTTGCGCAGGTAGCGCCGGGCCAGCACGGCCCGGGCGTTGTCGCACAGGCGGGGGCGGCGCTCGTCGCTGACCACCTCGTCGCTTCGCTGACAAGGCTCGAGGTCCACGCCATGGCCGTCTTCGGTAGTCAAGGTTTTGGCTTTTTTCGCCATTTGGCCGCTCCTTTTGCTCGGGACGAGCCCAGAGCCGGTATTCGATCCGGTATATACTGCATATTAGATACCACATCTAGCATGTCAATCAAGCTTGTGTCTGTATCTTGCGTATGCCGGGGAGCTGAATCCCCGGTAAAAACCGGGTTGACAGTTCCGGCGCGCATCAAATAATAGACAGCAATGGAGTATTTTTGCTCCGAAAAGAGGACGGTCCGTTATGAACGTGAATATTCCTGAAAAATTGTTCTTCGATGTCGTCGACTTGTTGGTAGAGCCCCAATCCCTGCGACCCCAAGAGGGAACCTGTGTGCTGAGCCTCGATGCGCGCAACCAGGTCTTGGATCGCCTTCTTCAGATTCGTCACCAGTTTCTGTTCGATCCGCCTGCCGCCCCCGCCAAGGTCTGACCGGGCGCCTTTCCATCGCCCCCGGCTCCACGTGCGTGGACCGAAACCGCTGCCTCCAACGGCGGGGCGGGAAAGCATTACAGACAGGAGAGGCCATGATGCCGGAGCCTGTCCAAAGATGCAGGGGACTGCCCATGGTGCGTCCCATGGCCAAACGGCGATGGCCTGTCATCATCGGCATCGTTTGGCTCGGACTGTTCATCTCTTTTCCCCGCACCGTTTGGTGCGCGGAGCACGTCCGCCGGGCGGTGTGGGCCGGTCAATTTTATCCCGCCGCGGCGACCGACTTGACCGGGCAGATCGAAGCCCTGGTGGCGCAAGTCCGGCCGTCGTCCTTGCCCCAGCGGCCCGCCGGCCGCCTGCGGGCCCTGGTCATGCCCCATGCCGGCTACGGGTTCAGCGGTCTGACCGCGGCCCACGCGGTGCCGCTGATGCGTGGGAAGCGGTGGGCCAAGGTGGTGATCCTGGGACCGGACCACCGGGTCGGATTGCGCAACGGGGCAGTGAGCGACGCAGATGCGTGGAAGACGCCCTTGGGCAGCGTCCGGCTGCATCCGGATGCCCGTTCCCTGAGGCGCTCGGGGCTGTTTCGCGCCGTCGAGGCTTCCGACCGCCGGGAGCACGCCATCGAGGTGCTGCTGCCCTTTTTCCAGTACGCGCTGCAAGATTTCCAGGTCGTTCCCGTGGTGATGGGGCCCGGAGACCTGGCGGGGATGACGCGGGAAATCGGCGCCATCGTCGATGGGGACACGCTGCTGGTGGTCAGCAGCGACCTGTCCCACGGGCTGCCGCCGTCCAAGGCACGCGATTACGACCGCCGGACGCTGGACTTGATCTTGGCTCTTGACGGCCCCGGCCTGCTGGCCCGGGAAAACAGCGCCTGCGGCAAGATTCCCCTGGCCGTGCTCGCCACCCTGGCCCGGCAGCGGCACTGGCAACCTGTCCTGGTGCACTACAGTAACAGCGGCGATGCACCTCAAGGATCCAGCGACTGGATCGTGGGCTACGCCACGGTCGCCTTTTTCGGAGATGATCCCATGAACGAAACCGCATCGAGTTTTCAGCTCACCGAGGCCCAGGGGCAACTCCTGGTCCGACTGGCCCGCCAGACCATCGCCCGGCGCTTGGGGCGGGCGGCGGGAGAGGGGGACCTTGCCGCCCAGGCGGCCAAGGAACCGGCTTTTCAGCGCCGCAGCGGCACCTTTGTCACCCTGAAGATCGATGGCCGGCTGCGCGGATGCATCGGCTCGCTGGCGGCCGAGGAAACGATTTGCCAGGGGGTGCAGCGCAACGCCCTCAACGCCGCCTTCAACGACTACCGCTTTGCTCCCCTTACCGCCGAAGAGCTCGACCAGGTTGCCATCGAGGTGAGCATCCTGACGCCGCCGGCTCCCCTGGACTACCGGGATGCCGACGACCTCGTGGCCAGGCTGCGCCCGGGCGTCGACGGCGTGATCCTGCGCCAGGGGTCGCGCAGCGCGACCTTTCTGCCCCAGGTGTGGGAGCAGCTCCCCCGGGCCGAGGCCTTTCTGGACCATCTCTGCCTCAAGGCCGGGCTCAGCCCCGAGGCCTGGCGCCGGGGAGAGGTCCAGGTATCCACCTACCAGGTGGTCTACTTCGAAGAACCTTCCGACAGTCATTCTTCTTCCTAGCGGGGCGCCATGACGCCGGGGCACCGGGGCAAAGCGGCCGAGGCGGTGGTACTGACGGCCGGCATCCAGGCCACGGTGGCCCAACTGGTCATCGTCCGCGAGTTGATGACCCGCTTTTCCGGCAACGAGTTCGTCATCGCCGTCACCCTTTTCGCCTGGCTGGCGGCCGGGGGGCTGGGGGCCCGCCTGGCCGTCCTCGGCTTGCCCGCCGAAGCCCTGCGGCGCGCCCGGGGCCTGGCGGCCTGGGCTTTGGCGATGACGGTGCTGCCCACGGTCACCCTCCTGTCGATCCGGTGGTTGCGGGCCCAGCTCTTTGCCCCCGGCACCAGCGCCGGGTTCTATCCCATCCTGGGCTTCATCGTGCTCACGGTGGCGCCTTACAGCCTCCTGGCCGGCTTCCTGGTGCCCCGGGCCCTGGCCCTCCTGCGGGCGCTACGGCCGGCCGCCACTGCCGCCCGGGTCTACGGTCTCGACAACGTGGGCAACGTGGCCGGCGGGGCGATTTTTGCCTTTGTCCTGGTCTGGTGTACCACTCCCATGACGGCTTTGATGTCGGCCGGGGCGCCCCTGCTGGCCGCGGCCGCCGTATTGTTGAAAAGCAGTAACGTGCCGCGCCGGGTGCTGGCGCCGGCCCTGGCGGGAGCCGGATTGGTGCTGGGCGCTGGGGCGTGGGTGGAGACCGCTACGGTGGACATGGGCCGGGGGCGTCCGCTTTTTTACGAGGAGACGCGCTACGGACGCCTTACCGTTTTCCAGGACCAGGGCGAGGCGACCCTGTTTCGCGACGGCCGGCCGGCGGTGACGACCCGCGACCCGGCGGGCGCGGAGGCGGCCGTGCATTATCCGCTGGCCGTGGTGGACCGCCCGTCGGCCGTCCTGGTGGTCGGTGGTTCCGGTGCCATGTTGGCAGAGCTCGAAAAGTATCGGCTGGATACGGTGGATTATGTGGAAATCGATCCGGCCGCCGTCCGGCTCCAGATCGCCGCCGGTCTCATGCCGGCCGACGCCTCCGTAAACCGGATCCACCAGGACGGCCGGGCCTACCTGGCCGCCACCGGGCGGCGTTACGATGCCATTGTCCTGGCCGTTGCCGAACCGGATACCCTGCAGCTCAACCGCTATTTCACCGAATCTTTTTTCCGGCTGGCGGCCGACCACTTGAGGCCGGGCGGGGTGCTGAGTTTTTCGGTGGAGGGCTATGCCAACTACATCGCCCCGGTCCAGGCGCGCAAGCTTTCGATCCTGAGGCAGACGGCGGCGCGCTGTTTCCGTCACGTGGCGGTTCTGCCCGGGGAGCGGGTGTTTTTTCTCTGCCGCCAGGACCCCGTCCCGCTGGATATCCCCGAGCGGCTGGCGGCCAAGGGGATTCCCACCACCTACGCCGGGCCGTATTTTTACGGCGACATCGACCCCGGGCGCATCGCCGCGCTGGAAGCCGCGCTGGACCCGGCGGCCCCGGTGAACACCGATTTCAATCCGCAGCTCATCCGGGTGATGTTCGCCGCCTGGTTCGCCAAGTTCGCCACCTCGCCGACCCTTTTCGCCCTGGCGACGACCGTCCTGGCGGCCTTCTGCCTGCGGCGCATGGGGGCCGCCGAGTACGTGCTGTGGACGAGCGGCGCGGTGGTGATGGGCAGCGAGATCCTGGTGATTTTTGCCTTTCAGGTCATCCGCGGCTACATTTACCACCAGCTCGGGCTGATCGTCACCGCCTTCCTGGCCGGTCTGATGCCCGGCGCCCTGCTGGCGGCACGCCGTCCAGCTTGGGGAGGCCGCCTGCTCGTTGGGGCCGATGCCGCCATGATCCTGCTGCTGGCGGGCCTGGCCGGCTTCCTGGCCCTGGGCGGACCCGGCCGGCCAGGCGTTGTCTTCGTCGGTTTCGGGCTGGCCCTTTCCCTGGCCGCCGGTCTTCAATTCCCGGCGGCGGTGCGGTGTCGCGGCGGCGGTTTGGCGGCCGCGGCCCGGGCCTTCGGGGCGGACCTGGCCGGCGCGGCGGCCGGGCCGCTGATGATGGGACTGGTGCTGATTCCCTACGGGGGTCTGTTTGGTGCGATTGCCTTGATGATGCTGCTGAAGCTTTCCAGCCTGGCAGCGGCGAGGCGATGTCCATGATCACGTTGACGCGCAGAGGTTTTTTGCGGGGCACTGCGGCGGCTTTTTGCGCGGCGGCCCTGCCGTACGGGTGGGGGCTTCCGGCGGCGGCCCGGGCCGACGCGGACATCCGCGGGCATATCTTTCGGGGCGACGCCCCGGACAAACTCTGGCCGTGGTCCCGGGAGGCGATGCACTACCGCTCACTGGCCGACGGGCGCACCGTCTGCGGTCTGTGCCCCCACCGCTGCATCCTGTCTCCCGGCGACCGCGGCGTGTGCCGGGTGCGCGTCAACGTCGCCGGCAAGATGTACACCCTCGGCTACGGCAACCCCTGCGCGGTGCATCTGGATCCGGTGGAAAAAAAGCCGCTGTACCATTTTCTGCCCGGCTCGCGGGCTTTTTCCCTGGCGGTGGCCGGCTGCAACCTGCGCTGTCTCAACTGCCAGAACTGGGAGATTTCCCAGGCCCGGCCCGAGGACGTGCGCACCATCGAGCTGTTCCCCGACCAGGTCGTGGCCGCGGCGCGACAATCCGGGGCCGCTTCCATCGCCTATACTTACACCGAGCCCATCGTCTTCTACGAATACATGTACGACACCGCGGTGCGGGCCAGGGCCGCCGGGCTGCGCAACCTGATGATCTCGGCCGGCTACATCAACCCGGCGCCGCTGCGCCAGCTCTGCCAGGTGATCGACGGGGCCAACGTCAACCTGAAGAGTTTCAGCGATGCCATTTACCGGCGGCTCAACGGTGCCCGCCTGGAACCGATCCTGGCCACCTTCGAAACCCTTCATGAAGCCGGGGTGCACTTTGAAATGACCAACCTGGTGGTCCCCGGATACGTGGACGACCCGAAGATGGTCCGCGATATGTGCCGCTGGATCGTCTCCCGCCTCGGCCCGGACCATCCCCTGCACTTCACCCGCTTTTTTCCCAAGTACAAGCTCGACCGCCTCGCTCCAACGCCGGTGCAGACCCTGGAAGATTTTCGGCAAATCGCCCTGGACGCCGGCATCCGCTACGTCTACGTGGGCAACGTGCCCGGCCACGCGGCCAACCACACCTACTGCCACCGGTGCGGCCGGCGCATCATCGAGCGCCGCGGCTTTTTGACCCCGGAGCGGCAGATGGACGGCGGTCGCTGCGCGTTCTGCGGTACGCCGATTCCGGGGGTGTGGGACAAGCGATTTTCAACCCCGGAGCCCACGGCGGGTCACGGATAAAAGCACAAAAGCAGATCTTCGGCCGTGACGGAATGGGCTTGACGGCAGGGGGCAATTGGCTCTATCGACCGGAAGGCAGGTTTTTGCGCCTGCCTCGGAGTGAAAAGAAAAGGGGCGCAGCGCCTTGAACAATTGCTCAGCTTTTGAGGAGCCAAATGATCGCCGAGATCCTGTCCACCGGAGACGAAGTGCGCACCGGCGCCGTGGCGGACACCAACGCCGCCTTCATCGCCCAGCGCCTTGAAGACGAGGGGATCGAGGTCGCCCGGCACCAGTGCGTGGGCGATGACGTCGCCACCATCGCCGAGGTGATGCGCGAGATCAGCCGGCGCGCGGTGGTGGCGGTGGTCACGGGAGGGTTGGGGCCCACGGCCGACGATGTCACCGCGGCCGGGGCGGCCCGGGCCCTGGGGGTCGAGCTGGCCCCGCATCCCGGCGCCATGGCGGTGGTGGAGCGGTTTTTCGCCCGCCGCGGCTGGCCGGTCACCGACACCAACCGCAAGCAGGGGCTGTTGCCGGAAGGAGCGGACTGTTTGGATAACCCGCTGGGCAGTGCCCCAGGGTTTGCCTTCACCCTGGGCAACTGCCGCTTTTATTGCCTGCCGGGGGTGCCGGTGGAAATGCGCGCCATGCTCGCCGATACGGTTCTGCCGGATATCCGGGGGCGCATGGGCCAGGGCCTCGGCATCCGGCGGGTGCGGGCCATCACCACCTTCGGCATCCCCGAGTCCACCGTGGCCGACCGGCTGGCCGGGTTCGAGGCGGCGTTGGCGGGGATCCGGCTCGGCCTGCGGGCCCATTTCCCCGAGATCCATGTGCGGCTCTACATCTCGGGAAACGATGAAGCCGACCTGGCTTGCCGCGAGCAGCAGGCCGTGGACTGGGTGCGCCGACGGATCACCCCTTTCGTGGTTTCCGACGAGGGACTGTCCCTGGCCGAGGTGGTGGGCCGGCTGCTCAAGGCCCGGGCGGCGAGCCTGGCCGTGGCCGAGAGCTGCACCGGCGGCCTGATTTCCTCCTGGATCACCGACGTGGCGGGAAGCTCGTACTATTTTGGGCTCGGCGCCGTGACCTATGCCAACGCCGCCAAGCAGGATGTCCTGGGGGTGTCCCCGCAAACCCTGGCGCGCCACGGGGCGGTGTCCCGGCAGACGGTGATGGAGATGGCCGCCGGGGTGCGCCGCCGCGCCGGGGCCACCTACGGGCTGGCCACCAGCGGCATTGCCGGCCCCGGCGGCGGCAGCGCGCAAAAGCCGGTGGGCAGCCTCTGCATCGGCGTCGCCACGGCCGAGGGCGTGCGCGCCGCGGCCTACCGCTTCGGCGCCAACCGGCGTCGCGCCAACAAGGTCGCCTTTGCCGCCGCCGCGCTGAACCTGCTGCGGATTGTCATCGACCAAGGCCTGGCGGCGGACCTGGAGGAGCGGGGAAAACCGATCTACGCCGATTGCCTCGAGTTGGACGGTGGCGGGGATCGTGCGCCCGGCAGCGAGGCGGAAAAGTAATGTTCTGGATCGTTGTCGTTGTCTTGACGGGCGGCTACCTGGCGGCCACCCTGGCGATGACCTACCTCGTTCACCGCCTGCCGCGCCGTCCGGTGGTGGACCGGCCCGACTGGGGCGAGACGCTCGATACCTGGGTGCCCACCCGCGGCGGCGGGCGCCTGGAGCTCTGGCGCATCGTGCCGGCCGGGCCGGTGCGCGGCACGGTGGTGATGATCCACGGCTGGAGCCGCAACCGGGACCGGATGGTGGCCCGGGCGCGGCATTTCGCCCGGCAGGGAATGATCACGGTGCTGTTTTCCGCCCGGGACCACGGCCGTTCGAGCCGCTTCCGGTTCATGAACGCCGTCGAGTTCGCCGAAGACGCCCTGGCGGTGATGGACTGGCTCGGCCACCCGGTGATCCTCTACGGGCATAGTGCCGGCGCCGGCGGGGCGATCATCGCCGCTTCCCGCCGGCCCGAGCAGGTGGCGTTGTTGTTCCTGGAAGCCTGCTACACCGACAGCCGGGAAGGCCTGCTGAGCCTCTATCGCTGGTTCAACCCCGTTTTCGGCCGCGTCTTCGGGCCCATGATCCTCAACTGGATGAACCTGCTCTACCGTTTCCAGATGAAGGCCGTGAGCCCCGAGCGGCTCGCGCCCCGCCTGCCCATGCCGGCCATGGTGATCCACGGCGCCGAGGACCGCCGGTTCCCGGTCGCCTTCGCCCGTCGCCTGCACCAGGCCTTCCCCGAGGGCCGCGCCCGGCTGCTGGTGGTTCCCGGAGCCGGGCACAGCGGGTCCAGCGAACACCCGCAATACGCCGGGGCGGTGGCCGACTTTCTCGCGGCCCATCCCGGGGCCTGCGCCGCCACCATCCCTCCCGCTCACCGGGATTGGGCCTAGTGGAACGTCCGGGGAGCGACACGAGACCGGATCGCCCGGCTGCCTTTCACTGTGGCTGGCTCCTGGACGGCAGCGGGGCCGGTGCCCGGCGGGACGTGGTGCTGACGGTGGCCGGCGGCCGTATCGATGACATCTTCCCGGCCGCCGAAGGCTATCAAGGGTTGGCGCCGTTGGATTGGCGCGCGTTCACGGTGCTGCCGCCCCTGGTGGACGCCCATGTCCATCTCTTTCTGTCCGGCCGCAATGACCCGGTCTTGCGGCGGCGGCAGTTGGATCCCGGTCCCGAATACGTTTTCCGCCACATGGCGGACCGCATCCGGCGCTACCTGCGCCGGGGGATTCTGGCCGTGCGCGACGGCGGCGATCACGGGGCGTTGGCCCTGGCCCTGCGCGACCGTTATCGGCAGGGGCGGCCGGACGGCTTCGTCCTGCGGGCCGCGGGCCGCGCCTGGCACCGGGCGGGGCGCTACGGCGGGGTTTTCGGCCGCAGCCCGGCAGAAAACCAGCGATTGGCCGAGGCGGTGGCTGCCGACGGCCGGGGAATCGACCAGGTCAAGATCATCAACTCCGGGATCAATTCGTTGACCGATTTCGGCCGGCAGACTCGGCCCCAGTTCGACCCGGACGACTTGAAGGCCGCGGTGGCGGCCGCCCACCGGCGGGGGCTGCCGGTGATGGTCCATGCCAACGGGGTTCAGCCGGTGGCCGACGCCCTGGCGGCCGGCTGCGACAGCATCGAGCACGGGTTTTTCATGGGCGAGACCAACATGGCGCGGATGGCGGCCCGGGAAACGATCTGGGTGCCCACCGCCGGCACCATGGCCGGCTGCCTTGGCACCCTGGCGCCCGGCAGCCCGGAGGCCGACGGGGCCCGGCGGCTGCTGGATCACCAGGTGGCCCAGCTCGCCCGGGCCCGGGCGCTGGGGGTGACGGTGGCCGCGGGCACCGATGCCGGCAGTCCGGGGGTGCGCCACGGCCGGGCCATGGCGACGGAGCTGGGGCTGATGACGGCCGCCGGCTATTGTCTCGGGGAGACGGTGCGCTGCGCGGCGGCCCACGGCGCCCGGCTGCTGGGGCTGGACCGGCCCGGGGTGCTGCGGCCGGGGGCGCCGGCGGACTTCATCGCCGTGACCGGGCCGCCGGAGGCTCTGTGGAAGAGCCTGGAGCAGGTCCGGGCGGTGTATCGCAACGGATTGCCGCTTTCCTCGTCGCTCGCGCTTCCCGGAATGACAGCGGGAGGCTGAGTCCCTTCGGGATGACACCGAGGAAGGTCTTCCCTGGATGACAGTGAGGGTAATCGCCGCCCCCGGGCCCCGGATACGCCCGGGGCCGTTCAGCGCCTGAATCCATGTTTGAGAGCGTTCTGGCGAGATCGCCGAAGCCTGCTCCCGCAGGGGCCCTCACACCGCCTCGATGGTCGAGGGCGGCTTGGCGGTGATGTTGTAGGTGACGCTTACCACGCCGGGCACTTCGCTGGTGATGCGCTGGGCCATCGTTACCAGCCGGTCGAAGGGCAGACGGGTGGGGGCGGCCGTCACGGCATCCTCGCTGTCCCAGCAGCGGATCTCGACCTGCCAGCCGTAGTCGCGCCGGCCGTCGCGCATGCCCGTGACCCGGTCCTCGTGCAGGATGGCCAAATACTGGAAGGCGTCCACCCCGGCCAGCTCCTGCTCCACCACCGCCGTGGCCGCGCGCACCCGCTCGATGCGCTCCGGGGTGACCTCGCCGATGACGCGGGCGGCCAGGGCCGGTCCGGGAAACGGGGGGCGGTTGTACATCGCCTCCGGCATGCCCAGGGCCCGGCCCACGGCCCGCACCCCGGTCTTGCGCAACCGGATCAGCGGTTCGATCACCTTGTAGCCGTAGGCCGCCTCGGTGTCGATGCCCAGTTGGGCCAGGATGTTGTGCTGGCGCTTGATGCCGGCCACCGTCTCTTCCACGTCCGTGTAGATGGTCCCCTGCAGCAGGGACGAGGCGCCGCTTTCCCGCACCAGGCGGCCGAAGACCGCCTTATAGAAGGTGTCGGTGATGGCCTGGCGCTTGTCCTCGGGGTCACTCTTGCCCCTGAGGGCGGCGAAGAATTCGTCCCGGGCGTCCACCAGGGTCACCGGCACGCCCAAGTCCCGCATCGCCTTCACCACCGCCTCCGGCTCGCCCTGGCGCATCAGGCCGTTGTCGATGAAGTAGGTCAGCAGCCGCTCGCCCAGGGCGCGGTGGGCCAGAAGGGTGGTCACCGAGGAGTCAACGCCCCCCGAAAGGGCGTTGACCGCCTTGGCGTCGCCCACCTGCTCGGCGATGGACCGGCACTGGTCCTCGATGAAGGCCTGGGGGTCGAGATCGCTTGCCTTGATTTCCGTGATGCTCATGGAACCTCCTGGTTGGGTTGATTATCGCTGAAGTGCGGGGATGATAGCAAAAAATGGCGGGGGAAGGAAAAGGTTTCGGTTGTCAAGCAGGCCGTTTCCAGTCATTTTTGGCGGCAGTGCTTTTATACTTTAAATCCAGGGCGCTTCATGTTATGAATCATCATCCATTCGATGGGCCTTGAATGCTTGATTCAACCTCGATTTTACCTGGCCTGGACAAGTCGAACTGAAGCGAACCGGCGGTGAAACCGCCAAGTTCCATTGAGGGGGATGCCTTGATCCGTTTTCGCCCTTGGGTTGCCGTTGTAAGCGGCATCTGTTGTCTGGCGCTTCTTTCGGGGATTTCGGCCGCCGCCGACACCGCCCCGTCCAAGGTTTTACTCTTTCCGTTTACCATCCACGCCGAAAAAGACCTCTCGTTTCTCAACAACGGGATCCAGTCCATGCTCGCCGCCCGGCTCTCCCGTCAGGGGGTCGTCGAGGTGACCCGCGCCAGGCAGCCGGTGGCGGACGAGGCCGAAGCCCTTGAAATCGGCGCCGCCCGGGGGGCCACCCACGTGCTCACCGGCACGCTGACCATTTTCGGCAACAGCGTCAGCACGGACGCCGCCATGCTCGATGTCCGGTCGAAGCAGGCCCGGGTGCGCTTCAGCGAGGCCGGCGCTGAAAGTGGCGACGTGATCCGTCACGTCGACCAACTGGCCCGACGGATCAACCAGGAAGTGTTCGCCGTGGCGCCCAAGGCGGCGGTCGCCGCCTCCGCCCCTCAACCGACCAAGCCCGAGCCCGCAGCGGCAGCCGCAACCGCTGCTGCCACGGCTGTGCCGGCCAAGACTGCCGCTCCCTCTCCGAAGCCTGCTGAAGGCCCCCAGATCTGGAAAAGCAACCTGCTCAACACGGCGCTTTGCGGTCTGACGGCCGGGGACGTCAACGGCGACGGCGTGGTGGAGCTGGCCGCCATCGACACCGAGGCGGTCTATGTCTATCGGCGCACCGGTGACGATTTGACCCAGCTTTCCATCTACAAGGCCGATCGCGGCGACCGGCTCATCGGGGTGGATGCGGCCGATCTCAACGCCAACGGCAAGGTCGAACTGTATCTGACGGCCCTGGGCAGCGGCGGGCAACTGGCGTCCTTCGTCCTGGAATGGGACGGCAGCCTCTTGCGCAATATCGCCAGGGACTTGAACTGGTATTTTCGCGCCCTGGACGCCCCGGGCGGCAGCCGGGTCCTCATCGGCCAGCAGCGCGGATCGGTGATGACCGCTTCGACGACACCGGAACTCGAGGATCAAAACCGGCTGTTCCGAGGCGCCGTGGTGGAATTGGCCTGGCGCGGGGATCGATTGGAACCGGGCGCCAAGATCGCCGTGCCGCAAGGGATGAATGTTTTCGGCTTTACCCTGGGCGATGCGCTGAACGACGGTCGCCAGGTGCTCGTCGGGTTCGACGACAACAACCATCTCGTCATCGTGGGGGACACCGGGCGCCGGGAATACAAGAGCCCCGGGTCCTTCGGCGGCAGCCTCAACTACCTCGAGTACCCGTCGGGCTCCCAGTTTACCGCCGCCGACCGTTACTACCTGCCCTTGCGCGTGCACGTGGCGGACCTGGACGGCGACGGCGCCAACGACATCGTGGCGGCCCGCAACAAGGACCAGGCGCGCAACCTGCTCTCGCGCTACCGTCAATTCGGCAGCGGCCAACTGGTCTGCCTGGGATGGGAGAAAATCGCCCTGAAGGAAAAATGGGCCTCCGAACCGGTGGCTGACTTCGTGGCCGATACAACCTTGGCCGATTTCGATGGAGACGGTCGACCGGA
>DQXI01000152.1 GCA_011042305.1 Desulfobacteraceae bacterium
AACCGAATTTTTGCGTCGACCCGCCATTGATGGTAACCTTGGAGCACTGACCGGTGCCAGGCATGGATGGAAAGCGGCAACTGCTGTTTTTCCAACATGTCAAAGTAGTTGCAAGAGCGTGGACACGGAGGCGACCATGGCTGTTGGCTGGGCCCGCGACGGGGCCGTCCAGGAACAAATCGACGCCAGCGTGGGCGACGCGGTGAAGCTGGCCCGCAGCCGGCTGCCCGATGGCGAGAGCGCCACCCATTGCCAGCTTTGCGAGGAGCCCATCCCCGAGGCCCGGCGCCGGGCTATCCCCGGCGTGCGCTTCTGTGTCCAGTGTCAGGCGAAGCTCGAAGCCGGGCAGACGGGCCCTGCCGGCCACAACCGGCGCGGCAGCAAGGACAGCCAGTTGAAATGACCGCCGAGGTAATCGGCCCGGGCTATCGCCACCGGGAAACGTGACATGCGCGTGCTGCTCATCTCGGCCACCACCGAAACCCTCAACATGCCCACCATGGCCACGGGCTTGGGCGCCGTGGCCGCCGCCGCCCGGGCGGCCGGCCACCCGGTGCGCTTTCTCGACCTGATGGGAAAATCGGAAATCGACGGCCTCGTCTCGGCGGCCGTGGCCGAGTTCGATCCCCAGGTCATCGGCGTGTCGATCCGCAATATCGACGACCAGAAGCATCGCGGCACCCAGTTTCTGCTCGACGGGGCTGCCGGGGTGGTGGCCGCCTGCCGACGTGCCAGCCATGCCCCGGTGGTGCTGGGCGGCGCCGGCTACAGTATCTTTCCGGTTGCGGTCCTCGACTACCTCGGCGCCGACATGGGCATCCAGGGGGAAGGCGAGACGGCGTTTCTACGGCTGCTGGATTCCCTGGCGCATGGGGGACGGGATCTTGACCAGGTTCCGGGCCTGTACCGGCGCGGCGCACCGCCGCCGCACCGGATCTTCGAAACCGATCTCGACCGGCTGCCCATCGCCGGACCGGATTTCTTCGATCCCGCTCTGGCCGAAAATCCGGCCTGCTTCCTGCCGTTCCAGACCCGGCGCGGCTGTCCCCTGGGATGCAGCTACTGCTCCACCGCCACCATCGAAGGGCGCCGCATCCGGCGCCGGTCCCCGGAGGCGGTGACGGCGGCCCTGAAAAACTGGCGCGAGGCCGGCTTCAAGCGGGTTTTTTTCGTGGACAACACTTTCAACCTGCCGCCGACCTACGCCAAGAATTTGTGCCGCCGCATCGAAAGCGCCGCGCTTGACTTGCAGTGGCGCGCGATTCTCTATCCCGCACAGGTGGATCGGGAGCTGGCGGACGCCATGGCAAGGGCCGGGTGCCGGGAGGTGAGCCTGGGTTTTGAAAGCGGTGCGGCGCCGATCCTGGTGGAATACGGCAAGCGGTTCGGACCCGAGGACATTCGCCGCACCGCGCGGCTATTAGAGGATGTCGGGATCCAGGCCATGGGCTTTCTCATGCTCGGCGGCCCGGGCGAGACACGTGACACCGCCTTGGAAAGTTTGAGGTTCGCCGACAGTCTTGGGCTGGCATCGATGCACGTCACCGTCGGGGTGCGCATCTATCCATACACCGGCCTGGCCCGCCGGGCGGCGGCCGAGGGGCTCATCGATCCCGCCGACGACCTGTTGCGGCCCGCGTTTTATGTCGTCCCTCGGCTGGCCGACTGGCTCCACGAAACCGCGGCGGCTTGGTGCGCCGGGCGGCCGGGTTGGTTCTATTGAGTGCCGGTGCGTTCCTCGAAGCGACGCGTCCGCAGCTCGACAAGGGGTTGCTTCAATCGTTCTCGGGCACCATGGCCAGGGCCGTGTCCTGGTAGGCGTGAAAAAGCCGGTGGCAAAAGCGATCCCAGCGCTGGCAGACCTCGATGGTTTCGGGGTTCAAGGCCAACAGGTCGGGATGGGCGAGCAGGGTTTCGATTTCCTCCACGAACTGCTGTACCACCCCGGCGGGTGCACCGGCCAGCACGCTGCGGACGAACTCGGCCGGCGGATACCACGGCGCCGCCCGCTGCAGGTCGCGGTGGATCTGGGTCAAGAGGACGTTGCGCGGCCCCTCCCACAGTTCGTTGACCGCCGCGTCACGGTAGAGCCGCGGCAGGGCCGAAAAATCCTCCATCACCCCGTGGCCGCCGAACAGGCTCATGGCCAGGCGCAGCACGTCCGGGCAGTCCCAGCTGGCGGTGATTTTCTGGAGCATGATCAGCTCGCGCACGTCCCAGCGCTTCTTTTTCGTTTCCACCGGTTGATCGGTTCGCGCTCCGGCAAACCCGCCGGGCAGGGCCAGCACGTCCCGGTAGAGACGGAAAGCCCCGGCCAGGGTGCGCTTGGCGCTGCGCTCGATCTCGGCCAACTGGCCCGCCACCAGGGGAAAGCGGTTCAGCGGCTGGCCGAAGGCTTCGCGAAATTCGCTGTACTTGGCCGCCTCGCGCCAGGCGCGCATCATGCTGGCCGCCCCGGAAAGACCGACGGTGAGACGCGAGTAGGTCAGCACGATGCCCACCACGTTAGCCAGCCCCCGCTCCAGCGGGCCCACCGGGTAGGCCACGGCCCCGTTGAGGGTGATCTCGGCGGTGGTCAGCTCGCTGGTGCCCATCTTCCACTTGATCCGGTCGATGGTAAAACCGTTGCGCCGCTCGCGCTCCCGGTCCCCCGGCAGCCAGGAGGGCATGACGAACAGCCCCACCTTTTCCGAGCCCCGGGGCTTGGCGGTGACGATGGCGTAGTCGGCATGGGTGGCCGAGCAGAAGAACTTGGTGCCGTAGAGGCGCCACACCCCGTTTTCTTCCACGGCCTCCAGGACGTTGGCCGGCACGTCCGAGCCGCCCTGGATCTCGGAAAGGTACTGGGCCCCGATGGCGAAATCGCCGTCGATCCCCTCCTTGCAGTGGCGCAGGATGCGCTGCAGTTCCGGGGTTTGGGCATACGGTTCGATGGCCGCCACCAGCCCCTCGGTGCAGGTGAGCGGACAGGCGATGCAGGCCTCGCCGTTCTGGTAGATCACGAACATCTTGATCAGTTTGACCCAGGGGTGGGTCTTTTCCGAAAACAGGGCCTCGCCGAAGACCTCCCGTTCCATCACCTCGCTCTCGTGGGGTCGCACGATGCGATCGATGCGGTTGTGGTGGCCGTCGTAGTGCATCAGGTAGGGCCGCTTTTCCGGCCAGGCGCTGGCTTCGGCCATCCGGCGCCAGCGAAACGAGGCCTTTTTTGAAACGTCTCGGGCGGCGGCGTCCACCATCTCGGCCATCTCGCCGCAGAAAGTGCGCACCACCGCCTGGGCGAAGGGATCGTCGGCGTAGTAGTCACAGCTTTCCCGCCACTTCAAGAACGCGTTGAAACTGTAGGGATTGTCACGGTTCGGAAGGCTCATGGGACCTCTCTTTTGGTTTGCTTGTTCCCGTTGTGCGGTGGTTCCCGGACCTATCCATAGCGCTTCCAGGAAGGCGGGATCAAGCAAGATGCGTTAACGCGGCGCAGGCCGGCTTCAGGAACCGCGCCACCGGCCGGTGGCAACGGCAACCGGTCGGCCGCGAAGTGGCGCGTCAGCCGCCGGCGCTCATCCAGGGGGAGCCGGCCGCCGCGATGGGCTCGAGGCAGATGCAAAAAGAAGGCGGGACGGGCTAACGAATGAATTCCTCGGTCAAGCGGTACGCCTCGTCGTCGGTGAACTGGCGTGGCGGGTGCTTGAAGAAATAGGAACTCGGCCCTTCGAGGGCGCCGGCAAACCCCCGTTGCAGGGCCAGCTTGGTGCAACGGATGGCGTCGATGACCACCCCGGCCGAGTTGGGCGAGTCTTCCACCGACAGGCGCAGCTCCAGGTTCATGGGAACATCGCCGAAGAGCTTGCCCTCCATGCGGATGAAGCAGACCTTGTTGTCGTTTTGCCAGGGCACGTAGTCACTGGGCCCCACGTGGATATTGTCGTCTTCCAGGGGATGTCGGCAGACCGCCTGAACCGCTTCGGTCTTTGATATCTTTTTCAGTTTCAAGCGGTCGCGGTTGAGCATGTTGAGAAAGTCGGTGTTGCCGCCCGTGTTGAGCTGGTAGGTCCGCTCCAGCTCGACACCGCGTTTGGAGAACAGGTCGGTGAGCACCCGGTGCACGATGGTAGCGCCCAGTTGGCTCTTGATGTCGTCGCCCACCACCGGCAGCCCCTTGGCCGCGAAGCGCGCCGCCCACTTTTTGTCGCTGGCGATAAAGACCGGCATGTTGTTGATAAAGGCCACACCGGCCTCCAGGGCGCACTCGGCGTAAAACCGCACCGCCTGCTCGGATCCCACCGGCAGGTAGTTGAGCAGGATTTCGGCCCCGCTGCGGCGCAGGCTTTCGACCACGGCCGCCTTGTCCGGCTCGGGGGCCGTGGCGGGCACGAAGGTGCGGTGGTCCGGGTACTGGCGCATGTGATCGGAGAGGCCGTCGAGAATCGGGCTCATCTCGACGATCACGTTTTGCGGCGGGATATCCCGGTGAAAGACATAGGTGCAGTTGGGAGGAGCAAAGATGGCCTCCGAAAGGTCCTTGCCCACCTTGCGGGCATCGATGTCGAAGGCGGCGACCACCCGGATATCGCTGGGACGAAACCCTCCAATGACCGGGTGCATCAGGCCGATGGGGTCGCGGTCGGGATTTTTTTCGTATCCGTAAATTCCCTGGATCAACGCGCTGGCGCAGTTGCCGATGCCCACAATGGCGATTCGAATTTCTTCCATCGGCGCAATTCCTCCGCATGAGACGAGGTACCCGAAATAAACGCGTGGCCCTTGGCAGGATGTCACCTTAGCCGGATTGACCCATGTTGGCAACCAGCGTCAACGCAGCCGGCCAATAATTTTGCGGTCCCCGTGGCTTCCGGTTTTCTTAACAAAAACAGAATTTTTATGCGACACTCGCCCCCGACGGCCCTGAAAAAACCACCTTCAAGCCACCGGCGCCTCGGTCTTCATCAACCGTCGTGCCCGGCGCATCCGTCCGCCGGCGGTGCTCGCCGTCAATACCAGGTAGAGCGTCGCTCCGGTCCACAGCAACAAACCCCGGGCGGAGGGAGCAACCGCCAGCGCAAGCGACCACCCCACCAGGTACACGGTCCTGGCGGCCCGTTCCATCATGCCGCCGCTCAATGGCACCCCGAGACTTTCAGCCCTCGCCTTGCTGTAGCTGACGAGGAAACTGGCGGTCATACAGGCGGTCATCATCAAGCCGCCGGCCAGTGGATGGTGATCAGGCCAAAACAACACCCAGAGGCCCGCCAGGTAAAACCCGTCGGAAATCCGGTCGAGGCACGAGTCGAAAAAAGCCCCGTAGGCGGAAGGCGACCCTTGCCGGCGGGCCAGCATGCCGTCCATGGAATCGGCCACACCGGAGCCGAGAATCAGGACGGCACCGGCCAGCGGGTGCCAGAGGAAGCCCAGCGGGACCATCAACGCCAGCAGCAGGCCGGTCAAGGTGGCCCGGTCCGGGGTCATCCCCATGCGCTCGGCCAGCGGCATCAAGCGGCGCTCCACCAGTGCCAGGTAGCGGCGTCCGATCCATGTCTCTCGCATCGTTCCCCCGTCGGCCGGCGGTTGCAGCCGTCAACCGCTTCTCCGACCCGCGCGTTGTCATACCTTTTATGATGCGGATCTTCAAGCCCCGTGATGCCTTTCTCAAAGTCCCAGGTAGGCCTTGCGCACCGTGTCGGAAGCGAGCAGTTCCTTGGCCGGGCCTTCCTGCACGATGCGGCCGGTCTGGAGCACATAGCCGCGGTTGGCGATTTCCAGCGCTTCCTGGACCATCTGCTCCACCAGCAAGATGGTGGTTCCCTTGCGATTGATTTCCACCACCGTGGCGATGACCTTTTCCACCAGGGCCGGCATCAGCCCCAGCGACAGCTCGTCGAGCATCAGCAGCTTGGGGCCCGACATCAGGCCCCGGGCGATGGCGCACATCTGCTGCTCGCCGCCGCTGAGGGTTTCAGCCACTTGCCCGGCCCGGTCGGCAAGAATCGGAAAGAGGGTGAAGACCTCCTCGAGGCGCCGGTCGATCACGGCGCGGTTTTTTTCGGTGTAGGCCCCCAGCTCGAGGTTTTCACGCACGCTGAGCTTGGCAAAGAGGCGCCGGCCTTCGGGCACGTAGCTGATTCCCTTGGCGAGCATGGCGTAGCCGGGGGTGCGGGTGACGTCTTCTCCTAGAAAACGGATCCGCCCCCGGGTCGGGTGCACCAGGCCGGCGATGGCCTTCATGGTGGTCGATTTGCCGGCCCCGTTGGCGCCGACAATGGCCACGATTTCCCCCTGGCACACGTTCAGGGAAACCCCGTGTACCACCGGCACGCCGTCGTAAGCGCAGTGAACTTCCTCGATTTCCAGCATTGCGTTGTTCATGAAGCCCCCGCCTGCTTCATCGTCTTGAGCCGTTGGCTGAATTTTTCCCCGAAGTAGGCCTTGATGACCGTCTCGTTGGCCACCACCGCGGCCGGGCGATCCTCGGCGATCTTGATGCCGCCGTCCAGGACCACGATCTTGTCGGCGATGGGCATGATCGCTTCCATGATGTGCTCCACCATCAGGATGGTGATCCCCTCATCGCGCAGCCCCCGGATCAGGCCCACCATCTGGCGCACCTCGGTGGAGGTGAGCCCCGCCACGGCCTCGTCGAGCAGCAGCAGCTTGGGGCCGGTGGCCAGCGCCCGGGCCACCTCCAGGCGCTTCTTGTTGCCGATGGTCAGGTCGCCGGCCGGCCGGTCCTTGTCCCCTTCCAGGAAACAGGTCTTCAGGCAACGCAGGGCGATTTCCATCGCCCTGTCCGAATCGGCCTGGCGCAGGTAAGCGCCCACGAGGATGTTTTCCAGGACGGTCATCTCCTTGAGGGGGCGCACCACCTGGAAGGTGCGCGCCATGCCAAGGCGAGAAACCTTCCAGGCGGGCAGGCGGGTAATGTCGCGGCCGTCGAAGACGATGCGTCCCGCAGTGGGTTTGTACATTCCGGCGAGGCAGTTGAATATCGTGGTCTTGCCCGCGCCGTTGGGTCCGATGAGCCCGACGATGGTTCCCGCTTCGACCTGGAAGGAAACATCGCGGTTGGCCACCAGCGACCCGAAGGTCATCGTCAGGTTGTCCACCTCGAGAAGGGCCATCTTACGCTCCTGCATCCGGCAAGGCCCCGGCCCGGCGCCGCCGGGCGCGAAAATCGGTCACAATGCCCATGATTCCCCGCGGCTGCTTGACCATCATGAGCACGATGATCAGGCCGAAAATAACCAGGTCCACCCCGCTTCCCAGCACGGTGAGATAGGCGCGGGTGTACTCTTGCAGCGGGATGAGGATCATGGCTCCCAGCAGCGGCCCCCAGAAATTGCCCAAGCCGCCGAGAATCGTGATGAGCACGAATTTCATCGACATCTCCAGCGACATGACCATGGGCGGATCGACGCGGTAATTGTACTGGACGAAGAACCCGCCGCAAAGGGCCGCCAGGAAGGCCGAGAAGGCCATGGCCGACAGCTTGACCGCCGTGCTGTTGACGCCCAGCGACTCGGCCGTCTCCTGCCCCTCGCGCACCGCCCGCAGGTAGTAGCCAAGCCGGTGGGTCTCGATCCAGCGCACGATGCCGAAAATCAGAACGAACAGGGCCAGCGCGCCGTAGTAGAAACCGACCTTAGTCTGCGACCAGACGAAATTCACCCACCCGTCCGGCAGGATGGGATAGTCGAGCCCCAGGGCCCCGCCAACCCAGTCCCAGACCATGAACAATCGGTTGAAGATTTCAACGATGGCAAACGTGGCGATGGCAAAATAATGGCCGCTGAGGCGAAAGCACGGCCAACTGATGAGTACCGCCACCACCGCGGCCAGCAAGGCGCCGGCCAAAAACCCCGGCCAAGGGGTCAGCCCGTAGGTGACCACCGCCATGCCGGCGCCGTAGGCCCCGATGCCGAAGAACACCGAATGGCCGAAGGAGGTCTGACCGGCATAGCCGCTGACGATGTTCCAGGACTGGGCCATGCTGGCATACAGCAACACCATGATCATCACATGGGCACGAAAGCTGTTGCCGATAACCCCCGGAATCAGCGGCAGTGCAGCCAGCATTACCACCAGGGCCCCCCAGACGAGGTCACGCTGTTGAAAGCGGGTTGTTTTCATCGGCTCCTACCATCCAAACAGGCCCTTGGGCCTGACCATCACGACCACCAGGTAAAGCATGAACACGGCGACGTATTTGAACACCGGCGCGATGTAGAACCCTGCCAGGGCCTCCACCAGGCCGATGATCAACGCGGCCACCAGGGCCCCGGGGATGCTGCCGAAGCCGCCCAGGGCCACGATGAGAAAGGCGATGAGCCCAAAGAGGCTGCCCACCTCGGGGTGAACGGCCAGATACGAGGTCATCAGGCCGCCGGCAATGCCGACGCAGGCGCCGCCCATCCCGAAGACCAGCAGGTAGATCCGGTCGGTATGGATCCCCATCAGCTCGGCGGCCTCGCGATCCATGGCGGTGGCCTGGATCGCCCAGCCCAGACGGGTCTTTTTGATCAGGTAATAGAGGGCCAGGAGCATGATCAAGGAAAAAACGCCGGTGACCAACTGGGGCAACCCGATGACCACGCTGCCGATCATGACGGTCTTGCCGCCGAGCAGGGTGTCCTGAAGGAGCCGGAAATTGGGCGAAAACCTGTTCATGCAGAGGTTTTTAAGAAAGAGGGAAAGACCGAAAGTGGCCAGCAGCGGCGGCATGGCCGACTTGCCGATGCAGTGGGAGATGACCAGCCGGTAGGTCAAGGCGCCGATGATAAACAGGAAAACCCCCGAGGCGATCCAGGAGACCACCGGGTCGACGCCGGCGAGAAACCCCAGCCAGAAGCTCAGGTACATGGCCACCATGAGAAACTCGCCGTGGGCGAAGTGAATCACGTCCATCACGCCCCAGATCAGACTCAGCCCGGCGGCCACCAGGGCGTAGAGCATCCCGGTCAACAGGCCGTCGATGATCACCTGGGCAAAAATATCCATGGCATCCCCTCCGGTCGGGCGGGACGGGCCGGAGGCCAGGTCGAGACCTCCGGCCCGGGTCAGCCGGTTTTAAAGGACGATCAACGCTTGCCCCAGGGTGTCATGGGAACGGTGGCGGCCTGCTCGGCATAGCTCGGCGGGAACACCGGCATGTACTTGCCGCCGTGGAGCTGGGTGATGATGCTGGTGGCCTTCATGTTCTGCCCACCGGGGCCGAAGGCGACCTTGCCGCCCAACGAGAGGGGAGAATCGAAGGTTTCGGTGCGCAGGATCTTGGCCACCTTCTCCACGTCCAGGCTGCCGGCCTTCTCGATGGCCTGGGCCAGCACCAGCAGGGCGACGGCTTCCTGAATGGAGTCGCTATCGAAGGGGACGCCGACCTTGGCGGTGTAGATCTTTTCCACCGCCGCCACGTCGGGCATGTACTTGGCGCCTATTTCCGGCGAGTAGCCGGTGCCGCCCATGAAGAAGTCGCCGTCCGGGCCGAGCTGCTGGGCGATCTTGGGGTCCTGGTAGCCGGTGCAGTAGTTCAGGGCCACCTTGGGCAGCCAGTTCATCTGCTTCATGGTGCGCACCCAGAGGGTGTAGTCGCCGCCCAGGCAGGCGCCGAAGACCGCGTCGGGGTTCTTGGCCTTGAGGGTCTGCACTTCGCTGTTGAGGTTCGTCGCGCCGGGGTTGAAGGCCACGTCGGCCACCACCTCGAAGCCGGTTTCCTTGGCCGCGGCCTTGCCCTCGTCGGCGGCATGCTTGCCGAACTCGGTGTTCTCGTAGATCAGGCCGACGGTCTTGATCCCGGCGTTCTGGTTCTGGTTGAGCCACTGGATGTATTCGACGAATTCGTGGGACTCGGTCTTGTCGGTGGGCGCGCAGCGGAAGAAGTACTGGTAACCGCGTTCGGTGAGGGCTGCCGAGCTGGAGCAGCCGCTGAGGAAGATGCGCTTCATGCGCTCGGCCACCGCCGAGGCCGGCTTGGTCACGGCGCTGTTGTAGCAGCCGATCATCGCCCAGACCCCTTCCTGGTTAAAGAGGCGCTCGGCTTCGGACTTGCCCACGTCCGGTTTGCCCTGGTGGTCAGCGACCACCAGTTGGATCTTGGTGCCGCCCAAAATCCCCTCCTGGGCCGCCAGGGGCACGTTGAACTCGGGATGGGCGTTGTTGATCACCTCCGCGGCGGTTTCCACGGCCGCCACGCAACGCTGGCCGGCGGTGGCCACCGGACCGGTCAGGGGAAAAACCACCCCGATCTTGAGCACCTTGTCCGCGGCCAGGGCGCCGCCGGCAAAAAGGCCCAGGGTGAACACACACAGACCGAAGACAGCCAACAGCTTACGTGTTTTCATGTTCCCGTCCTTTCTCTAAGTGTGTTGCGCGCCAAAACGGCCCTCCAGGCGGGCCGATACCTCCGAAAGACCTCCGTCCCCTGCGGGACGATATGTCAGAAAGCTTAGAAACCCAAACACTTGGGAAAGTCAAGAAATTTGTCTAAGCGAAAAATATGTTCACCCTGGTTGAAATAGTCAAGTGACTCGCCTGTCGCTTGACAGGTCGGCCACCGAAATAGTATCCGTATCCGGCATGTTAAATCATTGACGCGCTTTCCCTCCCGGCACCGGCGGCCTCCGACAAATCGGTCGACCAAGCCAAACAGCCTGCGGAGAAACACGGTGATTACCTTTCGCAAGGTCAACAAGTGGTTCGGCAAACTTCACGTTCTCAAGGACATCGATTTTCACGTGGACTCCGGCGAGGTGGTGGTGATCTGCGGGCCCAGCGGTTCGGGGAAAAGCACCTTGATTCGCTGCATCAACCGGCTTGAAGACATTCAGCAGGGCGAGATCGTCGTCGACGGCGTGCCGATCCACAACACCCGCATCAACCTGACCCGGGTACGCGCCGAAATCGGCTTCGTCTTCCAGCAGTTCAACCTCTATCCGCACATGACGGCGCTGGAGAACATCACCTTGGCGCCGGTCAATGTTCGTCATATCCCCCGGGACGAAGCCCAGGCGTTGGGCCTGGCCCTGCTGGAGAAGGTGGGTATCCGCGACAAGGCCAACAGCTATCCGGCCCAGCTTTCCGGCGGCCAGCAGCAGCGGGTTGCCATTGCCCGGGGGCTGGCGATGCGTCCTAAGATCATGCTTTTTGACGAGCCCACCAGCGCCCTGGATCCCGAGATGATCAACGAGGTGCTCGACGTCATGCGCGACTTGGCCCGGGAAGGGATGACCATGGTGGTGGTCAGCCACGAGATGGGCTTTGCCCGGGAGGTGGCCGACCGGGTTTTTTTCATGGACGCCGGCGAGATCCTGGAGGTCGCCCCTCCGGCGGACTTCTTCTCGCGGCCCCAGCACGAGCGGACCCGCTCGTTTCTTAGCAAGATCCTGAGCCATTAACCATTTCACTTTTATTCCACTCAATCAAGGAGGTGCGTGATGAAGGCAAGGTTGTGGAAGGGCGGCATGTGGGCCGCCGTGCTCGTCGTGTTGCTGGTGCCGGGCCTCTGCATCGCCGGCCCCACCTATGAGAAGGTGCTCAAAGAGGGCGTGGTGCGCGCTGGACTGATGTACAACAGCATTCCCGCGGCCTACTTCAATGACAAGAACGAGTGGGTCGGCTTTGACGTGGACATCGCTACGGAGGTGGTGCGCCGCATCGGCCAGCAGATGGGCAAGGAACTGAAGATGGAAAAGGTCAAGGTGAACAACAAGACCCGCATCTCGTTTCTCACCTCCGGGCGCATCGATTTGAGCACCGCCAACATGACCCACAAGCGCGAGCGCGACCAGACCATCGATTTTTCCATTACCTACTTTTTCGACGGCCAGAAGATCCTCGCCAAAAAGGGCAAGTACAAGAGTCACAAAGATTTTATCGGCAAGAAGATCGCCTCCATGCAGGGCACCACCAGTGAAAAGAATATCATGAACCTGCTCAAGAAACTCGGTGATCCGGAGGCGGAGAAAAACGTCATCAGCTACCAGGACGAGCCGTCATGCTTTCTGGCCCTCAAACAGGGCAAGGTCGAGGGCTGGAGCACGGACAGCACCATCCTGCTCGGCTACGCGGCCAAGGAGCCCGGAACATACGAACTGGTGGGCGATTTCTTCAGCGATGAGCCATACGGCATCGGGCTGCCCGAGAACGACAGCGACTGGCGCGATGCGGTCAACTTCGCCATCCAGGATATGTGGCGCGACGGTACCTATATGAAAATCTACAACAAGTGGTACGGTCCCGACACGCCCTATTACTTCCCGATGACAGAGAAGATTGAAACCTGGCCCTGATACGCCTGAGCCGTGTCCGCAAAGGTGATGTGACGATGTGATGGCACCGCAGAGAACACAGAGAACACGGGAAGCAAGGCCCTCCAAAAGCACTCTGTGAGCTCTGCGGTGGCTGTTTTTTCGGATGCCATCCGTCTTCGACGATTTCCGCACACGCTTACGCCCTTGCCCCGCCGCCATGGAAACCTGGAAGAAAACACTGCAGCAGATCGGTGTGGTCGCCGGCCTGGCCCTCATTATCCTGGGGGCCTTCACCCGGATGGACTTCGGCTATGATTTCCACTGGGCGGTGCTCTGGGAGGTCAACCCGACCTACAAGGAGGTCTTCGGTTATTGGTTGCTCCGCGGGCTGGTGGTCACGGTGCAGATTTCGCTTATCAGTGCCGCCGTGGCGCTGGTGCTGGGAACCCTGCTGGGCATCGCGCGACTTTCGACGTTCAAGCCGCTACGCGGCTTTGCCACCGCTTACGTCGAGTTTTTCCGCAACACCCCCCTGCTGGTGCAGCTTTTCTTCTGGTACTTCGCCTTTCCAGTGGCGCTGCCCGAGTCGGCCAGCGCCTTTCTCTACCGGCACAACTTCGAATTCTGGGCCGCCACCGGCGGCCTGAGCATCTACACCGCCTCGTTTATCGCCGAGGTGGTGCGCGCCGGCATCCAGGCCATCCCCCGCGGCCACCTGGAGGCGGCGGCCGCCTCGGGCTTGCACCGTCTTCAAACCCTGCGCTTCGTGATCTTGCCCCAGGCGTTTCGCATCATTATCCCGCCGTTGGGCAGCGAGTTTCTCAACAACATGAAAAACTCGTCCCTGGCCATGACCATCGGGGTGGCCGACCTGTGCTGGCAGGCGCAGCAGATCGAATCCTTCACCTTTCGCGGTTTCGAGGCCACCACGGCGGCCACCGTGATCTACCTCAGCCTGTCGCTGCTCATCAGCCTCGTGATGAACAGCGTCAACCACCATTTGACCATCGGCGATCAGAGGCCGCTGTCGTTTTTCGACCGCGCCCTGGGCGCGGCCGTGCGCCCACTGGCCATCGGGGCTGGCGCCGGCTGGCGCGTGATGCGGCGCGTGTGGCCACCGCCCGCCCGCCGGCGGTCGCCAAAGGTGGAGGAAGCCCTGTACATTTCGTCGGGAAAGCAGATCCTGGCCCGCTTGTGGCGCCTTGGGATCGTCGCCGGCCGCCTCGTTTTTGTACTGCTTTTGCTGCTGCTGTTGGCGGCACTCGGCAAAGTGCTCTGGTCGTTCAATTGGGGCGTCATCGCCGCCAATCTGCGGGCCCTGCTCATCTGGACCTTTCCCCGCCCCACCGGCGGCGAAATTTTTCTCGGCCTCGGCGGCCTGGCGCTGAGCATTGTCTTGGCCGCGATATCGCTCACCGTCAGCTTCGGCCTGGGGCTGGCGGCGGGCCTCGGACGCCTGAGCCGCCACGCCTTCGTCAGCACCCCCAGCATTCTTTACATCGAGCTGATCCGGGGCAACCCGTTGATCATGGTCATCTTCTGGGTCTATTTCTTCTCACCCATTCTGACCGGCATGCAGATCGACGTCTTTTGGAGCGCCACCATCGCCTTCACCGTCTTTTCCGGCGCCTATCTGGCGGAAATCGTCCGTGCCGGGGTTTCGGCCATTCCCCACGGCCAGATGGAGGCCGCCGTCTCCTCGGGCTTGAGCTACATCAAGGCGATGCGCCTGGTGATCCTGCCCCAGGCCCTGAAAATCATGATCCCGGCCATCGTGGGCCAGTTCATCGCCCTGTTCAAGGATACTTCCCTGGCGTACATCATCGGCGTCTTCGAGCTGACCACCGTGGCCCAGACGATCAACAACCGATTGATGATCTATCCCTTCGAGATCTATACCACCATCGCCGTGCTCTACTTTGTCTGCTGTTATGCCATGAGCGACGTGGCCCGGCGCCTGGAACGTAAGTACAGCCCCGACAAACGCGTCCAGGCCCCTCGGATGGCTTGATCCCAGGAAACACCTCGAAATTCATGCCGCTTTTTTTCAACCGATCGCGGCACGGCCGTGCGGCAGGGAGGTGATCCGGTGAAACAAAACGGCTTCCTTGACTACTACGAAAGTTTGCAGGTCAGCCCCAACGCGGACCAGGAAACCATCGAACGCGTGTTCCGTTTCCTGGCCAAGCGCTACCACCCGGACAGCGGCAGTTCCGGAGACGTGGAGCGCTTCAGCATGCTGGTAGAGGCCTACAGCGTCCTTTCCGATTCGGAAAAGCGGGCGGCCTACGATGCCACCTACGACCGGGTGCGCGCCGTCCAAGCCCAGATTCGCAAAGAAAGCGACGTCCTGGGCGACTTGAGCGGCGACGAAGCCCTGCGCCACGGCATCTTGTCGACGCTCTACATCGCCCGGCGCCGCGATGCCAGAGACTGCGGGGTCGGCGCGATTCACCTGGAGCAGGTCCTGGAGTGCCCCCAGTACCAGATGGACTTTCACCTCTGGTACCTGCGGGAAAAAGGCTGGGTGGAGCGCACGGAAACCGGCATGTTCGCCATCACCGTCGCCGGCGTGGACGAAGTGGAGAAGAAGCGTCTGATCGTCAAGAAGGAGCTGCTTCTCACCGCGCCCCGACCCGAAGGATTGGAACAACCGTGAAAACTTACCGCAAGGAACTGTGGTTCGAGATTCCGACCCGGCGAGCCTTTGTCAACATCACCGGGCAGGTCCAGCAGTGCATCGATGACAGCGGCATCCGTGAGGGGTTGGCGCTGGTCAACGCCATGCACATCACCGCGTCGGTGTTCATCAATGACGACGAGCCCGGCTTGCACCACGACTACGATGCCTGGCTGGAGAAGCTCGCTCCCCATGAACCGGTGTCCCAATACCGCCACAACGTGGGCGAGGACAACGCCGACGCCCACATGAAACGCCAGGTCATGGGCCGCGAAGTGGTGGTGGCGGTCACCGGCGGGCGCCTCGATTTCGGCACCTGGGAGCAGATTTTCTACGGCGAGTTTGACGGTCGCCGGCGCAAGCGGGTGCTGGTCAAGATCATCGGCGAGTGACGCTGACGCGTCGCCGTCGCGTTGCACTAGAAGGCATAGATGAAGCGAAACCAGGTGGAGTTGCCCGCCGGGCGGTTTCTGACCTGGGTTTCAAAAAGGCTCTTGAAGGTAAAAGACATGTTTTTGTGGGCATACTTGATGGCCGGACCGAGGGCCAGCACCCGGCCCCGTTCGTCGGGCACGTCCACGCCGTCGACTTCGTCGTCGGTGGTCTGCTGGTAGAAGTAGCCGCTCACCCCGACGGTCCAATTCTCGGCAAAGCTGTAGCCGGCGGCAAAGTCGGTGTGAAACTCCTGGCCCGGCACCAGGTCCACCGTCCGGCCGTTGCGCGGATCCAGGTAGTCATCGTTGGTGGTGGAAAAATCGTACATCAGCTTCATGGACAGGTCGATGGGCCCGTTGAGGTAGGTGATGCCGAAGGCCGGCTCGAAGGTCCACACGTTGTTGCCTGGATTGATCGGCTCCCTGTACTTGTCATAGCTGCCGGTGGGCAGAAAGGTGTCCAAGCCGGCCGCCCAGTGGAAATGTTTTCCATGCCAGGCCAGCAGCAGCGGGTTGACGATGATGTCTCCCAGGCCGAAGTGCGAATCGTTCAGGGCCTCAAACGGCGCGCCGAATTCAAAATCCATGTCCAGCGCCGGAATCAGGGTCTGGACCGCCCAGTTGGCCCCCAGAATGCGGATGTCGGTCACGTGTACCACCCTTACCACGTTGGCCCAGACGCTGATGTCGAGGTCGGCCAAGGGGCCGACCTCGTAGTTGTCGCCAAGGTTGTTCTTGTAGCGGTCGGCGCTGTAGTAGTTCGAATAGAGCATCAGGTAGGTGCCCGGCGGTGGCACGACCCCGGCCATGAAATCGTCGGCGCCGTTGGGGTAGGCGCCCGAGCCGCCGGCCCAAACCGCCGGCGGGGGGAAAGTCGTTGCCATCAGCATCAGTGCCAGAAGCCATCTGCGCATCTCTCAGTACCTCCTGCTGCGATTGAACCCTGTATCGACGCCGACGGTAAGCGCTGGCGTCACCCCCGAGGGCTTCTCAAGATGCCGACGACGTATAGTTTTCTGACAAAAAGCTGTCAAGGCAAATTCGGCCGGCCCCGGGGCTGCCGCTGTCGCCGTCTTGCCAATCCGTCAAGACGGCCACCAAGCGCTTGGCGCGGATCTGCGAAAAATACCCGGAAGGCTGCCCGCTGTACATCAAGCCCCTAGCGGTGGGCGACCCGGCCCGGGAAATTCTCAAGCTCATCGACAAGGAAAAGGTGGACCCGGTGGTCATGGCCAGTCACGGGGAAAAGGTCAATTTCAGGTTCGGCTCCGTGGCGCAAAAGGTGCCCAAGAACGCGCCGGCGGTAACCGGACAGATCGACGTGGGAGGCGACCCATGAACGGGTTTCTGTAAAACCCGAACTGCTGCGCTGGGCTTGTGACCGGGCCTGGCTTGATCCGCTGGAGAAAAAATCTGGGACAACGTCATGATGAGAAACAACAATACGATCAAACAGGACGCTTCGATCAATGCGTGGAAATGTACAGCATCTCCCAACCTGCTGCAGCTGCTTTTGGCCATCGCGGGCTTCTTCATCGGTGGTCTTG
>DQXI01000150.1 GCA_011042305.1 Desulfobacteraceae bacterium
TACCAGGGCATCGGCGAGGCCCTCGAAGTCTACGATACGGCGCTTGGCGGCGGCAACGTGTCCCGGGGGCGGGAGCTGGCCCTGGACCTGTTCGCCGTGGGGGAGGGGAGGACCCAGATCACCCCCACCCGCCGGGCGGCACGGGTGGGCGATCACCTCTACGCCACCGGGCCGCTGGGCCTGGCCCGGGCCGGGCTGCATTGCCTGAAAGCCGGCGACGGGCGCTTCCCCGGGCTGACGGCAGCCTTCAAGCGCCCCCGGGCGCGCTTCGATGCGGCCGCGGTCCTGGCCGAGGCCGGCATCCGGTGTGCCATGGACATCAGCGACGGCCTGGCCGGCGATGCGTGCCACATCGCCGAGGCTTCGGCGCTGTCCATTCATCTCGAGTTGTCGGCGGAAAGCCTGGCCCCGGCCCTGGTGGAGTTCTGCCGCCATAACGGGCTCGATCCCCTGGAGCTTGCCTGCAGCGGCGGAGAAGACTACGAACTGCTTTTCGCCTGCCCGCCGGAGACTTTCGCCGCCATTGCCCCTCTGTTGCCGGACGCCGTGGAGGTGGGCCGCTGCCTGCCCCGGGCCGGAACGCCGCTGGTCGGCCCGGCCGCCCGGATGGTCTCCTTCCAGCACGGGCGGGGGCGGTAGGAAACGCCGCGGTATCCCTTCCCGCTTGATTGCCGCCAAAGACGCTTGGGCCTTCCATCCACCTGGCCGGAAGCGCGAAAAGTAAGTTTCTTCAGCGCGGTGCCTGGTAGCCGCCCACGATGCCCGATGGAGAATAGACGACCTGCCAGAGCTGGATCTGGCGGGCGCGGAAGCACCCGGCGCACGCCAGCAGGTAGTAGCGCCACATGCGGTAGAAGCGCTGGTCGTAGAGGTCCTTCAGCTCGGGCCAGCGGCGCTCGAAGTTGTCGTGCCAGGCCATCAGGGTGCGGTCGTAGTCCGGGCCGAAGCTGTGCCAGTCTTCCATGACGAAGCGCGACTCGCTGGCCTGGCAGAGCTGGCGGGCCGAGGGGAGCATGGAGTTGGGAAAGATGTAACGCTCGATCCAGGCGTCGGTGTTGACGCCGGAGCGGTTGCTGCCGATGGTCTGCAGGACGAACAGCCCGTCGTCCACCAGGTGCTGGCGCACGGTTTCGAAAAAGGTGGGATAATTCTTGACTCCCACGTGCTCGATCATGCCGATGGACACGACCCGGTCGAAGGTGCCCTGCAGGTCCCGGTAGTCCTGCAGGCGGATTTCCACCGGCAGCCCTTGGCAGCGCCGGCGGGCCTCGGCGGCCTGCTCGGTCGAGACGGTGATGCCCACCACCGACACCCCGTAGCGACGGGCGAGAAAGCGCGCCGTGCCGCCCCAGCCGCAGCCGATGTCCAACACTTTCATGCCCGGCTTCGGATCGAGCTTGCGGCAGATCAGGTCGAGCTTGGCCTCCTGGGCCTCATCCAGGTTGCGGGCATTGCGCCAGTAGCCGCCGCTGTAGATCATGCGCCGGTCGAGCATCGCGCCGTAGAGCCGGTTGCCCAGGTCGTAGTGGTGACGGCCGATGTGAAAGGCCAGGGCGCGCCGTCCCGGGTTGGTCAGGCGCGCCCAGACCAGCCGAAACTTGTCGCGGTTGGATACCACCTGGCGGTCGAGCCGGCAGCGCAGGATCCGTTCGAAGAACTGGTCGAGCCGGTCGCAGTCCCACCAGCCGTCCATGTAGGCTTCGCCCAGCCCCAGGGACCCCTGGGCCAGCACCCGGCGGAACAGGCCCGGGTGGTGCACCTTCAGGTCCCAGGGCCGGTCGCCGTCGAGGCGCACATCGGCCGGTTCCAGTAGCCGCTGGACGGTGGCGGCCCATTTCGAATCGCTCATGTTCGCACCTCCAGAATGCCGGCAGGTGCTCGGCGGGATTTTATGCCAATTCAAACTGGTTGTCGCTGAGTGCCGCTTACCCGAACTCCTCTGCCCGTCCCCGGACCCGATCCGCCGGATCAAGCCCGGGGTGGCGAACTGCTGAAGAAAGCCGGACGCTCACGAATCCGGAACCTGGAACCTGGAACGCGCCGCCAGGCGCCTGGAATCCGCGCAGCCGCCGTCATCGATTTGTCCAGAGCTCCTTCGCCTTCCTCGGGTTGGCCATTGCGGTCTTGCCGGCCCGTTATTTCTAGGCGGTGGCGATTTTTGCATCCTCCTGCCGGTTCAAGCGTTTCACGGCCTCCTGCCGGAGTTTGTACTTCTGGATCTTGCCGCTGGCGGTGGTGGGGTACTCGTTCACGAAGACGAAGTAGGCCGGGATCTTGTGAAAGGCGATCCGGTCGGTGCAGAAGGCCCGCAGGTCCTCCGAGGTGAGCTTGGCACCGTTTTTCAACTGGACGAAGGCCACCACTTCCTCGCCGTACTTGCGGCTGGGCACCCCCACCACCTGGACGTCCCTGATGTCGGGGTGGGTGTAGAGGAACTCCTCGATTTCCCGCGGGTAGATGTTTTCCCCGCCCCGGATGATCATGTCCTTGATCCGCCCGGTGATCTTGCAGTAGCCGTTTTCGTCCATGGTGGCCAGGTCCCCGGTGTGCAGCCAGCCGTCGGCGTCGATGACCTGGGCGGTGGCCTCCGGGTTCTTGTAGTAGCCCTTCATCACGTGGTAGCCCCGGGTGCACAGCTCGCCCTGCTGGCCGCGGGGGACTTCCTCGCCGCTGGCCGGGTCCACGATCTTGACCTCCACGTTGGGCAGGGCCCGCCCCACGGTGGTCACCCGCAGTTCCAGCGAGTCGTCCGGTCGGGTCTGGGTGATGCCGGGCGAGGATTCCGTCTGCCCGTAGACGATGGTCATCTCGCTTGCGCCCATGGTGGAGACCACCTGCTTCATCACCTCGATGGGACACGGCGAGCCGGCCATGACCCCGGTGCGCAGGCTGGCGGTGTCGTAGGGCTTGTTTTTCATTTCCTCCAGTTCGGCGATGAACATGGTGGGCACGCCGTGGACGGCGGTGCAGCGGGAGGCCTGGATGGTCTCCAGCACATCGACGGGGTTGAAGGCCACCACCGGGGCCATGGCGGCGGCCGAGACCACCGAGCACAGGGTGCCGATGACGCAGCCGAAGCAGTGGAAAAAAGGCACCGGAATGCAGAGGGTGTCCTTGGATGACAGGCGCATGCACTCGGCCATGCTCTTGGCGTTGCCGATGAGGTTGGTGTGGCTCAACTGGACGCCCTTGGGAAAACCGGTGGTGCCCGAGGTGTACTGCATGTTGATCACGTCGTCGGGGTCCAGGGAATCCTGGCGGGCCTTCAGCGCGTCGTCGTCGATCTGTCGGCCCAGGGCCAGCATCTCGTCCCAGGTGAACATCCCCGGCAGCTTGCCGTCCCCGAGGAAGACGACGTTCTTGAGCATGGGCAGCTTCTGGCAGACGAGCCTGCCGGGTTCGCTGTCCTTTAGCTCCGGGCAGACGTCGTCGAGAACCCTGAGGTATTCGTCCCGCGAGCGCACCCCGCCGATGAGCAGCAAGGTGGTGGCGTCGGACTGTTTCATCAGGTATTCCAGCTCGAAGCTGCGGTAGTTGGTGTTGACCGTGACCATCACGGCCCCCATCTTGCCGGTGCCGAACTGGGTCAGCACCCACTGGGGCACGTTGTTGGCCCAGATGGCGACTTTTTCCCCTTTTTGCACCCCCAGCGCCATGAATCCCTTGGCCACCTCGTTGCATCGATCCCGGAATTGCCGGTAGTTCAGGTCGATGCCCAGCTTGTGGTACACCAGCGCCCGATGGTCGCCGAATTGATCCGCTACCAGGTCCACAAGTTGGCCGATGGTGGTCTGACCGACTTCAAACTGCGGCAGTTGCATGCTTTTCCCTCCTCTGGCTGTGGAAAGTGGATGGCCATGCCGACAGTCATCCGCAAGACAGACATTGCGCCGTGGGGGAGGGGGAAACGCTTGGCCGCCGCGGAGGCGTTGTCGGCACACGCTGCCGGGCCGGATTTCCGGCGTGTCGTAATGGTCTTAAGGCGGTGAATGGTGTTTTGTCAACGATTGCCTGCCCGGCATAACAAAACAGGCATCATCGAGTCGGTTGCAGAGATAAGCGTCCAGAATTTTTTCCGACTCCCCGGCAATGCCGCTGATCAGCATGATATCCTTTGATGCAACATAGCGGCACATCAATTCGCTGACGCCCGCACAGATGATTTTACGAATGCCCCAGCGGACGAACACCTCGACACGTTCGATGGCATCGATTTTTTCAAGCGAAATTTCCCGTCGCCGGATCTCACGGCCTTGGTCGATATCAATCATGAGCATGAGATTACAGGAATCCAGGACCGGCGAAATGCGGGATTCGAATATCGGTATGCCGATTCTTTCCATTCTTCGTCTTTTGCTTGCCCGGGAACAGATTTTCGTGGCTCCCGGGTGCCTCTTAAACCGTAATGGCTCTTTTTTCGAATTCCGGGATTTGGGAATCTATCAATGGATGGCGCCATGAAAGGGAACCCTGAAAAATCACTTTTTCCCGAGAGGGTTTGAACGCTGAGTATTAACTCATTTTATGGGGCGTTTTGGCCGTATATGCGCGGCCGATGTTCCATCTATTCACCGGTGCTGGCAATGGCCGTCGGCGCATCCGCAAGCCGTGTTGAGTTCCGATCTGAAGTTCGAATGGGCGATGTCCCACCAGAGTGGGTTGATGGCCAAGTCTTTGGGGAAAAGGCGGCCGGCCAGAGCGGAAGCCGTATCCGGCAGCGGGGTGGCGGCTAAAATCGTCTCTTCTGGATCCAGACGCATGCGCCAGATGGCATCGATGGTACCGACCGCATCGGCGGACGGATCGAAACCGATGCTGAGAGCCATGTGGCGGCAATCCTGGCTTGGCCGGCAGTCGACGACGTTCTCGGGTGACAGGATCGATTCGAAGCCTGGGCTGCAAGTTGCACCAGCAAAGATCGGCGGCTGCTTGCAGGTATTGGCGTGCAGACCTACCAGGCAGTCGAAAAGCAAGGCCCCGGTCTTCCAACCAGCGACATTGCGAACCAGGAAAGGGGCAGGCGTGTCGGCCTCGCCGCCGGATGTTTCCCGGCGCTGATGCAGCTTGAGCGCATCCAGGCTTTCAAACGTCATCAACGCCAGGTCGTCTTGCGGGTCGATGACCATCGAGAAACCGCCAATCCAAAAAAGTGAATCCGGAATCTGTTGTTGGGCTTCGAAGCGCGGCGTGTTGGTGGTATCGAACCAGTCGCTTTCAATCAGTCGGCGCTCTTCAGGCGCATAGCCCGTAAAATCGTCATGCGACCGATACGGATAGCACTTGACGGTGAAGAATCCTTCGTGGAGGCGGCGGCCGGCCAGGTGAAGGTCATGGCCGACGATAAACGACAGGGCGTAAACCCCCGGCGCGTGATCGAGCCAGAGATACCATTCCGCCCTGCCGTTCCAGACCTGGCTGGTCGCCTTGAGCCCCAGCATCGACTGAAGGGCGCCGACCCAGGAAGCTTTTATCAACATCGCTTCGATGCGGTTGCGAAAGAAGCTGTCAAAATCTATATTCATTGGCCCTCTGGCTCAGGAAGAGGGCCTTGGCGACATCTTTCTTGGCCCGTCCTTCCGTTTCGATGCCGTAGCGCTTCGCCGTCTCGATGAGAATGTCGTCCGGATAGGCCAGGGCCAGGGCGTAACAGGATTCGTCGGATTCGAAAAAACGCTCGAATTCATCCCTGCGGTCGGCCGCTGCCATCCCCTCCTGGACGCCGGACACGAAGGCGGCTGCCTGTCGCAGCAGTCCGTGCCTCAAAAATTCACGTCGATCCGTTTTCATGAAAAACCTCACGCCCGTCTTTTCAACGGCCAGCGGTCGAAGAAGTTGCGCTGAATTAGTATCACGCACAAAAACAACATGATGAAGACCAGGGGCGTGTCGCCTGGCTGGGCGAATCCCTCTACCTTGGCCAGGAAGAAGGTCGCCAGGGGCGAGTAGTAGAACCAGTACCAGAGCAGCCCGATGACCACGGCGATGGCCGTTCGCACCACGGCCCGTGCCCAGAGGTTCGACAAATTGGGAAACTTGTTGAAGTAGGTTTCCAGGATAAAGGCCGCCAAGATGAAGAACCCGGCGATTTCCCCCGCGTGGATCAACCGCCAGTCAGGACCGTCCGTGTACTGGCCGCCCATGAAGGGCTCGTTCCAGATAAGGACAAAGATCTTGAGGAAGACCCACAGGAGAATGGCGCCCAAGGCTAGGGTGACGAAAAAAACGACGATTCCCTTGACGAAGTTGCCTTCATCGTTGCGGTCCATTGCCTTCCACGGCCAGCCGTCCCACAGCAGCTCCGAAGCGACAATCCAAAACAGGCTGCACAAAGCCAGGCCCAAGCCGAAAAAGGCGCTGCCTGTCTGAGTGAGCTCTTCCCACCAGGGAGCCACCCCGGCCTTGTCCTGAGCCGGGTAGAAAAGGTAGCAGATATGGGGGTGAAAGAGGATGATGTAGATGATGGCGACAAAGAACAGAATGGTGAACAGCCGCGAAAAGGCGAGAGTACCGCGGTCCACCTTTTGCCACGGCCAGCGGCCGAAGCCCAGATTCCAGAACAGGGAGACCCAGAGGAAAGCGGTGAAAAAATAGATGATCGCCGTCGATGCGTTTTCCCGGGCATTCCAAGGCTCGCCTCCTGTTCCGCCGGAAGCCACGATGGAGTCGGGGCTGAAATAGGCGATGCCGAATTTGCCGATGAAGTTCCAGAAAAACACATAGTGGATCACCAGCATAAGGACGACCGCCGCCACGGTGAGCAAGATCCCCGTGCCCACCGGGTTTGCCGTCGATGCCGGCGGCTTGAACGGGTAGTAGTCGAACACATTGCTCAGCATCACGATCATCGCCAGCATTACCACCACCAGGGCGAACCCATACATGGGGGTGTAGAGTTTCATGACGGTGTTCGGGTTCATGAAGATGTACCACAGGAGCCAGACGATGCCGAACGCCACCACGAAGTTGATCAGTCCGGACAGGTAGTTGAAGTTGTTCTCGGCCTGTTTCGCGTTTTCCATGGCGTCACCTTTCGGCTGGAATTAACTGGAGTGTGTCGTGTGTTATCCTCCCAAACCGTGCGGCCGGGGCTCGGCGGGTCCGGCTTGCCCCGGTACCCCTGGCCGCGTCGGAGGGAGTGCCTAAAACACGATCGAGTCGCCGTTGGTGAGAAACACGTTGCTCGCCTTGGCCACGGTGGAGGTGCGCTTGTAGGACTTGTAGGTGTCGGTTCCCTTGACCACGGGGACGCCCGCTTCCGCCGCCCGTTCGGCCCAGACCCAGCCGGTGCAATGGTTGCACCCGAGTTTTTGGATTTTGAAAGCCTTGACCCCCTTGATGATGTCATCAAACTTGGGCTCCCAGGTTTCAAAGAGGCTGATGTGCAACCCGCCATAGCAGCCGTAGGGTTGATAGCCCTTGAAGTTGTTGCGCGCGTAGGAGAACAAGGAAAGGATCCCCGGATGACAGCAGCCGGTGACGGTGACGATTCCCTTGTCCTTGACGTTGAAGTAGAGGACATTCTCGCCGCGCACACGCAGCAGGATCGGCACGTCGAACATTCTGATGGCCACGCCGGGCATGATTTTGTATACCCCTTGGCCGTCTTCGCCATCCGGGTCGCAGAGCACCAGCTCGCCCTTGAATGGCACGTCGTTTTTGCAGATGTGCATCATTTCGCCGGTATTCTTGTCCTTGGCCTTGTGGTGGGCCTTGTCCTTGAGCAACGCCATGTCTTCGGGGTAGTAGGTCTTGGGCACGTAAAATTTTATGTCATCCTTGTGCTTGAGGGTTGACTCGATGCCCCAGTAGTGGTCGAGGTGCCAGTGCGACAGCACCAGGAATTCGATTTCGCCCTTTTTCAGCATGTTGGCCACATCGCTTTTTTCCTGGTAGATGTAGTCCATCCACTCGGTGTTCCACCCCGTGTCGAGCATGAACTTGCGCTCGTTGCCCTCCAGAGTGGTCACTGTGATCAGGGCCGAGTAGCCCCCGGCGTTGTCCCAGACCCAGGGGATGGTGTACTGGTTCGTCATGGCACCGCCATAGTCCATGATGTCTTTTTTGAATTGGTCGTTGTCAAACCAGCTTGTCTCGGTGAGCACATCGACCCGGACGCTTTTGACCTCTCCGATGTCGGTTTTCTTGGCGGCATGGGCCTTGCGCGGCAGCATGAAGTTGGTCGACCCGGCCACCGATGCGGCCAGCCCCGATGCGGCGATGGACTTCAAAAAGCTTCGTCGTTGCATGGTGCGCCCTCCTTTATTTTAAGTTTTAAATGAGCGGTGCTTCAATCGGGTGTAATTCGCACCTTATCCGGCTTCCTTCTCAATGCTTGCCCGCAGCTCGTAGAGCAGGTCAGTGATCGCTTCTGCCGCCGCATCGGTCAGGTCCATTCCGTAACCGTGCATGACGTTCATCACCAGGTGCCAGTCATCTCTCGTACGTCCTTCTTTTTCCGATTTCGGGCATAATGATTTCAATGAGTTACAGCGGTGAAAATTTCAAAATCAGACTTTTTTACGAATGAGCCAGGTTGGGCCTGATGATGAAATGAACTTGTTGTGCAAGATGAGCGATATTCACTATTTTGGACACGCAAGATTAATACCATTTTGGAAATAATTCCTGATAAAATAATAACCAATTGATAATAAAGAAGAAATGTTTCTATAGGGCTATTTGACAGGATTGGCGATTGGAGCGTATAAGGTGAATATCGCATCCATTCAATGTAAAGCGGGTGTAAAAGTCACCCTTTTTGGCCCGAGGCGGATGGATAACCGGCAATGAAATCGTCTTTCAAACTGTTTCTTAGCCAGTATCAGTCGATTCTCGACAGCATCAGCGACGGCGTTTTGGCGATCAACGCCGACATGACGATCATTTTTTTCAACCGGGCCGCGGAGCGGATCACCAAGGTGCCGCGTAGCGAGGCGGTCGGGCGCCGCTGTTTCGAGGTGATGCGAGTGGAGATTTGCGAATCGGCCTGTTGCCTGAAGCAAACCATGTTCCGCGGTGAACGGTGCGAGGACGTGCCGGTTTACATTGTAAGGGCGGATAACAAGCGCATTCCCATCGCGGTGACGACCAGCGTGATGCTGGGCAAAGACGGGCAGGTGATCGGCGGCGTGGAAACCTTCCGGGACTTGTCTGAGATCAACCAGTTGCGCCAGGCGTTTTTCAAAGCGCACGCGTTTGAGAATATCATCAGCAAGAACAACAAGATGACAGAGTTGTTCACCATCTTGCCCCAAGTGGCTGAAAGCCGCGCCAGCGTGCTGATTCAGGGCGACAGCGGTACCGGCAAGGAACTTTTCGCCCGTGCGATTCACAACCAGGGACCGCGAAAGAAAGAACCGTTCATCGCCATCAACTGCGGGGCCCTGCCCGAGACCCTGATCGAATCGGAATTGTTTGGTTACAAGGCCGGCGCCTTCACCGATGCCCGGCGCGATAAGCCGGGGCGCTTTGCCCTGGCCGGAGAGGGAACGATTTTCCTGGATGAAATCGGCGACATTTCGCCGGCGATGCAGGTACGGTTGCTGCGGGTGCTTGAAAACCGGACTTTCAGCCCCCTGGGATCAACTAAAACCCTTCAAATGAAGGCTCGAGTGATCACCGCCACCCATCGCGACCTCGAGGCTTTGGTGGCCCAAAACGCTTTTCGGCAGGATCTGTACTTTCGGATCAACGTCGTCAAGCTCAAGTTGCCCAAACTCACCGATCGCCGGGAAGACATCCCACTGCTGGTGACCCATTTCATCGATCGGTTCAATACGATTACCGGCAAGCGGATTGCCGGCGTCACCGATGCGGCTATGGCGGCCCTGATGCGCCACCACTGGCCGGGTAACGTTCGGGAGTTGGAAAACGCCCTGGAGCACGCTTTTGTCCTGTGCCGCAGCGGCATGATCGATCTGCCCCATTTGCCAGAGCATGTTTGGCCAACAGTTCAGGATGCCGGCACCACTGGTGGGTTGAGCCTTCGGGAGCATGAACGGCAGGTGGTCTTGAACGCCCTGGTACGTAACCGCTGGCGCCGCATGGCCACCGCACGGGAGTTGAAAATAGACAAAAACACCCTCCGGCGCAAAATTGAAGCTTACGGCCTGAGGCCGCCGCAAAACTGACTTCATCATTCGGAACGACACGGGAAAAGCGATTGACAGGCGTGCATCGGTCCGCATAAGAAAAAGCGGTTTGAGTACAACTTGCGCCGGGTGTCCGGTGGCGCGACAAAGCGGTATCAACAGGCAAAAGGAGGAGTGAGATGGACAAGAAGGTAACGGTGGTGGGCGCCGGCAACGTCGGGGCCACCGCGGCCCAGCGGCTGGCGGAAAAGGAACTGTGCGACGTGGTGCTGGTGGATATCATCGAGGGCGTGCCCCAGGGCAAATCGTTGGACCTGATGGAAGCGGCCCCCATTGAAAAACACGATGCCAAGCTCACGGGCACCAACGGCTACGAGGCCAGCGCCGGATCGGACGTGGTGATCATCACCGCCGGCATTCCGCGCAAGCCGGGCATGAGCCGCGACGATCTGATCGCCACCAACGCCGGGATCATGAAGAAGGTGGTCGCCGAGGTGGTGAAGTATTCGCCCGAGGCGATCCTGATCATCGTCTCCAATCCCCTGGACGCCATGTGCCACGTGGCCTACGAGGCCAGCGGCTTTCCCAAGAACCGGGTGATGGGAATGGCCGGGGTGCTGGATTCGGCCCGCTTTCGCACCTTCATCGCCATGGAGCTCAACGTGTCGGTGGAAAACACCCACGCCTTCGTCCTCGGCGGCCACGGCGACACCATGGTGCCCCTGCCGCGCTTTTCCACCGTGGCCGGGATTCCCATCACCGAGCTGATGCCCGAGGACCGGATCAAGGCCCTGTGCGAGCGCACGGCCAACGGCGGCGCCGAGATCGTCGGGCTGCTAAAGACCGGCAGCGCCTACTACGCGCCGGCGTCGGCGGCGGTGGAGATGGCCGAGGCCATCCTCAAGGACAAGAAGAAGATCCTGCCCTGCGCCGCCTACCTGCAGGGCGAGTACGGCTACAACGACCTGTTCATCGGGGTGCCGGTGAAGCTGGGCAAGGGCGGTGTCGAGCAGATCATCGAGATCGAGCTCACCGCCGAAGAGAAGGCGGCCCTGGACAAGTCGGCCGCCGCTGTCCAGGGGCTCAAGGACCTGCTCAAGACCCTGGGCTGAGGCCCGTTTGCACTTCGCTCGGAAATCGCACGGGCGTCGACCGGAAAACCGGTTCGGCGCCTGTGGTGTTTTGGGCCGCCATAAAACTTAAAGCCGCGTTCAGTATATCTCGGTGATTTCCGGTAACGGTTTGGAATTATTTTCAAAAATGTTCATTTGTCGCTTGGCAAAGGGAAGTTAACATGAACCGTGTTTTTGTATAATCAATAATATCAGGAGGTTATGCATGACGCGAAAACCAGTTCCCAAACGGTTGCCCCATTTTTTCAACTACAAGGACGCTTCAGCCGGATGAGCCGAAATTACTGGGTCTTTGTAGATGTTCAGCGGAATAGCCTTCTGAAAATGAAGAAAATCCTTGTCTGTTGTAAGGACTGAAGCATTGATTCGGTTGGCAACTGCGCAAATCAAAAAATCGGTATGGGAGCCCTGAATTCCCTTCTTTCGGCAATGGTTATGCAACTCCGCAGCTTTCTCATAGTCGATGTCTTCAATCGGCGTGTTTTCAAAAAAAGAGAGTTTCTCCCTTAGAATTTTGAATTTACGCAAATCGCTGTAACCTGAAAGAATTTCTTGCCGAATCGGACCAATGATGAGGACGCGTTGGTCTTTGATCAAATTCACCAGCAGGGAGACCAGATGTTGATATTCTGGATTGTGTTTACGCAGTGCGTAGGACCAGACAGGGGTATCCACCAGAACCTTCACCGATTTCTCCCCTTCTTATAATCGTAGTCGAGATCGGGGTCCATTTTTCCAAAAAGTTCGATGATTTCCATTTGTTTCCGCTTGTTGATCAGCTCTTTCAAAGCCAAGTTGACTGTTTCTTTCTTGGTTTTCATACCGCTGACTTCAAGGGCCTTTTCGAGCAAATCCGGATCGATGGCTAAATTTGTTGGCATGGGTACCTCCAATTTTTTACACAATCTATTACACATTCATGCGCAGGTCAATACGTGACGATTCAGTCCTGCCGTCGGCTAATGGTGTGGCCGGTGTATCAAATCTGTGACGGTTGCTTTTTTGAGTCGTTCAGCCCAGTTTAGCGCCGTTCGGCACCGGGCGTTCGGGAACGGCGATGACCACGGCGCCGTCTTCCCGGTAAAAGCCGGTGAGCAGGAACTCGGAGCGCACCGGGCCGATCTGCTTGGGCGGGAAGTTGACCACCCCGATGATCTGCCGGCCCGTCAACTCCTCTTTGGTATACAGGTCGGTGATCCGCGCGCTCGTTTTGCGGAGGCCGATACCGGCGCCGAAATCCACCGTGATCTTGTAGGCCGGCTGCCGCGCTTCGGGAAAATCTTCCACCCTCACCACCGTGCCGGCGCGCAACTCCACCGCTTCGAAATCCTGCCAGGTGATCTCCTTCATCTCCAATGATCGTTCTCCTTGTGGTTGTCGTAAATATTTCCCGAAACCTTTGATAATGAAGTCTCGAGGTTATCGCAAGGGCGCAGAGAACCCCCGCTGACGTGCGGGATGACATTTTGAAACGCGAAACCGGGGATTTTCGGGCAACCAGGCACCTCCTCTGCCGTGTCATTCCGGCCGCAGTGAGGAATCTGCCGGTGGAAAGAGGTGGCAGGTGCCAGGAGATGCCGCGTCGTGGCATTGCGCTGGTGTTGTTGACAGAAACCGGTCCGTCTGCCTATCAAGAAACCCGCACCGGCGGCCGCGACCGCCGGGCGGCCAGACGAAGTAGGCGGCTTCCCATAGGAGCCTCGGCCATGCACGAGCGCTATGCCATCCTTGCCGATCGCGGCGCCGCGGCGCGGATCATCCTGCCGGTGGTGCTTACCATCGTGCTTTTCGGCGCGACGATCTTTATCGTGTTTTTGCCGATGATCGAAAACCGCATGATGGCCGGCAAGCGCGAAATGATCCGCGACCTGACCGAGACGGCCTGGAGCAGCCTGGCCGCTTACGAGCGGGCCGTGCGGGCCGGCCGGCTCACCGGGGACGAGGCCCGGGCACAGGCCATCGCCCACCTGCGCGAGTTGCGCTACGGGCCCGAGCTGAAAGACTACTTCTGGATCAACGACATGCATCCCCGCCTCTTGATGCATCCCTACCGCCAGGACCTGGAAGGCAGCGATATCTCCAACTACGCTGATCCCAACGGGAAACGCTTGTTCGTCGAGTTCGTGCGCACGGTGAGGCAGCAGGGCGCCGGGTACGTCGATTACCAGTGGCAGTGGAAGGACGACCCGGCCCACATCGTGCCCAAGATCTCCTACGTCAAGGGGTTCGCCCCGTGGGGATGGATCGTCGGCACCGGCATCTACGTGGAGGACGTGCGCGCCGAGATGGCCGCCATCACCCGCCAGCTCACCTGGACCATCACCGGGATCCTGGCGATGGTGATCGCCCTTTCGGCCTACATCGTCTGGCAGGGGCTGGCGGCGGACCGGCGCCGGCGCCAGGCCCAGGCCCTGGCCCGCCAGCAGCAGGAGCAGCTTTTCCAGGCCGGCAAGCTCGCCTCCATCGGCACCCTGGTTTCGGGCATCGCCCACGAGATCAACAATCCCATCACGGCCATCGTTCTCAACGCCCAGACCCTGGACAAGATCTGGCGTGCCATCGGTCCCCAACTGGACCGGGAGATGAAGGACCGCCACGACCTGGCCATCGGCGGCCTCTCCTACGCCAACCTGCGCGAGCGCATGCCGCTGCTGCTGGGGGACATTGTCGACGGGGCGCGCCGGGTGCGCAGCATCGTCACCGACCTGAAGGATTTCGCCCGCCAGGGCCCGTCGGATCTCAACGAGGACGTGGACGTCAACGAGAGTGTCCGGCGGGCGGTGGCGTTGACGGAAAACCTCATCAAGAAGGCCACCCATCATTTTGACGTGGAATTGGCCGACGACATGCCGACGATCCGCGGCAATCGCCAGCGTATAGAGCAGGTGCTGGTGAACCTGTTGGTCAACGCCTGCCAGGCGTTGAGCGATCCGGCACATTCTGTCCGGGTGGCCACGGCTTTCGATGCGGCCCGCAACGAGGTAATCGTCACGGTGAGCGATGAAGGCGAGGGGATTGCCGAAGACCTGCTGGAGCGGGTCAAGGATCCGTTTTTCACCACCAAGCGCGACCAGGGGGGCACCGGCCTGGGGCTGGCCCTGTCCAACCGTATCGTCGAGGATCACGGCGGGCGGCTGACGCTGACGCCCCGCCAGCCCCGCGGCACTGTCGCCACCATCGTGCTGCCCGTGGGCCCCGGCGCCGGCAAGGAGGTCGCATGAATCCCGCGAATGCTTTCAGTCCAAGGATTTTGGTGATCGACGACCAGCCGAGCATCCTGCTGGCCATCGACACGACCTTGCGCATGGCCGGCTACAACCATGTTACGACCTGCCAGGAGAGTACGCGAGTCAAGGATATGGTGGGCGCAGATACGCCGGACATCGTGCTGCTGGACCTGATGATGGCCGGGGTGGACGGCGAAACCCTGCTGGAGTTTTTCAACGTCGAGCACCCGGGGCTGCCGGTGATCGTCATCACCGGCACCGTGGATGTCAACACGGCGGTGCGTTGTATGAAGGCCGGCGCTTTCGACTACATCGTCAAGCCGGTCGAGGAAGATCGGCTGCTGGCCTGCGTGGAGCGTGCCTCGGCGCTCAGCGCCTTGAGAAGGGAAAACCAGGCCCTGCGCCAGGGGCTGTTCACCGCCCGTATCGAGCACCCGGAGGCCTTTGCCGACATCGTCACCCGCGACAAGCAGATGCTGGCCGTGTTCCAGTACGTCGAGGCGGTGGCCCGCACCGGGCAGCCGGTGTTGATTTGCGGCGAGACCGGGGCGGGCAAGGAGCTGGTGGCCCGGGCCCTGCACCGGCTCAGCGGCCTGGACGGTGCCTTCGTGGCCGTCAACGTGGGCGGCCTGGACGACAACGTCTTTTCCGACACCCTTTTCGGCCACACCCGGGGCGCCTTCACCGGCGCCGAGCGGGACCGGCCCGGAATGATCGAGGAGGCCGCCGGCGGCACCCTGTTTCTCGACGAGATCGGCGACCTGAGCCCGGCGTCCCAGGTCAAGCTGCTGCGCCTGCTGCAAGAGGGCGAATACATGCCGCTGGGGGTGGACCGCCCCCGGCGCTCCGATGCGCGCGTCGTCGCTTCCACCAACGCGCCGTTGCGCGAGCTGGAGCAGTCCGGGGCTTTCCGCAAGGACCTGGCCTACCGGCTTCGTACCCACGAGATCTTCCTGCCGCCGCTGCGTGAGCGTCGGGAAGATCTGCCGCTTCTGGTGGATCATTTCCTGGCAAAAACGGCCGACGCGCTGGGCGTCCCCAAGCCCGAGGCGCCTCCGGACTTGGTGCCGCTGTTGCGCACCTACGCGTTCGCCGGCAACGTGCGCGAGCTGGAATCGATGATTTTCGATGCCCTCAGTTGCCACCGGGGCGGGCCCCTTTCCCTGGAGGTGTTCAAGGCTCACATCCGGCGCGAACTCGGCACCCCTGACGCCGGCAGCCCGTCCACCTCCGGCGCTGACGGGCTTCAATTCCCCGACCCCCTGCCCACCATCAAGGAAACCACCCGGCGCCTGGTGGAAGAGGCGCTCGAGCGCGCCAACGGCAACCAGACGGTGGCCGCCCGCATGCTCGGCATCTCCCAGCAGGCCCTGAGCAAGCGGCTGCGGCAAGAAAAGTGAAAATTAGCGGTTCGATATGCCAGGGGCTCAATCGTAGCCCAATTCCCCCAGTCGCTCCTCGTCGATGCCCAGGTAATGGGCGATTTCGTGGACCACGGTGATCTCGATCTCCCGCTGGAGTTCTTCGAGGCTGGCGCACATGTCCTGGAGGGGTTCCTGGAAGAGATAGATGGCATCGGGGTACAAGGGCGGGGCGAAGGTGGAGCGTTCGGTGAGGGGGATGCCGGTGTAGATGCCCAGCAGCGGCTCGTCCGGAGCGTAGCCCATTTCCTCGAGCAGCTCCGGCGAAGGCCTGGCTTGGACCGAAATGATCATGTTGTCCAGGTGGGCGCGGAACTCTTGCGGGATGCTGTCGATGGCCTGCTGCACGATCTGGTCGAAACGCCGGCGGCTGATTTTCATGGCTTTCTCCTCCATTGTGTTCCCGAGAAGCGTGCCCCTCATTGAAAAGCCGGGGAATGCAGTCTCTCCGCAACTGTCACCCCTTCCCGGTTTCATGAATCCTCCGGGACGCCTCCCGCCGGGCCCGTGGATCGCCTTGGCCGTTAGAACAAAAGATTCGGTTTTCAAGCCGAAAAAGGAAGCTCGCGTTCTCTTTTCTCGGCTGAATAGGTCTTGGCTTGATCCGGACGGTGTTCGTTGTGTAAGACTACCGCAGCGAAAGGATGTTGTCGTCACTCGCCACAGAAGGAGAATACCGTCCCATGTCATCCTCACTCAGCGACAGCGCTCGACGGGTTCAGGAATTTTTGACGTCAAAGGGTTTTTCCTTCCAGGTCCGGGAACTGGCCGGCTCCACCCGGACGTCCCGGGAGGCGGCCGACAGGGTGGGCTGCGACGTCGGGCAAATCGCCAAGTCCCTCGTTTTCAGGGAAAAGAAAAGCGATCGGCCCGTACTGGTCATCGCCTCGGGCGTCAACCGGGTGGATCTGAAAAAGATCGAAGCCGCCACCGGCTTGAAGCTCGGCCGGGCCGACGGAAACTACGTCAAGGCCCGGGTGGGCTTCGCCATTGGCGGCGTGCCCCCCGCCGGCCACA
>DQXI01000068.1 GCA_011042305.1 Desulfobacteraceae bacterium
GCGATGGATGAACACTGGACGGTTGCTTTATCGCTGCCCTGGCGCCGCTGCGAGATTTGGCGTCGATACCGGCAGGTCCGCTGAAATTTCGAACAAGGCGATGAGACCAAAACGCCGGGCCATCACCGCCCTGGTGCTGGCAGCGCTCGTTTTTCCTGGCTGCGCGCAAAACTACGGCCGATTTGCCATCGACCGGCAGGTAGCCCAGGACTTCCGCGCCGGCGTCGTCCGGCCCGAATACCAGTACTACTACTCGGGCCGGGACACCATGCCCTACGCCATCATCGCCATCCACCGCACCTGGCGTGTGCCCTCACACTACTGGACGCCCTTCGCCCCTGAGCCCGGCCAACTGATGCGCATGAGCGGCAATATCTACGACGAGGTGCAAAAATCCCCCTACGGGGCGAGCATCAAGACCCCCACTGGCGAGACCATCGGCCTCTGGTTCTCCAACGTCTTTAACCGCAGTGTGCGAGTGGACCCCGAGCAGCGCACGGTGGAGATCCTGTTCACCAACCCGGAAAACGACGACCGGCCCGCTTGGTAAAAAACCTGGGCCGGTCCTGGAAGGTCATCTCTTCATTCACTGCACCGTTCCCACTACCACCACCTTGTAACCCTTGTCGGTAACGTTGCGGGCCTCGGCATCGATCATTACGTAGTCCAGGTAGCGGCCGGTTTCGGAGGGCTTCAGGGTCAGTGCAACAGCGGTCTTCTGCCCAGGCCCCACCACCAGGGGATTATCCCCGGGGGCTTCGAAATAGACCGTCTTGAATTTCTTCGAGTAGACCTTGGTGATCTTCATGGGGGCATCGCCCGTGTTGGCCATCACCAGGGGAACCGTGTGGTCTTGGCCCGCCTTCATGGTGCCGGCGTCGATCTTGCGCGGATTCACCTCCATCACGGCCATGGGGATGGGCTCCACGTAACCGGCGAGGGTGATCTTGTGCGTCTCTTTCTCCGGAGCCTCGGTGACGACGGTGACGTACTTTTTGAATTTCCCCGGAAACTTGTAGGTCCTGTAAACGATTTTCAGGGTTGTCGATGCGCCCGGTGCGATTTCGTGCTGACCCAGCACGGCAGTGGTGCAGCTTCAACTGGTGGTGACATTAGCGATGCGCAAGGGGGCATCACCCGTGTTGGACAAAGTGATGACCTTTTCGGCCACCAGCCCCTCTTTCATGGTGCCGAATGCCACCGCCGTGGTATCCAGGGAAAGCTTGCCCGCGGCCATGGCCGGGGCGGCGCCGGCAATGGTCAGGCCCGCCAGCAGGGCAACGATGAGGCGTTTCATGCTCTTTCTCCTTACGGCGTCGCTCCATGTACGAGCCGGCGCTTGGTTTCGTAATCGAAGTTCTTGTCCTGCCCCTCGGTGTGGCACTGGCGGCAACTCGCCTCGTCGGGCTGCTTTTTCAGCAGGTCGGGGTCACCGCCGGTTTCCACGTGCGCGCGCCCGGGGCCGTGGCAGTTCTCGCACTGCACGTCCTTGAGTTCCGGCGTCAGGTCCATGTCGATGAACCCGCCGTCCTCTTCGTAGGCCACTACGTGGCATTTCACGCATCCGGGGATGCCTTGTTTCTCCTCTCCCTGCTGCTTGAGGGTCTCGAAGGCATGGGCGTGGGGGGTGGTCTGCCAGCCTTCCACGATCTCGGCATGACACTCCGTGCAGGCGGTATACCCGAGATAATCCCCAAGAATCTCTGCCCGGGCCACCGTTGACAGGCAAAGCAGGGCCCCAAGCAGTACGGGCGTCCATAATGTCAGGCGCATGGCGCCTCCTTTTTGTTCCCGTGTTTGATCCCGTGCATCCGTTCCCGGTGTTCAAACCTTTTAACAGTTGCAGCCGCCGACGGCCTCCACCTTGAGAAACTTCTTGAAGATGCGCAGCTTGCCGGCGTCAACGCCGTCCACATCCATCAATTCCTCGATGTCCACGAATTCGCCGTTTTCCTCCCGCAGTTCCAGGATGCCGTCGGCGATTTCCTCGGTCATCTCCGGCACGGTCATCAGTTGCTCCCGGGTGGCCTTGTTGAGATTGATCTTCTCGTCGGCGGCCATGGCGGCACCGGCGCTGAGCGTCATGGTGAAAAGGGCGAGCAACGCAACAGCAATGATTTTTTTCATGCGTATCTCCTTGTGGAACTGTAGAAAGGTAAGGCCGTCCCGGTACATCCAGCGGCGGTTCTTCTCTTTTTACCATCCAAGATAATGATAGCCGTAAGCGCCGGCCCAAAAGATCGCCGACAAAGCCGACGCGGCCAGGCCCGAGAAGAGCTTGCGAGGCCAGCCGGCCCCTTCCCGGTGGGCCTTGAAAACGCCCATGTACAGCGTGGCGCTCGTGGCCAGAAAGAGCAGCAGGGCCGTGAGGGTCAAGACGGTCAGCGTGAACATGGATCCATCTCCTTGCCTAGTAGAGTTTCCAGTACTGGAACACCGTGAGGACGGCGATGATCAGGACGGCGAAGGCTATGCCCAGGGTGTCGCGGTCCTGCTCCTCCTGGCCGCTGTTGGCCATGAAATCGAATCCGCTCTCGTCGGTGGTGTGTCGGTTGCGGTCCACGGGGCACCTCCTATGGGGCGACGGGCAACAGCCCGGTTTTGATGCAAACGACCAGCGCGGCCAACAGCACCGCGATGCGCAAACTCCCGGCGACGAAGGTCACCGCCAGGCCCTTGAGCCCCGGCCGGGCGATGTCCTTGAAAGAAAGGCTCAGGCCCAGGGCGGAGGCGGCCAGGGAAAAGTCCCACTTGACCATGTTGAAAATCGCATGATGGGCCGGCTCCTTGAACACGTGCAGGGTCGTCAGGATCCAGAAGAAGATGAATACCCCCAGCCAGAGCGGAAAGGAGTTGAGGTGGCCGGTGGCCTTCACCGAAGGATCATTCCGATAACGCAGTTTGCGGATAAACATGACGATGAACACATAGATGAAGCCGGCCGGCATGATCACGTGGCGGCCGATATCGTACCAGAGGGCGTAGCGCCCGGCCTCGTAGCCGCGGGCGAAGGCGGCCGACAGGGCCTGGTGGCCGTTGCCAACCCCCACCACCGATGCCAGGCCGAAGCAGGACTGGGGGATGTCGAGCCACGCGCCGAGGTAGGGTAACGCCATCATGGCCACCAGTCCGAAGACGAGCACACAGACCAGGGCGTTGACCACCTGGCCGCCCTTGGCCTTGATCAGCGGCATGAGGATAGCGCAAACATGGGGATCCCCGGTGGACAGCCCTCCGGCGATGATGGATCCGTGCCGGTCGTCGAGCTTGAACCACTTGGCGATGAGCAGGGTCGCCGTGGCGGTGAAAAACAGCGAGGCGACGATGATGGCTATGGGCACGACCCCCAGCTTGGTAGCATGCCAGAGCATGAAATGGGGGGCCAGCATGATGATGCCCAGCGGCATGAGCATGTGGATATAGGAGAGCCCGGGCTTCCAGGTGTCGGGGACCCCGAACGCGTTGCCGATGATCAGCCCCAGCAGCAACGGGTTCCACACGAAGTTGCTGTTGAGGATCCCGAAGACGGGCTGGTGGTTCACCGGACCGATGACCCCATCGAGCCAGTGAAACAGGTTTTCCAGGGTGAACGGATTGGGGGCGCCGGCCAGGTTGTTGCTGAAGATGGAAATCATCAGCATCGCCAGCAGGCCCGGCAGCACGCGCTGGAAACGGTAGAGCGCGCTGAAGAACGAGGTTCGTGTCCGGTCGTAGTCCGTGAAGGTCGCGGTATTGGCAGTGGACATGGTGATTATCCCTTATTTTAACGCTTGATGTGGGCGGAGCCGCCGGTGTTCACCGATCCCGAGAGCTTGGTGGCCGGCGCCTTGGCGCCGGTGCGCCAGGATTCCATGAAGCCGAGCCGCGGCAGCATCGACAGCCGCAGAAAGCCTTCCACCGTTCCGGTCACGCCCACCAGCACGTCGAGGTTCTTGCGGGGCCGGAAGGCAAGATTGTCGGTCTTTTCAATCTTGCCCCGGTACTCGGTCTCGATGTGCCAGGCATGGATCATCTCGCCGTCGAAATCGTCGATGACGATCCGGAACAGTGGCTTGCCGTCCCGTCCCCTGGGGCCCTCGTACACCGGATTCGCCTTGTCCAAGATGATCGGCTCGGGGTTGTCGAGGAGGATCTCGTTGAACTGGTAGCAGTGGCCGCACACGTCCGGGTGCACAACGAAGCGCGCGTCGAACTCGAAGGGGGTGTCGCGCTCCAGCCGCTGGATGCCGGTGTAGAGCCAGAGCCGGGCCTTGCCGTCCTCGAAGGGGTTTTTCACGTCCATCTCGGCCTGGACGTCGGCGTACATGAGCTGGACCGAGCGGGCCGCCTCTTGGTATTGGGGCAACAGGTCGATGGTGGCCGCATCCAGGGGGCCCAGGACCTTTTCGGTCACCGTGGCGCCGTGTTCATCCAGGAGCTGGAGTGCCACCGTTCTCGCCGCGGCGTCCACGGTGGTGCAACGAAGGGTGAAACCGCCCAGTTTGACGGTTCCACCGGGGGATAGAAGCACTTCCTTGGGCTTCTTGTAGGTGAAGCTGATGGCCTCGATGGACGGGGTGGCGAACTCCTTGAGCTTGACATAGTTGGCGCCCACGTACTCGGGGACGATGTAGGTGGCCCCTTCGGCGAACAGCTCCGGCATGCGGTAGCGGTTGCCGCCCTGGGGGTCGAGCCCCTGGGCCAGGAAGAAATGCGCCCCCCAGCGGTTGCCCGAGTACTTCATCAGGCTCAACTCGGCCACGGGGCGGTCGTCCAGGTAGAACGACTTGTTGAAGCGCAGGGCCTTGTTGCGCACACCCAACAGCTCGTCCTGCCAGTACATGAGGTTGCCGTCGCCCATGGGTCGGTTTTTCCAGGCGTCCAGGTGGACGTTCTTGCGTACGTAGGTGCTGCTCTCGAAGGAGGTGAGGTAGGCCCACTTGCCCAGCATGAAAAATTTTTCTCCGGCCAGAGATCGGATGTTACGGGCGTTGCGCGAAGAGTAGCAGAGACCGGCCGGCGGAATGACGATGCGGTTGTTGTCGTAGTCTACGTAGCTGCCACGAATGAAGATGCTTTCGGCCGACAGCAGCCGTTCGCCCTTGCGGTTGCGCGACAGCTTGCGCATCAGCCCCTTGAGCCGGGGGACGAAGGGGGCCGTGTGGTCCGGTTCATAAAACGAGGCGTCGGAAATCACCTTGGGATAGGAGGTGAAACGGGATTCTTCCACCACCGTGCCCAGGGACGGATCGGCCAGCCGGGTGAGGAAGCTGTGCTCCAGGATCGGCTCCAGCACCGGCGAGGAGCCGACGAAGAAATCGATATTGTAGCGTCCGTCCGCCGGCCAGTGAACCATGTTGTCGGTGCGCATCCAATAGTAGTCGCGCACGTAGAGCTGGCGGACCACGTCGCCGTCGAAGTCGTCGGCGACCACGGTGAAGGCGGGCCGGTTCCAGACCTCGGACCATTTCACCGGCCCCTTGTAACGGGTGTGTTGGTTGTCGAAGACCAACGCCTCGGCATTCTCCAGCACCAGGCGCTTGAGCATGCCGGTCTTCAGGTCCGGTTCCAGAATGACGGTGTAGCGTTCGTCCAGGGGCCAGGGCTCGCCGTGACGGACGGTGAGCAGATCGTCGTAGATCACGAATTCCAGCTTGCCGTGCTGGAACCCGTGGGCCTTGCCCACCCGCCAGGGCACGAAATCCGAGTGCTTCATCCAGCTGGGATGGATTATGATCTCCACCCGCAGATCGATTTCGGGAAGGGTGAGGTGGTACTTGTCCTTCTCGCCCATTAGGGTCTTGTACCCCTGGGCGGTGACCGGTTTGATGAGCTTTTCGCCGAAAACCTTTCGGCCCCAAAAATCGGTGACCCGCACGAGAAACCCGTCGGGGCGGCGGAAGGCGTAGATGCGCTTGTCGAAATAGAGCCGGTAGTCTTCCTGGCGCACCTCGAGAGCGACGGGACGGCTCATGGCGAAGGTGGCCTCGGTGATGGCGGGAAAGGTGATGCTCTCGAAGGTCGCTTCCTCGAAGCCGACCTTGGCCGCCTTGAAGCGGGTGGCCCCGTAAAGATACTCGCTGTCGAGGTAGAATTTTTCCAGTTGGGGCTGGTGGCCTTCTCCCGTTTTCAGGTCCAGCACCGCCTCGCGGTCCGGAAACTCGCTGGCAATGGGAAATTCCAGGGGCCAGCCGCCCGAAGGAGCGACGAGGGCCAGCTCGGCGTAGGGCTTTTCGTAGTGGTCGGTGGCGTAGTCGAACCACATACGGTAGCCGGTGTCGCCCACCGGCTTCTTTTCGCCCTGGGCCACGCTGAAGTTCTGGATTCGGTGCTGATCCGTGGCCAGGTCCACCAGGTAGGCGTGCTCCCCGAGGACCAGGAAGGGATCGCGCGAGAGGGGCGCCGCGTCGCCGCTGGTCTCCGAGATGTAGAAAAGCCCGCCGGCGGGCACGGTGGCCCGGCCTTCCGCGATGTCGCTGCCGCGCAGGACGATTGCTTCGGAGAGGCTTTTCTCGTGGCCGTACTGGTTATGATAAGTCTTGTTGCGCAGACCGGCCAGCTTGGGCATGAAGGCCATGTCCCCCGCCGGCGTCAGCCCGCGGGGCAGGTCCTCCGGCGCCGCCGACCGCGCCAGTCCAGGCCAGGCCAGGGCTGTCAGCCAGGCAAAAAAAACGAGGCTGATGGTTTTCAGGCGTCTTTTGTGCATGTTGTCCCGATCCCGTTTTAAGGGTTGCCGAAAATACGGATGCCGGTTGTTTTCCCAACAGGGTACATCAAGAACCGTACCAATGATGAAATATACTGAAATGACTTCACAAAAATGTTAAGCTGGGGAAAAAAATCGACAATGGGTCGTGCGTCATCGATTACACGGCTGTGCGGAAAACCGCACAGCCGTGTAATCGCGGTTGCGGGATGCAGGAATGAAATGACAAGGAAGAGAGCGGGGACGGCAGGATACGGGGAAACGGCTGTCACAAGAGTAATCGCAAGACATCAACAGGGCCGTGCTGGCCTCGAAATTGCATAAAAGGCGCACCGGAAGAAAATTCATGAACCTTCTTCGATACATCGCTTTTCTGCTGGCCGCGCTGCTGCTTCAGCCCTTTTCCGCTTTCGGGGTGGACGAGCCGGCGCTGCGCATCGGCATCAAACCCACCTCCCCGCCGTTTACATTTCTGGACAGCCACGACGGCCGGATGCGGGCGCGCGGTCTGAACGTGGACCTCGGGCTTTTGCTCGGCAAGCTCATGCACCGGGAGGTAAAGTTCGTCCCCGTTGCCGATCTCCGGCAGCGACGCCAATGGCTCAGAGACAATCGCATCGACCTGATCCTCTTCGACAGCGCCGCCTTCAAGCACATTCCGGAATTTTCCTACATCCCGCTGGGCCTGTGTCTGCGGCGGCGGCTGTTCGTCAACGAGCGCTGCCGCGACGTGGTCTGCCTGAAGGACCTGCAGCAAAAGCGCGTGGTGATGGTCACCGGCGACGATGTCTGGAAGCGCGATGTCATCATCGGCCAGGCCGAGACCCTCATCGTGGTGGCATCGCCCGAGGAGGCACTCGCCCTGCTCGACGACGGGGCGGTGGATGTCTACATCGCACCGTCGGAGCGGGTGGCCGAGGCCTACATCGCCAAGCACGAGTTCCAGCATGTGCGCAAGGTGGGGGTGGTGCAGGAGGAAATGCCGGCGGCTCTCGTGGTGCGCCAGGCGGATGTCGAACTCCAGCATCAACTGAGCCAGGCCATGGCCAAGATCAAGGATAGCGCCGCCCTGGATCTGCTCAAAGAAAAATGGTTCGGGGTCTCCTATGCCCCCACCCTCTGGGCCAGGCACGGCCGAAACATCCTGCTGGCGGCTACCGGCGGACTGGGACTGCTGTTGTTCGTGCTGATCTGGAACCAACAGCTCAAGGCCAAGGTGCGCTCCGTCACCCGGGACCTGGAGGCGTCGGAGCGCAATTTTCGCACCCTGATTGAATCTTCGCCGGACATGATCTTCGTAGTAGGAGAAGATGGGGCGTTGCGCCACGCCAACCCCCTGGCCAGGGAAAACCTGCCGCCCGGCGAGGCCGAGTCGCGCCACCTGCTGGATGTCGTCGCCCCCGAGGAGCGGGACAACTGCCGCATCTTCATTAAAAATGTGCTTGAAAACGGGTTTGCCTCCGCGGAGATGGTCTTTGTCACCCCCAACGGCGGCAAGCTGGAGGTGGATGTGGCGGCAACCCGGGTGCGGGACTATCCCAGCGGCGACGTCTGCGCCTGCCTCTTCGCCCGGGACGTCACCGAGCGCAACCGAATCGAGGCCGAATTGGCCCAGACCGACCGCATGATCACCATCGGCCGGATGGCGGCCGGGGTGGCCCACGAAATCAACAACCCCCTTGGCATCGTGCTGGCCAACGTGGAGCTGATTCTCTCGCGGCGCCTTCCCCTGGAGCAGAGCGAGGAGTTCCTCGATGCGATTCGCCGCAACGCCATCCGCGCCGGCAACATCACCCGGGACCTGCTCTCCGTGGCCCGGCCTCAGGCCCCGCACATGGCCGAGATCGACCTGTATCAAACGGTGGAAAAGACCCTCTCCATGCTGCGCCCCCAGACCAAGGGGATTACGTTGGTGCACACCCCGCCCAAGAATCCGCCGCTGATCCGCGCGGACGAGGGGATGCTCCAGCAGGTCATCGTAAACGTGGTGCTCAACGCCAAGACGGCGCTCAAAGACAGCCCCGATCCCAAACTGGAGCTGCGCTACTGCTGCCCGGAAAAGAGCGAGATCATCCGGCTGTGCGCCGAGGACAACGGCAAAGGCATCGCCCGGCGCCGGTTGAATGACATTTTCGAGCCTTTTGTCACCACCGGTCACACCGAAAATTTCGGCCTGGGGTTGTTCATCTCGCGGCGCATCGTGGAGCGCCACGGCGGTCTGATGTACGCCGAATCCGAGGAGAACAAGGGCACACTGATGGTCATCGAACTGCCACGGCACGGGCCGGTCCCGAATGACGCGGAAAGTGAACTGGACACGATATGAAACATTCCCTGCTGATCGTCGATGACGAACCCGATTTTTTGCACGTTCTCAAGAGCTATTTTTCCTTCGGTGATTTCGAGGTACAGACGGCGGCGTCTGGCGAAGCGGCCCTGGAAGCGCTGGCGCAGGCCACCTACGACGCGGTGGTCACGGACATGGCCATGCCGGATATCAACGGCATCGAGCTGCTGAAAACGATCCGCCAGACCGACCGGTACACCCCGGTGATCATCATGACCGGGGTGGGCACCATCGAAAGCGCGGTGGAGGCCACCAAGCTGGGGGCGTTTCACTACATCACCAAACCCTTCAAGCCCCAGGACCTCGAAAACCTTGTGGTGCGCGCCTCGGAGCACGGCCGCATGAACCGCCAGCTCGCCCGCCAGGAGTCCGAGTACGACGAGGGGCCTGACTTCGTGATGGGCCAATCGAAAAAGGTGCGCGATGTGATCTCCATGATTCAGAAGGTGGCGGGCTCGGACGCCCCGGTGCTGATCATGGGGGAGACCGGCACGGGCAAGTCGCTTTTCGCCCGGCGTATTCACCTGAAAAGTTCCCGCGCCCGGCGGGCCTTTCTCACCATTGACTGCGCGGCGCTGGCCGAAACCCTGCTGGAAAGCGAACTCTTCGGGCACGTCAAGGGCGCCTTCACCGGCGCCATCAGCGCCAAACGGGGGCTGCTGGAGGAGGCCCAGGGGGGAACGATTTTTCTGGACGAAATCGGCGAGCTGGCCCCCGGCACCCAGGTCAAGCTGCTGCGGGCCATCCAGGAGCACGAGATCAAGCCGGTGGGCGGCAACAAGTCCATCCGGGTGGACGTGCGTTTCATTTCCGCCACCAGCCGGGACCTGAGAAAGGAAATCGAAGCGGGAAATTTCCGCGAGGATCTCTACTTCCGGCTGGCCGTCATTCCGCTCCACCTCCCGCCGCTGCGCGACCGCATGGAAGACCTGCCGCTGTTCGTGGACCACTTCGTCAAGCGCTTCAACAAGCGTTACAAAAAACAGATCCACCGGGTGGACCAGGGGTTCATGAACATGCTCAAGACCTCGCCATGGAAGGGCAATGTCCGGGAGCTGGAAAACGCCATCGAACGGGCCGTGCTGCTGGCCGACGACGAGACCATCCACATGGACAGCCTGCTGTTCGGATCGCCGGCAGCCGGCGGCCCCGACAACCGTGAGGGCGCCCTGCTGCTCAAGGATGTCATCGAGGAAGCCGAAAAACAGGCCATCATCCGCGCCCTGGCGGAGGCCGACGGCAACCGCACCCTGGCCGCCAGGAACCTGGGCATCGCCCGCCGCACCCTCTACGACAAGATGGGCCAGTACCAGCTCAAGTAAACGTCAAGTCCGGTGCACATCAAGGGATGCCTCGTCGCCGGCGCTCCTCGGAATGACATTTTCAAGCTGAAAATTCGAAACCAAGTCCTTTGGGTCCCTTCGAACCCGGAACCCGAACACCGAAACCTGGCACCTCCCCACCACCCCACATCCCACTGTGCACCCAAACGCACCCGGGTGTGCATGCCGCTGCACATCCCATCCAGCGCAACCCTGCCTGCTGAATCGGTTTTCAAGCGGCCGCCCTTTTCCTAATTGCCTGCCACCACGCTTCTTTTTGCCCATTTCGGCCGAATCGCCCCCCCTCGGCACGGAGATTGCGCTACCCCTGTTCACGAATTCAGACCGGAGCTCCTGGAAATTCACCCAAAGCGTCATTTCGGCAGATCCACATCAACAATGGAGGAAAAGGGATGAAACGAACATTGGCATGCGGCATGGCTGCCTTGCTGCTGGCCGGCCTGGTGGCCACCGGGTTCGCCTACGAGGCCATCACCGGACCGACGGGCGTCCTCTACTACGACCGGGACAAGGCCTACCAGGGCTACACCCTGCTCGATCCCACGGTAGGCTGCAAGACCACCTATCTCATCGACATGCGGGGCAATGTGGTCCACACCTGGAAAAGTGAATACACGGCGGGCCTGCACTCCGTGCTCCTGCCCAACGGCCATCTCCTGCGCGCCGGGGCCCTGCCCAGGAAAAAAAAGCCCGGCTACTGCGGTATCGGCGGCGCGGGCGGGATCATCGAGGAGTTCGACTGGCAGGGCAACAAAGTCTGGGAGTACAAGATGTTCACCCCGGGCAAGGAGATCCAGCACCACACCTTCTGCCGCCTGCCTAACGGCAACACCATGATCCTCGGCTGGGAGACCATGTCCAAGAAGGACGCCATCAAGGCCGGCCGCGATCCGGCCAAGATCCCCGAGAAACCCGTCATGCAAAAGGGCATTCCCCATGACCAGTTCTGGATGGATTTCGTGCGCGAGGTGAACCGGGAAGGCGATACCGTTTGGGAATGGCACGTCAAAGACCATCTGGGAAAGGGCCCGAACAAGCTGGACTTCAACTATACCCTGCCCGCGCCCATGGGCGCTACGTACCCCAATCTGGACTGGTCCCACTTCAACACCGTCAACTACATTCCCGAGACGGACACGGTTGTCCTGAACTCCAGGAACCTGTCCGAGTTCTACCTGGTGGACCACAAGACCGGGGAAATCAAATACCGTTGGGGCAACCCATCGGCCTGGGACCCCGAAGCCAAGGCGCCCGGGTTCTGGGACGACGGTGACCAGAAGGTATTCGGCAGCCACTGCGCCACCCCCCTGGAAAACGGCCATATCCTGCTGTTCGACAACGGCTCCGAGCGCCCCGAGGCACGCCGCTCCCGCGCCGTGGAGGTCGATCCCAAAACCGGCGAAATCGTCTGGCAATTCGCCACTCGCCACACCAACAGCTTCAACTCCCATCGCCAGGGCGCAGTGCAGCGCCTGGACAACGGCAACACCTTCATCACCTCCACCCACGGCGGCCACATCTTCGAGGTTACGCCGGAGGGGGAAGTGGTCTGGGAGTTCATCAGTCCCATCTTCGCCGGCAAGACCAAGTGCGTCGTGGGCAACGAGGACGCCTTCGACTCATCCCTGGACGCCATGACCAATATGGTCCATCGCGCCCACCGCTACGGCGAGGACTACCCGGCCTTCTACGGCAAGACCCTCACCCCGCAGGGCTACATCTGCGGCGATGACTGCCCGCGCTTCTACAGCGACTATCGCAAGGGCGCGGCCCTGTCCGCGGCGCCGGCGGCCCAGGCCCAGGCCGCGGCCCCGGCACCGGTCGAGGAGGAGGCAGGGGACGGTCCGGCAATGCTGTCCTACTAGGCAGGCGCCGGTGTAAGAGAAGCGAGGCGCCGTGGGGCGCAGTGATACCCATCGGAGCGCCCGGTGCCTCGCCACACACAGCCCGATCAGGCCCGCCGTCACGGGCCCTGGACAAAGGAGCGAAAATGAAAAGACGTGATTTTCTTATCGGCGCCGCGGCCGTGACCGTCGCCGCGCTCGTGATTCCCATGAAGGCCTTTTCCTTCCCCACGGTCTTCCCCCACGGGACCACCATCTACAAGCCCGAGAAGTGCTGGAGCGGCTACACCGTGTTCGGCACCGAGGTGGAGTCCGAAGGGACCGTGCTCATCGACATGAACGGCAACGTGGTCAAGCAGTGGAAAAACATCTGCCAGGCCGAGCATCCGCCCAAGATGCTCAAGGGCGGCTTTCTCGCCGGCACCCTGCGGCCGGAGCCGGACAAGAGGGGGCGTGTCTGGGGCGACGAGCATTCCACCGACCTGGTGGTGGTGGACTGGGACGGCAAGGTCGTGCGCCGGGTGCCCCGCGCGGGCATGCACCACGACTACCAGTTCGAGGGCAACCCGGTGGGCTACCACGCGCCGGGAATGGTCGTTGACAACTACAAGGGCAAGATGCTCATCCTGTCCCACAAGTTCACCCACAACCAGTACATCACCGACAAGGAGCTCTACGACGACTACATCGTCGAAATCGACCGGGACGGCAACATCGTTTGGGAATGGACGGCCTCCGAACATTTCAAAGAGATGAACTTTCCCCTGGAATTCAAGAAAACCTTGTACAAGTACCCCACCTACTCCATGACCCGCACCCCGGGGCGCAAGGGCGCCGACTGGATCCACGTCAACTCGGCCTCCTACCTGGGCCCCAACAAGTGGTATGACGAGGACCCGGAGACGTACAAGGTCTTCCATCCGGACAACATCATCATCTCCAATCGCCAGACCAACACCAGCTGCATCATCGAGAAGGCCACCGGCAAGATCGTCTGGCAAATCGGTCCCTACTACTACCCGGACAGCGTGTGGGAATTCGGCGGCAAGCAGTACAAGTACGCCTACCGGAAGCTGGTCCAGATCATCGGGCAACACCACACCCACATGATTCCCAAGGGCCTGCCCGGAGAGGGCAACATCCTGGTGTACGACAACGGCGGCTACGCCGGCTACGGGCCCCGCAACCCCGGCGCCCACCTGGGCTGGTCCGACGCGCGACGCGACTACTCGCGGGTCATCGAGTTCGACCCCCGCACCCTGAAGGTGGTCTGGGAGCATTCGGCCAAGAAGATGGGCATGCGCAACAAGTACCAGTTCTACTCGGACTACGTCAGCTCCGCCCAGCGGCTGCCCAACGGCAACACCCTGATCACCAACGGCGCCGTGGGGCAGCTCCAGGAAGTGACCCCCGACCACGAGATCGTCTGGGAGTACATCAGCCCCTACTACAACAAAAACGGCAAATACAACTTGGTCTACCGGGCCTACCGGATCCCCTACGACTACGTCCCGCAGATTCCCAAACCGGAGGAAAAGGCGGTGATTCCGCCTGAAAACACCACCTTCACGATTCAACCGAGCTGAACGCCCCGCGCTCGGCCGCAACGAGAGGAGTCGTTATGACCTTGAAGAGAACATTTCTGACCCTGCTGACCGCTTTTGCGATGCTGGCCTTCACCGGCCCGGCCATGGCCGAAGGGATCGTCAGCTTCAACACCGGCACCGTGGAAGAGATCATGGCCATCGAAATGGCCGATGTCCCCCGGGAACTAGCCGAGGCCATCGTGAAATACCGCGAAGCCAACGGCCCCTTCAAGACCCCCGAGGACCTGGCCAAGGTGCCCGGCATGACCCTGGATTTTCTCCAGGAGCTCAACCCTCAGCAGACCGATGACGGGGATATCGTCTACGATCCGGACGCCGAACCGGCACTGGCCCCCTCCAAATGCTGATCCTCCTCCCGGGGCGGAATCCTTGGCGATTTCGCCCCGTTTTTTCATTCCTTCCGCATTCAGCCATTCCACTTTCGAGAATTCTTACCAATCGGTCTTCCTTCGGTCTAAGCCGCCCGGCACACCTCCGGATAAAGCATTCTTGGCTCTTCGCTGTTTCATGTGGGTAAATCAAATTCCAGAAAAGGCCCAACTCATCGACAAGTTGATTTTCCGCTCTTGATAAACCCGGTTGGAAATTAACGAATTATGGGCTAAAGAGGCTGAAGATAGGATTGATGCCTATGGCCAAGGGAAGCTCAAGGTGGTATCTTTAGAAAAAGTCCTTCAAAAATTAATGGCAAAGAAGAGGAAAAACAAGGAGGCGACTGAATGGTATCAGAAGAAAGTAGTGCCTATTTACAGAAAGTGTACTCGGCCAAAGATAACCGTGAATTGGAAGAGGCCTACGACCTGTGGGCCGGAAAATACGACGAGCATGTCACTGCATTCGGTTATCAGATTCCAGCCGTTGCCGCGGGCCTGCTTGGAAAACACGTGACGCCGGAGACTACGCCGATACTTGATGCCGGCGCAGGAACGGGATTGATGGGGGCTGTCCTCGATGCGCTGGGGTACCAGGGGCAGGTCGGTGTAGACATATCAGCGGGCATGCTAAAAAAGGCCCGCGAGCGTAATATCTATACGGATCTTCATCAAATGATTCTCGGCGAGAAGCTGGATTTTCCTTCCGATCATTTCGGTGCTTGTCAGGCCATCGGGGTCTTCACCGCGGGCCATGCACCAGCAAGTGCCTTCGATGAATTGGTGCGAGTGGTGCGCCCGGGCGGCTATATTATTTTCAGCCTATTGGAAGATATCTATGCGCCGAAAGGGTATAAAGAAAAGTTCGAAACCCTGGGAAATAATGGTAAATGGCAGCTAACGGAGAAAACCAAAAAGTTTCCGGGGCTGCCGCTGGAAGATCCGGATCTGTTTCACAGGGTGTATGTGTACCGTGTGTGTTGAGGGCGATTCTAAATCGGTCGCAGGTATCTTTCGTTTTTTTGACATTCTTAAAAGAACGCGCTCCTGTTGGAAAAAGAGCACATAACGAGTCGCTGGAGAATCGACGGGAAACGCTTGCGCGATTCCCGCGCCTCAGCTCCAGTGTTATGCCCATTATCTCATATTGAAATTTTCATCAAATGATTGGAGAAAGATATGAAAGCTCTATTTATAATTTCCACAGACGATGCTGAGACAGCATACAATGCTATGAGATTGGCAAATGTAGCCGTTAAAAAAGGCGATGAAGTAAGCGTCTTTATGCTTGGGAAAGGTGTTCTTTATGAAAGATTCAGCAATGATCAATTCAATGTGATTGAGCAGGTCAACCAATTCGATGGAGATTTCTATGTCTGAGGGGTTTGTATGAAATCCCACGGTCTGGAGGGATCAGGTTCTTGCCCAATTGCTTGGATGGATGATCTTTATGAATTGTCTGTGGAGGCTGACAAGCTTTTCACATTCTGAAAATATTCGTAAGCCGAAGAGGGAAGTTCATATAACAATACTTGTTTTAGGCGGATACGGCGGAACGGGTCATGCAAGTATGAAATATTGCTTTTTTGTGTAAACGGGGTGTAATCTTTACTGGGAATTGAATTATGGCCGGCCTTAATCCACAAAAAGCGTACAGAAAAAAAACTAAATGATTTCATAAGTATGAAGGCGCCCCCCTCAGGCCTTACCGTCGATGATGGAATAAGGTACTGGCAAGAACGCCTTCTTTCGTTTTTTGTGTTTGTCGGTGCTTTCTTGGGTTTTTTTGTTTATCTTCCCAGCGTTGCACTTTGCATCAAGGAAGATCTATGGAGCGCGGCGCTTGCCGATACGATTATATATGGCTGGGTAGTTATTCTCTATTTTTGCAAATCCATTCCCTTTGCGGTTCGTGCGATTAGCGTTTCCCTTATCAGTTATCTCCTCGGAATCACACTATTGTTAGCCCTAGGACCTTTCGGCGGCGGCCCTGTGTGGTTATTTGCCTTTCCGGTTATCGTGGCGATTCTCTTGGATCTTCGAATTTCACTCATTTCTCTCGCGGTAAATGCAGGAACGCTAATCATTATTGGCATATTATTAAAATTCGGCCACATGGAATGGGACTATCCTACAGCCAATCCTGCTGAGAAATGGATAGTCATAAGCCTCAATTTCCTGCTCTTAAACAGCATAGTCACTATATCCATTGCGCTTATCTCAGAAGGCATGCAGAATTTACTGAAGCGCCAAAAATCAATGCTGGCATCATTGGAAAAAAGCGAAGAAAAATTTAGAGTTCTATTTGAATTCGCGCCTGACGCATGCTATTTGAGTAGTTTAGAAGGAACCTTAATAGACGGAAATAAAACAGCGGAGGAATTGCTGGGGTATAACAAAGAAGAATTAATAGGAAAAAACTTTTTAGAGCTGAATCTTTTGCCGCCGGAGCAATTGCCAAAAGCGCGTGAGCTCATGAGC
>DQXI01000072.1 GCA_011042305.1 Desulfobacteraceae bacterium
ATTCTTGGCTTGCTCATGGCTTCCATTCACCTTTGCGGGGGGATGGATGGGCAGGGGATGAAACCAACTCGGCCCGGCGGGAGCGGCCGGCGCCGGATCCCCTCTTTCGGTCTCCGGCGCCGGGCGTCCGCGCGTGGCGCTACGCTAGAGGATGGCTTTGAGGCTCTCTTCGAGCTTGCTCTTGGCCACCATGCCGATGATCTGATCGGCGACTTTGCCGTCCTTGAAAAAAATCAACGTCGGAATGGCCTTGATGCCGAACTTGCCGGGGGTCATGGGGTTTTCGTCCACGTTGCACTTGGCGAACTTGACCCGGTCCCCGTACGTATGGGAAAGGTCTTGGATCACCGGTCCGATGGCCTTGCACGGGCCGCACCACGGCGCCCAGAAATCCACCAGAACGGGTTGTTGTGCTTGAAGCACTTCCGCATCAAAACTGCTGTCACTGATCTCGACAATGTTGGCTGCCATTTTTGAACATCCTTTCTGGTTGACGAAAACAGCCGCAAGCGGCCGCACCAAACTCCCTGAACAGTCCGGTGACTATAGTGATCGGGGCCGCGATTGTCAATTCATCGCGCACCGACGGACTTTGGGGTTTTCTTCTTCCCGTCTTTTCATGTTAATGTTTGATTCCATTCGAGCGCTGCCGCCAGCTGCTGGCTTAACCGGTGGCAGTGGTTTATAAAATTCCCGGTTCGTCTTCCGCTGTCTCGTTCCATGGAAAGGAGCGTTTCGCCATGAGTACCAAACTTCGCATCGGCGCCCTTATTTCCGGCGGCGGCACCAACCTGCAAGCCATCCTGGACGCCTGCGCCCAGGGCGCCATCGACGGCCAAGTGGTCTTCGTGGGCACCGACAACCCCGCCGCCAAAGGACTTGAACGCGCCCGGCGCTACGGTGTGCCCACCTTCGTGGTGGATTACGGCCGCATCATCTCCGCCTTTCGCACCGATCCGACCAGTGTCAAGCAGCCGCCGGATGCCGACCTGGACGATCTGGCCCGCCGCCAGTGCCTGCTTCCCCCCGGCACCGATCCGGCCAAGATCGAGCGCTTCCTGCGCAGCCGGGTGGCAGCCGAAGCGGCGCTGCTGGAGGCCATGGCCGCCCATGGCCTCGACCTGCTCGTGCTCGCCGGCTTCATGCGCAACCTGACGCCCTACTTCATCGACCGCCTCAACACCGACCCGGCCAAGCCTCGCATCATGAACATCCACCCGGCCTTGCTACCGGCCTTTCCCGGAACCGACGGCTACGGCGACACGTACCGTTACGGGGCCAAGGTCGGCGGCTGCACCGTGCATTTCATCGATTACGGCGAGGACAGCGGTCCCATCATCGGCCAGCGTGCCTTCGAGATCCGGCCGGGCGATACCGAGGAGCACATCCGGCAAAGGGGACTGGAAATCGAGTGGCAGCTCTATCCGGCGTGCATCCAGCTTTACGCCGAGGACCGCCTGCGGGTCGTGGAGCGCACCCACCACCTGCCCGGCGGCCGGGTGTACCGGCGCGCGGTGGTGGAAATCTCAGAGAAGAGGCTAAAGGACTGATGCCGCGCCTCGACAGCCGGCCATGGCGAGCCCTATCCAATTACAGGAGACGACCAAGTTTCAAATTTCCAGTTTCCAACCTCACATGAGCTTGATCATCATCGGCAGGGCCACGAAGGTGCCCACGCTGCTGCCGATGTTGGTGAACACCACCACCAGCAGCACCCGGGTGACCTTGTTGCGCCAGAACCCGCGCAGCGAAAGGATGTCCCGGGCCAGGTTCTCGAAGTCGATCACCCGCGGCTTGCGGGAAAAGGCCTCCACCAGGCCGGAGACCCACCCGGCGGCGATCATGGGGTTGAGGCTGGTAAGCGGTGCGGCGGCCATGGACGATAGGATCGTAAACGGGTGGGCCAGGGCCGCCAGGGCGCCGAGACCTGCCAGAGCGGCGTTGGCGGCGATCCACAAGTACACCATCTCCGTGCCCGTATGCAGGCCGCCGCGGGTGAAGCCGTAGACCAGCACGGCGACAATCAGCAGTGGCAACCCCCATTTGAACCCCTGGGTCCAGCGCCTGGCCGGGGGCATCCGCTCCAGGGCGGGCAAATCGACCGAATCGTGCCAGTGGCGCCGGATTCCGGGAACATGGCCGGCGCCCACCACCGCCACGATCTTGTCTCCGGGGGCGGAACGGATCTTCTCGCACAGGTAGCGGTCGCGTTCGTCGATGAGGGTCTCGCGCACCCGGGGCATGCTCTCTCCCAGCTCGCTGAGCACCGCTTCGAGCATGTCCTGCTGCTTGAGCCGCTCGACCTCCGCCTCGGTGATGCGCTCGGCCTCGCCCATGGAAAACAACAATTGGGGAATCAGCTTGAGCTTGTCGCGCCAGCGCATGGCACGCCAGGTACGCGCCAGGGTGACGCGGATGTCCCGGTCGGCCAGGTGGACGACCGCGCCGATCTCCTCGGCGGCAGCCACCGCCTGGAGCATCTCTTCGCCCGGCCGGATGTCCAGCCGATGGGCGATGCGCCGTTGGAAGGCCGCCAGCATGAGGTTGGCCAGCAGCAGCAGCGCCTTCTTTTCCCGCACCACCTTGACGATGTCCATGTTCTGCCACCCGGCCTGGTCCCGCAGGGCCTGGTAGCGCGAGGCGCACAGCTCCACGCAGACGGTGTCGGGCTTTTCGGCGGCAATGGTGCGGCGCACCAGCGCGGCACTGTCCCGGGAGACGTGGGCCGTGCCGATGAGCACGATCTGCTTGCCGTTGTGTTCAAGCCGGGTGATGGCGGGGTCGTCGACGCGGTCTTGGGATTCCTGGTTCATGTGGCTATCGCCTGGCGGCAGGCGGGCGGCTTCGGCCCCCTGGCGCAGGTCCTTTGGGTGTTTGTGGGCAAACGCTCGTCCGGGACGGCGCGTCGATTTCCCGGAATCCTCCCGGAAACCTTGAGCCGCTTGACACGGATCCCGGCTCCGTCATCCCGGACTCCGGTCCGGAAACGTCAAAAACCGCCGTCAGCGATCTGCTCAGGCCGGCCATGTCAGCGGCCGACGGCGGCGTTCGTGCCTGAAAAAGTGGCCGATATTAAGCCCGAAGAAGGGGCAGGTCAACCGGGGGTCTCATTTTCCCCCACCGGCAGCGTTTGGCCGCATTTTCTTCAACCGGCGAGCAGCGCCTGGACCTCGCTCAAAAAAGCCGCCCACTGGCGGGCGACGGCACCGGCCTCGGCCACCGTCACAGGCAGGAAACGAACCGTGTCGCCCGGCTTGGCCTGGGCCACCTTGAACAGATCGGGTGTAATGACGGTGGCGATCTTGGCGTAGCCGCCGAGGGTCTGCTCGTTGAGCAGGATGATGGCTTGTCCATCGGCCGGCACTTGGACGTTGCCGGCGACAATCGGCTCCGAGACGATGCTGGCCGGGGCGTCGGGTTCACGGGCCAGCACCGGCCCCTCCAGGCGATAGCCCATGCGGTTGGCCTGGGCCGAGACGGTGAACACGCTGTCGAAAAAGGTTTCCAGGGCCGAACGGAAATATCCGTCCTGGGGCCCGGGGACGGCGCGCAGGACCACCGTGGAACCGTAAAGGGGGAACCAGGGCAGGCAACGCGGTCTGTCGAGCAGCTTCGCGGGGCCGCGCCTGAGAACGTCTCCGGCTTCCAGGGCCCGGCCGTTGAAACCGCCGAGCCGGCCGCCAAGGTAGGTGGCGCGGCTGCCCATCACCGGCGGCACGTCGATGCCGCCGGCCACCGCCAGGTAGGAGCGGCAACCGTCTTCCGGCACACCCGCGTCCACGACGTCCCCCGGGCGGACCCGGACCGAGGCCCACCCGGGGGCCCGAACGCCGTTGACCGTCAGGGCGGAGGCGGCCCCGGTAAGAGCGATATCCGCCTCGGCGAGCACCTCCAGCCGCACTCCGGCCAAGGTCGCCTCCAGCACCGCGCACCCGCCGGCGTTGCCCACCAGCCAGTTGGCCACGCGCAGGGCGTAGCGGTCCACGGCCCCGGAAACCGGCACGCCCATGTGCTGAAAAGCCGGCCGGCCGGCATCCTGGACCGTGGTCAGTGGCCCGGGGGATATCACGCCAAAGACGTCGCTCATGGCTCCTCGGCGGCACGGAGGCGATGGAAATCAGGCTCGGAAACCGGCACGAAGCGGATTTGATCCCCGGCCTGGTAGAGAAACGGATCGGCTCGTGACGGGTTGAATAGCCTGAGCGGCGTGCGCCCGACGAGGCGCCAACCGCCGGGGCTGTCGCTGGGGTAGACCCCGGTCTGGGCCTCGGCGATGCCCACCGATCCGGCCGGCACCCGGGTTCTCGGGGTGGGCAGCCGCGGGGTGTGCAGCCGCGGGTCCAGTCCGCCGAGGTAGCAAAATCCCGGCGCAAACCCCACCGCATAGATGGGATACAGCGCCTGGGAATGGATCCGGACCACTTCTTCGACCGTCAGTTGGTTGTGCTCGGCCACGAAGGCCAGGTCCGGTCCGAAGCGGCCGCCGTAGCACACCGGGATGTCCACCGTGCGCGGCTCGGCCGGCTCGGCGGTCTCCAGGTCGGACTCCAGCGCGGTGAGGGCCGCGGTGAGGTTTTCGAAGGAAACCACGATTGGATCGTAAATCACCGCCAGGTTGCGATAAGCCGGGATCACTGCCTCGATGCCCGCCAGCGAACGCTCACGCAGGGCCGCGGCCACGGCATGCACCTTGCGGTTGACCGCCAGGTCGATGCCCGTCCCGTATTCGGCCAGCAGGGCCCGGTCTCCACAGGCGCGAAACCGTGGCCTATCGTAGAACGCCTCTCTCATGGCGCGCCATCGGCGCCCATGGGTGCCAGGGCCACCCCGGCCTTCTCCAGCCCGCCGCGGATCTCTTGCACCAGCGCCAGGGCGGTTGGGGTGTCGCCGTGAACGCAGAGGGTGTCGATCTCCATCTCCAGAACGCTGCCGTCGCTGGCCACGATGCGGCCCTCGGTGGCCATGCGCACCGCCCGTTCGGCCGCCAGGGCGGCATCGGTGATCACCGCCCCGGGCAGCCGGCGCGACACGAGCCGGCCATCGGGCGTATAGGCCCGATCGGGAAAGGCCTCGAAGACCACCCGCACCCCTTCCTCGCGGCCGATGCGGGCCATCATTTCCGCCTCGCTGCCGGCCAGGGTCACCAGGAGCAAAGATGGATCGACGGCGGCCACCGCCCGGGCGACGGCCCGTGCCAGCGGCTCGTTGCCCACCGCCATGTTGTAAAGGGCGCCATGGGGCTTGACATGCTGCAAGCGGACCTGGTGCGCCGCGCAGAAGGCCTGGATGGCGCCGATCTGGTAAACGATGTCGGCAGTGATTTCCTCCGGCGTGCAGTCCATGCTGCGGCGCCCGAACCCCTTGAGATCGGGAAATCCCGGATGGGCGCCCACGCCCACGTTGCGGGCCGCCGCCAGGGCCACGGTGCGGCTGAGCACCATCGGGTCGCCGGCGTGAAACCCGCAGGCGATGTTGGCCGAGGTGATAAACTGGATGACTTCTTCATCGCGCCCCAGGCGGTAGGCGCCGAAGCTCTCCCCCATGTCGCAGTTCAAGTCGATGCGCTTCATCCGATTTCTCCACAAGCTTCTACTTCATCATGTTGGGCAGCACCAGGACGATATCCGGGAAAACGGTGACCATGGCCGTGGCCAGGGCCATGAGGGCGAAAAAGGGAAATGCCGCCCGGGCGATGGTCAGGATGTCGTCGTTGTTGAGGCTGCTGATGACAAACAGGTTGAATCCCACCGGGGGCGTGATCTGGGCCAGTTCGATCATCAGCACCAGGTAGATGCCGAACCACACCGGATCGAAGCCGGACACGGTGACCAGGGGCAAGACGATGGGAGTGGTCATCACGATCATGGAAAATCCGTCCACCAGGCAGCCGAGAATGATGTAGAGAAAGGACAGAATCAGGATCAACAGGTAGGGCGACAACCCCATTTCGGTCACCAGCATGGTGAGCTTGCGCGTGATGCCCAGGTATCCCACCACCACCGACAGGTAGCTGGCCCCCATGACGATGAGCATGATCATGCAGCTTGTCTTCACCGCCCCCATCAGGCTGGCGGAAAAGATTTCCCAGTTGAGGCTCCGGGTGGCCAAAGCGAAGCCCAGGGCCCCCACCACGCCCACGGCTCCGGCCTCGGTGGGGGTGGCCCACCCGGCGTAGAGGCTGCCAAGCACCACGATAATGAGCACCAGCACCGGGGCAATCTCCGGGATGGCGCGGATGCGCTGGGCCCAGGTGTGGTGATCGGCGCCGGCGGGGGCCAATTGCGGACGGATGATGCAGCGCAGCATGATGTAGCCGCTGAAGAGCCCGGTAATGAGCAGGCCGGGCAGGAACCCGGCGATGAACAGCTTGCCGATGCTCACGTCGCCGATGATGCCGTAAACGAGCATCATCATGCTCGGGGGAATGAGAAACCCCAGGGTGCCGGCGCCGGCCAGGGACCCCACTGCCAGGCGCTGGTCGTAGTTGCGCGCCTTGAGCTCAGGGACCGTGATCTTTCCCACGGTGGCGGTGGTGGCGGCCGAAGACCCGCTGACGGCGGCAAAGAAGGTGCAGGCGAAGATGTTCACATGCAACAGGCGCCCCGGGATGCGGTCCATCCAGGGCGTCAGCCCGTTGAAGAGGTTCTGGGAAATCTTGCTGCGAAAAAGGATCTCGCCCATCCAGACGAACATCGGCAAGGCCATCATGGCCGAACCGCTGGTATTGTTCCAGGCGACGTTGCTCAAAATCGTACCGAAGGGAATCTCGGTAAAGAAGATGAATCCGCCCAGACCGACCAGAAACAGGGAGATGCCGATCCACACGGTACCGCCCATGAAAACGACCAGCAAGGCGAACAGGGTCAGGGAAACACTGGCAAGTTCCACGTTTTGAACTCCTATGGCCGGCCGGGGCCAAACCCCGCCCTTGGCCCCATAAAAGGCTACCGTCCCAGGGCGTCGGATTCTGCGCGCAGCGCCGCTTCGTCCACGCCGTCCTGGAGCAGCATGATGGCGCGCAAGATTTCGCCGAAAAACTGGAGAGTCATAAGCAAAGCGCCCAGTGGCATGAAAAACTGGGGAATGGCCAGGTAGGTCTCCGAGATCTGCATCGACTGGGACCGGCTGACGACCGAATCCCAGAAAAACAGCCCCGTGAACCAGGTCAAAAGCGCGCAGAACGCCAGGCCGATGACAAAACAGGCCAGGTCCAGGTAAATCCGCGGCCTTCCCTTGACCACCTTGAGCAGAAAGGTCATGCGGATGTGCCCCTTGTCGCGCAGGGTGTAGGCCAGGGCGCAAAAAGTCAGGCCGCACATGAGGTAACCGGCATACTCTTCGGTGACGTACAGCGTGTAGTCGAAGAAACTGCGGGTAACGATTTCCGCCACGATCAGCGCAAGCCCCGCGCACAACATCACCGCTGCCAACACCCCTCCAGCGGCGGAGAGGCGGTCGATCCATCTGACCAGGATTTTCATTACTGCGCTCCCGAGGCCCTGCGATCCGCACAATCCGGGCAAAGCCCCATCGTTCAACCTTCGGTTTTTCTGGTGGACCTCGATGCAAGGACGCCGTGGCGCTGCACCAGGTGCGCCGAAAGTTCAGTCCATGATGTTTTTGGCTTGCCCGTTTCATTGGCCAAAACAGGCAAGCCCATCACGCGTCCGCTTGCCTCGGCGCATCCGAGGCAAGCGGTGGCTTCTTCTTGGTTTTAGCGATTGACTTTCTTCATGAACTCGGCATAGGCCGCCTTGGCGTCCGCCGGAGCGTCCTTGAGCCAGTCAGCGCGGATCGACTCGGTGATGTCGGCCAGGGCCTTGAGCAGCTCCTTTGACGGCGGAACGGTCTCGATGCCGTTCTTGTTGCAGATGGCCTCCTTTTCCTTGTCGATCTCGGCCACCTTCTTCCACATGGCCGCTTCCATCTCCTTGCCGAGCTGGACCAGGATGTCCTGGGTCTTCTTGTCGAGCTTGTTGAAGGCCTTGAGATTGACGTTGACCATGTTGGTGGCCACGGTGATGTTCAGGGGGTGGTAATACTGAAGCACTTCCCAGAACTTGCCGTCCACGCCGGTGGGCGTGGAGGTGATCACCGAGTCGATCAGGCCGGTGGCCAAGGATGAGTAGACCTCCGAAAACGGCAGGGCATACGGTGTGCCGCCGGTGGCTTCCACCACCAGGGCGCCGTTCTTGTCATAGGTGCGGGTCTTGAGCCCCTGCATGTCCTCGACGCTTGTGATCTTGCGCTTGGTCCACAACCCGGCGCCGGGCCAGGGAGCGATGTAGAGGATCTTCTGCCCCCATTTTTCCGCCGCCTTGTCGAAATAGGGCCGGACGGCTTCGTTGAGCAGCTTGGCCTCCTGGAAATCCATCACGAGAAACGGCAGCGTGACAAGCTGAAAGAGTTTCTCGTCGCCGGCCACCCCGGAAACAAGCATGTCGGAAAGGGGCACGAGGCCGTCGCGCACCACCTTGAGCAGCTCGGGCCCCTTGTAGCCCAGGGCGCCGCCGGAGTTGACGATGATTTCCAATTCACCGTTGGTGGCCTCCTTGACCTTGGCGGCGAACTCTTCCAGCCCGATGCTGTGGTGGTTGTTGGGCGGCCAGACCGAGTTGGCGTTCCAGGTGGTCTTGGCCGTGCAGGGAGCGACGGTAAAAACCGCCAGCACCATTACCGCTACTGTCATTGCAAGCATTTTTTTCATGATCGACCCTTTCTTTTTCGAGTGATGGAATAATCCGCGACCGGCCGCCGGGCCGGCCGCTGTTCTCACGACCGCGCCGCCGACGCCTGATCCTTTCCCGAGGTGATGGCGCCCACCGGACAAAAATCGGCGCAAAGAGGCCGGCGGCAAGCGGCGCAATCTTCGCTGATGGCTACCGCCAGTGTCCCGTCGTCTTGAAAGCAGACGGCAATGGCGGCCAGCGACGGGTTGAACTGGCCATGCCGCGAAAAAGAGCACGCCAGCTCGCAGAGCCGGCATCCGACGCAGCGCGTGGTATCGACCGTCACGGGCATGCGACATCCCCCATCATGCCAGCCGCCTCCGCGGAAGGCATGGGAAGGCCCGCCGCCGCCAGGCGCCGCCCGGCTTCTTCAAGCCCGAGGGCTTTCATCCGCTCCCGGGTCGGCCAACCGCTGGCCGGATCGTAACCGCGGGCGATGTAGTAATCGTCGAGCATCTGCTCCCAGCCTTCCGCATCGAGGCGCTGGCCGGCGAAAGGCCCCCGGTCCACCGGAATGCGAGCCAATTTTTCCGGCACCCGGGCGTCCTTGCGGCCAAATCCGGCGTGCAGGATGTTGAACAGGTGCTCCAGGGTCTGAAGCCGCGCCCCGGCATGCATCAACGTCGCCGCGTCCCCATCCGCCCCGGTGACCAGGTGATGAAAGCGGGCGATCTGATCCGGCGTGAACAGCCCCAGCTCCATCCACATCGAGGGCAGGTAGCACAGGCCCATCATGTCCACCACGCCCTTGTAGTTTTCGTACCAGGCAACCAGCTTTCCCTTGTTCTCGTAGGCGGTGGGGTCCTGGATATCGTCGATGCCGAAGCAGGCCCGGCTCAGCTCCGGCGAAATGCGCCGGGCTTCCACCGCCGGGGCCCCGCGCAGGTGGCCGCCCCCCTTGCTGCTGGTGACGATGCCCAGGGCCCAGGCCTTGTGCGAGCGCATGGCCGCTTCCATCAGGGCGTTGCCGTGGGCCGTGACCGCCAGGCGCCGGCTGCCACGGCCGACCTCGGCAGCCGCGGCGTCAAGCCCCTTGGCCAGAACCGCCCCCAGGCCGGTGCCGGCAACGATCTGCTCCAGCAGCCGCAGCATCGTCGGCCCGTCATTCCATCGCAATTCCAGCCCACCGGTTTCCTCTCGATCAATTATCCCGTGCTGAAAGCATTCCACCGCCCAGGCCATCACCGCCGAGGCGTGGTCCCCGTCCAGGCCATATCGGTTGGCCAGGGCGTGCAGCCGCATCACCATCTCCGGGTCGGTGATGCCCAGGTTGGAGGCGAAGGCCCGCCAGGAATTGGCCTGGAGCCCCTCGCAGACCAGGTCTCCCACCCGGTACACGCTGCTGCAGTAAACCGGGCAGGCAAAGCAGGCGTGGCGTCGCACCAGGTAGCGCCGGTCAAAGACGGCCCGGTCCACCTTGCCGATGGAAGCGTTGTCCCAGAACTCGCCGCTCATGTTGCCCACCGCGTGAGGCCGGTTTTCACCGGGCAACAGGTAGGCGGCCAGGGTTCCGCCGCCGCGGTGGACCTTCACGAAATCGCTTTTTTCGATCACCTCGCGGTTGAAGCGCACCACCTCGTCCAGCAGGGCCTCCGGATGGGCCGCCGTAACGGGCAGTCCCCCGCGCACCGCGATGGCCTTGAGCCGCTTGGCGCCGAAAACAGCCCCGCAGCCGCCGTATCCAGCGGCCCGGCCCCGGTCGCCGATGAGACAGGCGAAACGCACCCCGTTTTCCCCGGCCGGCCCGATGCTCAAGGTCTTGATGCGCGGATCGTTTTCCAGTCGCTTGATCCGGTTTTCGGTCTCCCAGGTGTCCACCCCCCACAAACCGGCGGCATCCCGCAAGACAACCGTCTCCGGGGTGACCAGCAGATAGACCGGCCGGGGGGATCGCCCCTGGATCACGATCTGGTCGAACCCGGCAAACTTCATCTCGGCAGCGAAATGCCCGCCCAGGTTGGCCGAGCCGACGCCCCCGGTGACCAGGTTGCGAAAGTCCACCGCCAGCCGGCAGGCCCCCGGCACGAGGGTCCCCACCAACGGCCCGGCGGACAGCAGGATCGGGCTTTGGGGATCCAGGCCGTCCTTGCCCTCGGGTTGCAGCTCGAAGAGACGCCGCTGGTTGAGGCCGCGGCCCCCGAAAAAATTCGGGTCGGGATCCTGCGCCTCGATGCGCCACCGGCCGGCCGTCAGGTCGACCCAGAGCATTTTTCCAGTATGGCCGTGGGGCATGGGCCGAATTCCTTTTCCACCGGGAGCGCCATCAGGAGCTCAGGTAGCGGATGATCCGTTCGCGAAAGGCCGCGATGTGCACGCGGCAGGTGTGGCGCAGCCCCGCTTCGTCCTTGGCCGCCAATTGCTGCATCATGGCCGCGTGTTCGCGCCCCACCGCCTCGTAGTGCGCCGCCAGGTCGCTGTCCACCGGCAGCTGCCCGTAGGAGATGTAGGCCAGGCGCTTGGTCTCGAAGCGGATGCGACACAGGCCGTGGATGAGGTACTCGTTGTGCGCCGTATCGTAAAAGCGCATGTGAAAGCGGTGATTGGCTTCGACCAGGGCCAACGTATCGCCTGCGGCGATGGCGGCGTCCATCTCGCGCTGGGCCGCCTGCATCTGTTTTAAATGGGAAGTCGGATCATGGCGCATGGCCAGCCCGATCACCCCCATTTCCATGATTTCCAAGGCTTCGAAAATGGCCTTGATATGCTGCAAGGTGATGGGGCGCACCGTCCAGGCCCCGTTGACATGGGAATCGAGGATGCCGCAGGCCGCCAGCCGCGGCAGGGCTTCGCGAATGGGGGTGCGCCCGATGCCCAGCTCCTCCATGAGCTGTTTTTCGTGGAGCGCCTGCCCCTGGCCATAGTGCAAGGTGATGATGCGCCGGTAGATTTCGTCGAAAGCGACGTCGCAGAGCAGGCGCTTGGGCGTGGAACCGGATTTGGCCATTCGCGGGATTCTACACCTGTGGGGTTTGAGGGAACGATTCAGGCGCTCTAGCCAGTGTCGTAGATCTGCCTCTGAATACAGTATATCTGCAATATATGTCAAGTATGCAAATCCGGATTGACAGGTTGACGCGTCAAATTTAAGCTAAGCGCCCGAGGCGTCGGGGAGGCGCCCTGACCATGACCCATTTTCACGGTATCGAAGCCGAGCCGTATCGGATCCACAGCGAACCCTTCTACCTGGCCTCCGGCCGCGAGGTGGCGCTTTTCGAAGCGGCCTACGGCGCCCGCCTGCCGGTGATGCTCAAGGGCCCCACCGGCTGCGGCAAGACCCGCTTCGTGCGCCACATGGCCTGGCGCCTCGGACTGCCCCTGGTGACGGTGGCCTGCCACGAAGACCTGTTCGCCTCGGACCTGGTGGGCCGCTACCTTTTGAGAGACGGGCAGACCGTCTGGAACGACGGCCCCCTGAGCCGGGCGGTGCGCATGGGTGCCATCTGCTACCTGGACGAGATCGTCGAGGCCCGCAAGGACACCACCGTGGTGATCCATCCCCTCACCGACGACCGCCGGCTGCTCACCATCGACAAGAAGGGCGAAATCGTCCCGGCTCACCCGGATTTCATGATGGTGATCTCCTACAACCCCGGGTACCAGTCGGTGCTCAAGGATCTGAAACAGAGCACGCGGCAACGCTTCGTGGCCCTGGACTTCGATTATCCCGACCCGGAGCGGGAGGCGCGCATCGTGGCCCGGGAAGGCGCCGTCGGGCCGGATATCGCCCGTCAACTGGTCGACCTGGGCACCCGGATCCGCAGCATCCGCGAGCACGGCCTGGCCGAAGGCGCCAGCACCCGGCTGCTGATCTACGCGGCCCGTCTCATGGCGGGGGGGATTGCACCGGCCGAGGCTTGCCGCATGGCCATCAGCCAACCCCTCACCGACGACGACCGGCTCCTGGAAACCCTCAACGACCTGATCGCCGACAGTTTTTAATCCGGATGGCACCGAAGGCGTTGGCCTTCGGCGCCGGCGAAAGCGTTCACCGCTGCATGCATGCCTCGGAAACACCTCTTGAACACCTGGCCGTTTTGGACCCCGAGCTGGCCCGGCTGGTGGCCGACAAGCTCGCCGAGGGCACCGCGCCGCCGGATCCACATCAGCTTCAGCGGCTGGTGGAGGAAATCTTCCGGGCCGTTTCCCTTTCCGTCCCCCTGGGCCGGGCGGTGGCCCTGGGCGGCGCCGAGCTGCTGGCTCATGCACCTAGCGAAGGCCTGGAGCGTTACTGGGCCGAGGTGCACGAGGCCGCGGTCCATGGCCCCGAGCTGGGGCAACTGACAGCGGAATTTCTCGTCCCGGCGATCCGTTTCGCGCCGCCGGATTTTCTCCACCGCCTGAAAGCCACCATTTCGATTCTGCGCGGCAAGGGGATCTACACGCTAAAACGCCCCCTGGAGGCGACAGCCGCCCTGCTGCGCCGCGGCGAGCACCCGGCGGCCAACGCCTTCCTGAACCTGCTCAACACGGCCTTCGACCGGGACCTGACCTACAACCAGAGCCTTCACCTGAGCCATCTGCTGCCCACGGCAGTCCTGCAACTGCCAGCGGTCCGGCGTCCCGCCCAGATCCGACAGCTTTGCCGGGTGGTGGAAGCCGATTTTCGCCTGGCGGATGATTTTCTCGACGGCCTGGCCGACGGGCTGGGGGTTCTCGATCCTCCGGCCCTGGACCGGTTCGTAACCCAGGCGCTGGCCAAGTGGCGCCGTCATCCCGGCTTCGGCCGGCGCATGCTGGCCCTCAAGACCCAGGCCGCCCGAAAGGCCCGTCGGGCCTTGCAGCGGGCGGCGGCCCTGTCCGAAATCCGTTCCGCCCTCAACCGCTACCTGGCGGCCCGTACCGGCACGCGCCTGGCTGTGCGGTCCCTGGACGAGCTTTCAGAGGCGCGGCGAAGCGCCCTGCCCACCCCGCCGATGGCCTGCAGCGACGGGCTTTGGCTTTACCTGCCGGAAGAAATCGATCTCGAATCAACCTATAGCGCCAACGTTGAACTGTTCAAGCTACTGGTACGCATCGAGGCCGGCTACTGGGAGTACGGCACCTACGATTTCGACCTGGGAAAGCTCGATGAATCGACCGCAGCGACATCGGCGGCGGACTCGGCCCTGAGCGACCTGGAGCACTTTTTGGCCTCCTTCGAAGATCCGGCACTGGCCGAAGACCTGTTTACCATCGCCGAGCAGACCCGCCTGCGTCGGGCCTGGCAAACCACGTCTCCCGGGCTGTGGCGCCGCAGCCGGCCCCGGCTTCTGGCAGAGGCGGCGGCGACCTGGGCCGATACCGAGCCATCGGTCCTGGATTGGCTCTACGCCCACATGGTGCTCGAGTCCCCGCCCCCCTTCCCCGCGCCGCCGTCTCTTGACATGACCGCCCTGTTCGAAAACGCCGAAGCGCTCCTGGTGCCGAGCGCCCCTGTTGAGGCCTCGGCCGCCTGGACCAGAATCGCCTACCCGTCGGTGGCGCCGTTTTGCAGCGATGGCGGCGTGCGGCTGTGGACGCCTTTTGGATGGCGCGTGCGGGCCCGGTTCTTCGGCGATGCCCACCGGGGGGCGTTGAAAACGGCCAGCCGCCTCAAGCAGGCGTTGGAATCCCTCGGCGCCCGGGTGCACCGCGGGGACCTGGTGCGGTGCCTGCTGGAGAAGAGGGGAAAGATCGACACCGCCGATTTGCTGGTCCTGATCCGGCCGAACGACGGCGATGCGCCGTCTACCGACGCTCCCCCCCTGAGCCTGGCAGAACTGCAAGCCCTGCTTGGCGCGGATCCGGCCTTGACGCCACCGCCCGCCCCGGACACTGGCCCGGCATCCTGGTATCCGGAATGGGACCATCGCGCCGCCGGCTACCTGGCCGACCATGTCCGCGTCGTGGACCGCTGGATGGGCGATGGCGGATCGGATTTTTACTGCCGGGTGCTGGCCCGATTCAATGGGCTGGTCAAGCGGATGCAGCGGGCCTTCGAACTGCTGCGCCCGGAGGCGCTGGCCACGCTGCGCCCCTGGATCGAGGGGGACGAATTCGACTACCGGGCCCTGATCGACTACGAAGTGGACCGCCGGGCCGGCGCCACCCCTTCCGAGCGCCTCTACATCAAGCGGATCAAGCGCCTGCGCGACGTGGCGGTGCTGCTGCTGGTGGACCTGTCCCGCAGCACGGGGAACCGCGTCCGCGGCAGCCGGCAAACCGTGGTGGAAGTGGAAAAGGAGGCCATCGTCCTGTTCTGCGAAGCCTTGAGCGTGGTGGGCGACCGTTTCGCCCTGGCCGGCTTTTCCGGCAACGGCCGCCTGGGGGTGGATTATTTCCACATCAAGGACTTCGACCAGGCGCCGGACGAGCCCCTGCGCCGGCGCATCGCCGCCATCGCCCCCCAGCGGGCCACGCGCATGGGAGCGGCCATCCGCCACGCCGCCGGACTGTTGGCGGCCCAGCCGGCCCGGGTGCGCCTGCTGATCGTCCTGGGCGACGGTTTTCCCAACGACATGGACTACAAGGGAGACTACGCGGTGGCCGACACCCGCCAGGCCATCGGCGAAGCCCGCGCCAAGGGGATTCACGTCCATGCCATCACGGTGAACCTGCCCGCCGAGGCGCGCCTGGATGACCTGTACGGCGCCGTCCATCACACCCTCATTGGCGAGGTGCGCGAGCTGCCCGACCGCCTGCTGCGAATTTACGGGCGGTTGACGCGCTAAGGCATAACAACCGTCAAGCTCGGCCAGTCCGGCGATGTACTCGGTATCGACCTCCACCTCGATGTGCCGATCGGCGGCCTTATCGTTACCATCGCCAAACGCTCAGCCTTCTCCACAACCTTCATCCGGGCCTTGTGCTGATCGACCCGCGGATGCTCGGCCAGGTATCGGCTTTGCACATCGGTCAGGCGAACAGCTCCGTCACCTTCCTTACCTGTGCACCGAAGGTCTCCAGATCTGCCGTGTTGCCAGCGAAGACTTGCGTCGAGACCGGCTCGGCGGGCTCATCGCGCAACAAACTTGAACGGTTCTTGACCAGAGAAGATCCGTTGGATAAGACGATATGTCCTCGTTTTGAGCTGTGAATTTATCGCGCATGACGGCCATGAGTTTGTTGACACTATAAAATGACGCTATAAAAAAATTCTTGACATTTTGGCCGATGCATGTCTTTATATGCCCCTATTAAAGCATCATGAAGATGCTGTTAATTTTTTCCTATTATTTTATTACTCGTGTCTATCCAGAAATAAGGATTTTTGTTCCAGATCAAGGCACGCGAAAAAAATAACCGCAGGCATATGGTTGATATGCTGAGGATTATTTTTTGAGCAGAAGGCAGAGATTGGGCAAAAAAACCATTTGTGGATGAACAGTAGATCAGGCCACGAAGGCTGGGGCTTACAATAAACGCCCGGTGTTCGTGGCCTTTTTTGATGCAAGCGATGTAACTTTTTTTAAAAATTTGAATGTTTGAAAATTCTTGGATTGAAAAAGTAAGTGCCAAAATTGCAGGTTACGGAATGTCTAAACGTTTTTTTGATTGATGGGCAGGGGGCATCGAAGCCGTCCTGATCAAATACCTGAAGGATCTGTAAATAAGATTTAAGAGGCCACGAAGGTCCATGCACCCCAAAAATGGGATGCGCCTTCGTGGCCTTTTTCATTTGGCATTAAAAGCGCCAGGAAGGATAGGAAAATTCTGTTACAGGGATATGTTCAACTTCAAAAAGGAAAGGAGAGTAGCCTGATGAAGAGAATTCTGGCGTTGCAATTTTTATTTTTGTTTTGCATGGCTGGTTTCGCCATGGCGGCGGAATCAACAACAGATCAAGGCGCCGTTAGAGCCGGTGGCGTTACAAGTATAGAAGACCGTATAAAAAAACTGGAAGAGTCCATCGGGCGCGAAGTTCTGGGAGACAAATGGTATGACCGCATTCAAATCAGCG
>DQXI01000116.1 GCA_011042305.1 Desulfobacteraceae bacterium
GCCAAAAACGAAGACTTCAAGAAGATCCAGCCCAAAGGAGTTACCATGCCCCGACGCGATGACATCCACAAGATCCTGATCATCGGCTCCGGACCGATCATCATCGGCCAGGCCTGCGAATTCGACTACTCGGGCACCCAGGCCTGCAAGGCCCTGCGGTCGCTGGGCTGCGAGGTGGTCCTGGTCAACAGCAACCCGGCCACCATCATGACCGACCCGGGCATGGCCGACGCCACCTACATCGAGCCGCTCAACGTCAAGGTGCTCACCGAGATCATCGCCGCCGAACGGCCCGACGCCCTGCTGCCCAACCTCGGCGGCCAGAGCGCCCTCAACCTCTCGGCCGAGCTTTTCCGGGCCGGAATCCTGGAACAGTACGGGGTCAAAATGATCGGCGTCACCGTGGACGCCATCGAGCGCGGCGAGGACCGGCTGGCCTTCAAGCGCACCATGGAACGCCTGGGCATCGAGATGCCCCGCAGCGAAACGGTAACCACGGTGGAAGACGCCGAACAGGTGGCCGAACGGCTCGGCTACCCGGTGGTGATCCGGCCGGCCTACACCATGGGCGGCACCGGCGGCGGGTTGGTGTACAACCTGGAAGAGCTCCGCCTGATCTGCTCCCGGGGCCTGGCCGCCAGCCTGGTGGGCCAGGTGCTGGTGGAAGAGTCGGTGCTCGGCTGGGAGGAACTGGAGTTGGAGGTGGTGCGCGACGCCAAGAACCAGATGATCACGGTCTGCTTCATCGAGAACGTCGATCCCATGGGCGTCCACACCGGCGACAGCTTCTGCACCGCGCCGATGCTCACCATCGCCCCGGAGCTGCAAGAGCGCCTGCAACGCTACGCCTACGCCATCGTCGAGGCCATTGAAGTCATCGGCGGCACCAACATCCAGTTCGCCCACGATCCGGCCACCGGCCGGGTGGTGGTCATCGAGATCAACCCCCGCACCTCTCGCTCTTCGGCCTTGGCCTCCAAGGCCACCGGGTTTCCCATCGCCCGGGTCTCGGCCCTGCTGGCCGGGGGCCTGACCCTGGACGAAATCCCCTACTGGCGCGACGGCACCCTGGAAAAGTACACCCCCTCGGGCGACTACGTGGTGGTAAAATTCGCCCGCTGGGCCTTCGAAAAATTCAAGGGAATCCAGGACCAGCTCGGCACCCAGATGCGGGCCGTGGGCGAGGTGATGAGCATCGGGCGCACCTACAAGGAGGCCTTGCAAAAGGCGATCCGGAGCCTGGAGATCGGCCGCTACGGCCTGGGTTTTGCCAAGAACTTCCACCGCCTGCCCCTGGACAAGCTGCTCCACCTGCTGCGCACCCCCACCAGCGAGCGCCATTTTCAGCTCTACGAAGCGTTGCGTCAGGGAGCCGCGGTGGAGGACCTGCACCGCATCACCCACATCCGCCCATGGTTCATCCAACAGATGAAGGAATTGGTTGAACTTGAAACAGAAATAATGGGTTACAAAGGGAAAGAACTGCCGGATGAGCTTCTCCGGCGCGCCAAGCGCGACGGGTTTGCCGACCGGTACCTGGCCAACCTGCTCGGGGTGCCCGAGGCCGAGATCCGGCACCGCCGGCTCGACCTGGGACTGGAGGAGGCCTGGGAACCGGTGCCGGTGTCGGGAGTCGAGGACGCCGCCTACTACTACTCGACCTACAACGCCGCCGACCGCGTGCCGGTGAGCGACCGCAGAAAGATCATGGTCCTGGGCGGCGGCCCCAACCGCATCGGCCAGGGGATCGAGTTCGACTACTGCTGCGTGCACGCCGCCTTTGCCATCCGCGAGGCCGGCTACGAGTCGATCATGGTCAACTGCAACCCCGAAACGGTCTCCACCGACTACGACACCAGCGACAAGCTCTACTTCGAGCCCCTGACCGTGGAGGACGTACTGTCCATCTACGAAAAGGAAAAACCCGAGGGCGTCATCGTCCAGTTCGGCGGGCAAACCCCGCTCAACATCGCCACCGAACTGGCCGCCGCCGGTGTCCACATTCTGGGCACCACCCCGGATACCATCGACCTGGCCGAGGACCGGGACCGCTTCCGGCTCATCATGCGCGAGCTGGGCATTCCCCAGCCCGAATCCGGCATGGCCAGCAACCTGGACGAGGCCCGGCGTATCGCCGCCGAGATCGGCTACCCGCTGATGGTGCGGCCCTCCTACGTCCTCGGTGGCCGGGGCATGGAAGTGGTCCTGGACGAGCAGATGCTCGAAGCCTACGTTGAGGCGGCGGTGGAGCTGTCGCCGGAGCGGCCGATTCTCATCGACAAATTTCTCGACAACGCCATCGAAGCCGAGGCCGACGCCATCGCCGACGGCACCGACGCTTTCGTGCCGGCGGTGATGGAGCACATCGAGCTGGCCGGGGTCCACTCGGGCGACTCTGCCTGCGTGATCCCGCCGGTGAGCATCGCCCCCAAGCATATCGACACCATCGTCGAGTACACCCGCAAGATCGCCGTGGCCCTCAACGTGGTGGGGCTGATGAACATCCAGTACGCCATCTTCGAGAACACCGTCTACGTGCTGGAGGCCAACCCCCGGGCCTCGCGCACCGTGCCCCTGGTCTCCAAGGTCTGCAATGTTTCCATGGCCAAACTGGCCACCCAGATCATGCTCGGCGCCCGTCTGGCCGACCTGAACCTCATCCGCCGTCCAATTCACCACTACGGGGTCAAGGAAGCGGTGTTTCCCTTCAACATGTTTTCCGAGGTCGATCCGGTGCTGGGACCGGAAATGCGCAGCACCGGCGAGGTGCTGGGATTGTCGCACGACTACGGCCGCGCCTTATTCAAGGCCCATGAAGCCACCCAGTCGGTCCTGCCCCTGGAAGGAACCGTGTTGTTCACCATCGCCGACCGTGACAAGAAGGCCGCCATCGAACCGGCACGCCTCTTCCGCGAACTGGGCTTTCGCCTCATGGCCACCGACGGCACCCATGCCTTTTTGAAGGAGCAGGGCATCGAGACCATCCCGGCGCGCAAGCTCGGCTACGGCCGTCCCAACCTGGTGGACGCCATCAAAAACGGCGAGGTGCAGCTCCTGGTGAACACCCCCAGCGGCCGGCGCAGCACCGAAGACAGCTCCCAGGTCCGCCGGGCCGCGGTCAAGTACAAGGTGCCCTACATCACCACCACGGCCGCCGCCATCGCCGCCGCCAAAGGCATTGCCGCACGCCGCTCCGGCGCGCCCAAGGTCAAGAGCCTGCAGGCCTACCACGAGGAGATCCGCTAGCCGAAGGCGGGCCCGCTTGTGCCGGCGGCGTCTTTCAGGTAGTTGCGCGTCGTCAAAGACGAGGATCATGGTAGAACGGTTCGACCAAAGGATGGATTTTCCCCCGGTCGACCATGCCCTGGACAACGGGCTGCTGGCCGTGGGCGGCGACCTGAGCATCCCGCGCCTGATCACCGCCTACCGGCGGGGGATCTTCCCGTGGTTCGGCCCCGGCGATCCGATCCTCTGGTGGTCGCCGGATCCGCGCCTGGTGCTCCTTCCCTCCTGGCTCCACGTGCCGCGGTCCCTGCGCCGGGTGCTGAACCAGGAACGTTTCGCCTTCAGCCTGGACCGGGACTTCGCGGCCGTGATCCACGGTTGCGCCGGGGCTCGGCGGGGCGACGGCACCTGGCTGGTACCGGAAATGATATCCGCCTACCTCGCGCTGCACCAGGCCGGCTACGCCCATTCGCTGGAGATCTGGCAGCAGGGGCGACTGGCAGGGGGCATCTACGGGGTGGCCCTGGGCAACTGTTTCTTCGGCGAATCGATGTTCACCCGCATCCCTGATGCCAGCAAAGCGGGTCTGGTGAAGCTGGTCGGCTGGCTGGCAGGCCAGGGCTTTGAGCTGATCGACTGCCAGGTGACCACCGAGCACCTGTTGCGCTTCGGCGCCCGAGAGATCCGGCGCGGCGAGTTTTTGGAGCGCCTTGAGCACGCCCTGCGCGCCCCGGACCGGATCGGCCGGTGGGAATTTCAGGCCTGAAATCCCGGATGCGAAATTCAAGGACGGAACAAATGGAAACGGATTGCATCTTCTGCCGGATCGTCGGCGGCGGCACGGACACGGAGTTCATCTACCAGGACGAGGAAGTGGTCGTCTTTCGCGACATCCACCCCCACGCCCCGGTACACCTGCTCATCGTGCCGCGGCGCCATGTCCGCAGTGTCAACGACCTCACCGAAGCCGACGCGCCGCTGGTGGCCCGCATGATCCTGGCGGCCAGGGAAGCCGCCCGGCTGCAGGGAGTGGACGCGTCGGGCTACAAGCTGCTGTTCAACGTGGAATGGGGAGCGGGCCAGCGGGTGTTTCACCTGCACCTGCATCTTCTGGCCGGCAAGCGCTGGGCGGAGGGCGGTTGATCACTGCGGCCATGTAGCCGGCCCCGAAACCGTTGTCGATGTTGACTACCGCCACGTTTGAGCTGCACGAATTGAGCATCGCCAGCAGGGCGGTCAGTCCGCCGAAACTCGTGCCGTAGCCCACGCTGGTAGGCACGGCGATCACCGGCCGCGCCACCATGCCGGCCACCACGCTGGGCAGGGCCCCCTCCATGCCGGCCACCACCACCAGCACGGCGGCAGCCAGAATGCGCTCGCGATGGGCCAGGAGGCGGTGGATCCCGGCGACCCCCACATCGATGAGCGTCTCGACCCGGTTGCCCATGACCTCGGCGGTCAAGGCGGCCTCGCGGGCCACGCCCAGGTCCGAGGTGCCGGCGGCCAGCACCAGGATGGTCCCCTGGCCCACGATCTGCGGCGTTTGGCGGCGCCACACCAGCATGCGGGCAGCGGCGTCATAAGTTGCTTCGGGATAACGGGCCAGCACGCGCTCGGCCTTGTGCGAATCCAGGCGGGTGACGAGCACCACGCTTTCGCGGCCCGTCATGCGCTCGAGAATGGCCAGGACCTGGTCGGCGGTCTTGCCCTGGCCGAAGATCACCTCGGGGAACCCCTTGCGCAGGGCCCGGTGATGGTCGACGCAGGCAAACCCGATGTCTTCGTAGGGCAGATGGTGCAGCCGGCCCGCGGCCTCGGCCACCGTCGTAACGCCGCGGGCCACATCTTCCAGCAGTTGTTCCAGCTCTTTTCCGTTCACTGCTCATCACTTTCTTGGCATGGTTGATTCCGAATGCATCTGCTATATAACACCACCGGAACGCAGCGACCCTGCAACTTCGGTTATTGGTCACCGGTCATTTTAGTCACTCGTAACTTGTAACTTCCAGAGGCAACCCATGACTACCGCCGTTATCATCCCCTGCCGCTATGCCAGCACCCGCTTTGCGGGCAAGCCCCTCGTGGTGTTCGAAGGCCGGCCGATCATCGCCCATGTCTGCCAGCGGGTGGCCCGGGCCGCCGGGGTCGACCTCGTGGCGGTGGCCACCGATGACCAACGCATCGCCCGGGCCGTGAAGGATTTCGGTGGACAGGTGATCATGACCGACGCGGCCTGCCGCAGCGGCACCGACAGGGTCGCCGAGGCCGCCGACCGGCTGAACCTGAAGGACGGCGACATCGTCGTCAACGTCCAGGGGGACCAGCCGGCCGTGGCCCCGGAGAGCCTCACCGCGGTCATCGCCCCCCTGACCGCCGATCCGGCGGTGGAAATGACCACCCTGGCCTTTCCCATCGCCGATCCGGCGGAGATCTTCCATCCCAAGGACGTCAAGGTCGTTTTCGATCAGCAAGGGGACGCCATCTATTTTTCCCGGGCCCCTATTCCCTTCGCCCGGGACGGCGCCTGGCGGTTCGAGGCCCGCGACGGTGACTGTGCCTTGCATTTCAACGGCGCCGCCGGATTCGTCGCCTTCAAGCACCTGGGGGTCTACGCTTTTCGCAAGTCCTTTCTGGACACCTATCGCCGCCTCCCCCCGGGGCGGTTGGAAGAAATGGAAAAACTCGAACAACTCAGGGTGCTGGAGCACGGGTTTCGCATCCGGGTGGTGGTGACGGAACACGATTCGCCGGAAATCGACTGCCCCGAAGACCTGGAACGCTTGCAGCGCCATCGGTTGAAGGAGTCCTGAACATGGCCGACGACCTGCGCCAACTCACCTACAGCGTGCCGTACAACCTGCTGCTGCTCACCGCCGGAGCGGTGATCTTTGGCATCGGGGTGAAGGCCATCGCCCTTCCCCACGGCCTGATTACCGGGGGCGCCTCCGGCGTGGCCCTCCTGCTGTACTACTGGACCGGCTGGCTCAAACCCGGCCAGTGGTACTTTCTCGTCAACACGCCGATTTTCATCCTCGGCTGGTTTTTCGTGAGCCGCCGCTTCTTTTTCTACAGCCTCTACGGCATGTTGATCATGACCCTGGCCATGGACTGGGTGACCTTCACCATCCCGGTCACCGAACCGGTGCTGGCCGTGCTGGCCGGCGGCACGCTGATCGGCACCGGCTCGGGGATCATTTTAAACAGCCTCGGATCCGGCGGCGGCAACGACATCATCGCCATCATCCTCAATCAGCGCTTCAACTTCCGCATCGGCACCTTCTTTTTCCTGTTCAACATCTCCCTGTTCGCCTTCAGCCTGGGGCGCCTGCCGCTGGACCTGGTGCTCTTTTCCTTGGCCATGAGCTTTGTCACCAGCCAGACGGTGAACTATTTTCTCAGCATCTTCAACCAGCGCAAGCTGGTCCTGATCATCTCCGAGCACGCCGACGCCATCGCCGCCGAAATCCTCAGCCGCATCCACCGGGGGGCCACCTACCTCGAAGGACGCGGGGCCTTTTCCGGCCGCAGGAAGGACGTGCTGCTCACCGTGGTCAACAACTACCAGCTCAAGCGGGTCGAGGAGCTGGTCTTCAGCATCGACCCGGCCGCCTTTGTCATCATGGAAAACACCTTCAACGTGCTCGGCAAGGGGTTTTCCCACCGCAAGGTGTACTGAGCCCCCGATTTCAGGGGCGATCGTAGTTGGCCACGTAAAAATCGTCGATGATCCCCTCGCGCTTGAGCCGCTGTCCGAAGGCCAGGGCCGACGCCTTGTCGGGAAAATGGGAGATGCGCACCTGGTACCAGGTTTTCTCCGGGCTGCGGGCCTCCTGCCACTGGGCATCCAGGTCCTTGGCACGCAGCTCGGCCACGTAGCGCTCGGCGTGTTCCCGCTTCAGGTAGGCGGCCACCTGGATGGTAAACGGATCGGTTACGGTCTCGCTTTGCAGCGGCTTCTCCGCCACCTGGATAGGCGGCGGGGTCATGGGCGCCGAGGGTTCGCGCAGGTGACCGTAGGTGTCGTAGAGCATTGCCACGGCCGCGGCCACGACCATCGCCCCGCCAACGCCGCCGGCCACCCAGCGCGCCGCATGCGATCCGCGCACCAGGGCCCAGCCGCCGCCGGCCCACCGACCCAGGCGCGCCCAGGCCGCAGCGCCCGCCCCCTGGATCCGGCGCAGCACGGGTTGCGGGAGCATCGACCGGGCAACGGCGCCTCCGGGCGGCCTGAAGCCCTCGGCGAAGATTTCCAGATCCACCTCGTCGGCATCGCCCAGCAGCGCCCTGGCCCGGGAGAGCCCGCGTCGATTGCCCGCTTCAGGCTCAAGGTGCACCAGGCAGGCGGCAAGTCCCCGGCGCAGGGCGGGCTGGTCTCCTCCGTCCCAGGCGGCCAGGTAGACCTCCAGGGCAAAATTGTCGCAGCGCCCCTCGTTCAGAAACAGGGTGGCCAGGCGCCGGCTCCACCAGGCGGCCTCCGCTGGCGCCCGGCGCATCACCCGCCGATACACCTCCAAGGCCAGGAAGTCGGTGCGGCCGGCCGCCAGGAAGCGGCGTCCGAGCACCTGCTGAACCCCGAGATCGTCGGCCTGGGCTTCGGCGATACGGTCGGCTACCGCCTCGTCGGCCTCGTCCCAAACCTCCCGGGCCGCCGCCGTGCGCAGCCATGCCTTGGCCACCACGCGATCGTGCGGATGGATCTTCAGGTAGCTGCGCAGCCCCTCCAGCCCGCCGGGGTCATTGTCGGGCCGGGCCAGGTAAAACCGCGCCAGCCGGGCGGTGATCAGGTCCCTGAGGCCGGGGCGGGCCAACGGCGAAGGCAGAAAGCTGTCGTAGAGCGCCACGGCCCGCCGCAGCGCCGCCCGGGCCTCGGCATGGCGTCCGGCCCGCTCCAGGACCTCGCTGCGCGCCAACCGGTGTCGCACTCCCCGGCTTGCCAGACGGTTGCCGCTCCACCCAACAAGCATGAAAGCGGCCGCCAGCAAGATTGCAGCAACGGACAGGGGCAATGCGATCCCGGGCCGCGGGGCCAGTTGCGCCAGGACCACCAAGCTTGCCGGCCCGGCCAGCAACAGGCTGAACCACAACCGGACCACTGTGTGCTTGATCAGGTGAAACATTCCGCGAGCCTGCCCTCAACCGCGGCCACCTGCTTTTCCAGGGCCGACGGGATCAAACGGGGGGAGACAAATCGCCATTCCCGGAAACCATCAGGGCCGTCCATCGTCACTCCCAATGCCCCTCGGGCGCGTCATCGCCGGCGGGGATCCCCGCCGGCAGGGCCACCCGCATGCCGCCCGCATCGGCGGGCAGCGGACGACCGGTGACCGGGTCCACCGTGTCGAATCTAATGCCGTCAGGGACGGGAAAATCCCTGTACGGGTCTCCCTCGGTGGCCCGGCGCATGAACTCTGTCCAGATCGGCGCCGCGGCGCGCCCACCGGTGAGGCCCACGCCGCGGCTGTCGCGCAGGGGCCGATTGTTATCGAAGCCCACCCAGGTGCAAACCGACAAGGTGGGGGTAAAACCGGTAAACCAGGCATCCTGGTAGTTGTTGGTGGTGCCGGTCTTACCGGCCGCCGGGAGGTTGAATCCCATCTCCCGGATCACCCTGGCCGTGCCTTGGTCCACCACGGCCCTCAACATGTCGACCAGCTGGTAGGTGACCAGCGGATCGAGCACCTGGTCGCCCCCGGCGATGTGCTCTGCGATCACCCGTCCGTGGGCATCCTCCACGCGCCGGATCCCGAAAGGCGGATGACGCACCCCGCCGGTGGCCAGGGTGGCAAAAGCGCCGGCCATTTCAAGGGGGCTGACCTCCGAGGTGCCCAGGGCCACCGAGTACACCGGCGCCAGCGGGCTCTCGATGCCGCACCGCCGGGCCGTGTCCACCACCGCCGCCGGGCCGGTGCGCGCCACCAGCTGGGCCGAGATGGTGTTCACCGAACGCATCAGGGCCTGTTTGAGAATCATCGGGCCCTGGTACCGGCGGTCGAAATTGCGCGGCGTCCAGTCCCCGGCGCCCGGGATGGGAATCCGCACCGGTCGGTCCACCACCACCGTGGCCGGATGGATCTTCAGCCGTTCCATGGCGCTGTAATAGACGAAGGGTTTGAACCCCGAGCCGGGCTGGCGCCGGCTTTGCACCGCCCGGTTGTACTCGCTCTGACGATAGTCCCGGCCGCCCACCATGGCCTTCACCGCCCCGGTCCGGCTCTCCACGGCCGCCAGGGCCGCCTGGACCGCCTCCACCGAAGGCGCCTCCGTGGATGTTCCCATGGTCTCGTCGAGGCGCGCCAGGCTCCGCTGTACCGCTTCCACCGCTATCCGCTGCATCTGGGGGTCCAGGGTAGTGGTGACCCGCAGGCCCCCGTGATAGACGACATCCGGACCGAACTGCTGCTCTAGTTCCCGCATCACCCAGTCGATAAAGTAGCTGCCCGATCCGGCGCGGGATTCTCCCTCGACCAGTTCCAGGGGGGCGGCGGCGGCAGCATCCGCTTGCTGGCGGGTAATGTAGCCCACCGCCACCATGCGATCGAGCACGATGCGCTGGCGAGACTTGGCCCGCTCCGGGTGACGGTGGGGATTGTAGTAGGTCGGCGATTTGGGCAGGCCGGCCAGCAGGGCCGACTGGGCCAGGGTCAGGTCCATGGCCGGCTTGTTGAAATAGGTGCGGGACGCCTGCTCGATGCCGTACGCCCTGGCACCGAAGGGAATCTGGTTGACGTAGGCCTCCAGGATGGTGCGCTTGTCGTAGGCGGCCTCGATCTGAAGGGCCACGAGCATTTCCCGTAACTTGCGCAGCCAACTGCGCTCGAAACTGAAAAAAAGGTTCTTGGCCAGCTGCTGGGTGATTGTCGAGGCGCCTTCCACCCGCCCGGGACGGGCCAGGGTGATCCACAGGGCCTTGACGATGCGCAGCTTGTCGATGCCGTGGTGATTCCAGAAGCGGTGGTCCTCGGTGGCGACCACCGCCTGGAGGAAACTGGGCGCCACGCGGTCGAGGGACACGAATTCGCGCCCGCCCAGGAGCATGATCCGCTCCCCGGTGGCGGCGAAAATTTCGGTGGGCGGGGCTTCGATGATCCGGCTCAGGGGACTGGGAACCCGGGGCAGGTCCGCCACCGCCACCAAGGCCGCCCCCCCCAGGCCCACCACGCCCAGCGCGCCGGCGCCCAACAGCAGGTACATCAGCACGGCAAAGCGCCGGATCCAGGCCGCCCCGAAGGTCATGATCGTCCTCCGAAGCCTGCGCCGTTGGCGCCGGGGTGCTCGAGGCGGCTTTGGACCTGCCAGACGGCCCACTCCCGACCCCGCACCATCAGAACCCGCGGCACGCCGGCGACCAAGGCTTCGAAACCCAGGCGGATGTAGCCTTCGGAGACTTGGTTGCTGATCCCCACCCGCACGATGGCCCCGTCGATCTCAAGCAGCCGCCTGGGCTGGACAACGACGGCGGCGCGCACCTCCTCTGGGAGACTGCCCAACTCGCGGAAAAAACGCTCTGCCGGATAGATGCTCCCCTGGAAGTCGGGCCACTGTTCCAGCCGACCGTCGTGCAGGACCGCCGACTCCCGGCTCAGCCAGAGCAGGTGCAACGGCAAATCAAGGGTCTCGATCACCTGGTTGCCCCTGTCGAGCAGGTGAATCGTCAGGCCGCTGCCGGCGGTGTTCTTGCATACATACACCCGGTCGCAGCGCCCCTGGCTCAAGATTTCCAACAGCCGCAGGGGACCGGCCATCTCCTTGGCCGGGGCCTCGGGCAGGTCGAGGTACAGGCGACGGAAATGATCCACCGATAGCATGGCGCCCTGGCCGGGCTGGAGGCGCTCGGCCAGATCGACAAAGGTGGCACTTTCACGCGCCTGGCGCTGGTTGGCAATCCGGTCGGTGACGATTTTCTCCAGCTCCTGGTGGGCGCTGTAGGCCTGCCGGCCCACCTCCCAGATCTGGCCGGACGCCGGACGGCCGGCGTTGGTAGTGACCAGGTAGGCGCCCATGATCCGCTCGGCCCAGTCGAAACGCAGCTCTCCGAGCGCCAGGCAGAAGACCGCCAGCACCGGCAAGACCACGTGCAGGGCCGACAGGCGCCAGAGGTATTCACCAACGTTGCGGGGATGATACCACGCCATGGACTAACACCCCGGGTGCCCGGGACCGCCGTCTCGCCAGGACGCAATGGTCGAGGCGAACTCAGGCATCGAGCATCTCCATCACCTTGGCCACCAGCTTTTCGATTCCCCGGGCCACCTCCTTGACTCCCGGGCCGAGCATGTAGGCCGGCGTCGTCACCAGGCGGTTGGCCTCGTCAACGCAGATCTCGTCCACCGCCCGATCCTGGTGCACGCCGCCCATGGCCTCGATGGCCCGGGCCGTGCCCACGTCATTGCCGATGGTGACCACCGGATGGCGGTCCGCCAGGGCCTTGGCCAACACCGCCGGCGCGATGCAGATGGCGCCGATAGGCTTCCTGGCCGAGGCCATGTCCCGAATCAGGCGAACCACATCGGCATCCACCTCGGCCCCGGGCCCCTTGAAGGCGAAGTCGCTCAGGTTCTTGGCAGCGCCGAACCCGCCGGGAATGATCAAGGCATCCAGGTCGCTGGCAGCCACCGTTTTCAGCGAACGGATCTCACCGCGGGCGATGCGCGCCGATTCCACCAGCACGTTGCGCTGGGAGGCGGTTTCCTGCTGGCTGAGATGGTCGATGACATGGTGCTGCGGCTTGTCCGGCGCCAGGCACACGATCTGCGCGCCGGCGCGGTCGACAAACAGCAGCGTCAATACCGCCTCGTGAATCTCCGTTCCGTCGAACACCCCGCAGCCGGCCAACAGCACACCGATGTTCTTGGCCATGATCGCCCTCCTTATGGTTGGCTGGGTTGTCGTTGATGGCGTTGCGACAGGTCCCCGAATCCCTATCGCTCCTACAGGTCCCATCTTTTTAAACAAAAACTGGCGCTTGCGAAACCTTTCGAAAACGCCTCCTCCTCAGGCGCCTTCCAGCACGTGGGCATCGAGCACGAAGCAGGTGAACTGCCCTTCGAACACCGGCTTTTCCCCCTGCCGCACGCTCACCGCCACCTGCCGCTTGCGGCCGCCGGCATCGTCCACCTGCGCCTCGGCCACCACCGTGTCGCCCACTCTCACCGGCGCCAGGAACTTGACGCTGGCCGCGCCGAGGACGACGTTGGGATGGTTGACGGCGATCATGGCGGCATAGTCGGCCAGCCCGAAAACAAAGCCGCCGTGCACCAGGCCCTGCTCGTCCACCGTCATTCGCGCGTCGGTCGTCAAGCGTACCCGGCTGGTTCCTGCGCCCACCGCCTCGGCCTGCCCGCAGAGGCCGGCATCGATCTGTCGATGTGTCCGGATTTCCATGGTCATCGCTCCTTGTTCGGCTCAAGGGTCTCGCCGTCCACCGCAGGCCGCCGGTCCTCCGCATCCACCCGGGCCAGCCAGGCGACGGAGCGCTGCAGCGCCGGCAGGGAAAACACCTCCAAGGACACCGTTCCGGTGAATTCGGCCAAAATATCCCGCACCCGGGCCCCTTCCCCGGGCTCCAGGCAATCTAGGGGGTGATGGTCCCGTCCGCCTCGCACCGCGTGCAGGTGAAGGATATCACAGCGCGCCGCCCATCGCCGATAGCTGGCGGTCCAGTCGGTGCCGGAGAGCGCCAGGTGGCCGAAATCGAGGCAGACGCCCAGGTCCAGGGCCTCGATGGCATCGGCGAGCCATTCCAGCGGATAGTCGAGGGTCTCCAGCGAAATCCGTCGCCCCTCCAGGCCGGAAACCTCCAGGATGCGGGCCGCGGCCTCGGCGGCATGGGCCTGCCAGCGCCGGCGGGCTGACGGGCTGCGTTGGGCGTCCCCGATGCCCAGGTGCAGCGTGGCGGTGGACGCCTCCAGGGAAGAGAGGGCTTTGATGATCCGTCCCATGCGCCCCGCCGCCCGCCGCCGGACGGCGCCGTTTTCATCGCACAGGGGCAAGTCCACCGGCAGGTGGACGTTGTAGCCGATACCCAGTTCATGGCGCGCCGCCGCCAGCCCGTCCACCAGGGACGGCGGCGGAACATCCTCGCCCGCCTCGAAAAAAAGCAGCTCGATCTCGTCGAACCACGGCGCCAGGCCCCTGACGTTGGGCAGGTAGTCATCCGGAACGATGAAGCTGGTGGTGCCCAGGCGAAAAGGAAAACGGCCGCGGCAGTTTGCCGGCAGTTGAATCTCCACTTGGTTCATGGCGGACAGGATACCACAAGCGCCGCCCCGCGGGTAGCCCCGTCCGCCCCCTGGCCGCTGCCCGGGACGAGCCGGCCGGCGTGAACCATCAAGGCGCCGGGTTGCGCTTTGACGGGGACGGATTATCATTGAATTCGAAACCCTGGCCCAGCGCCTGCACCCGGACAAGGGCGGCGACCAGGAGCGCTTCGTCCGCCTCACCGAGGTCTACCGCAGCCTGCTGAGGGGCCGACGCTGAATGCGGGATGACTTCACTGGAAAGGAAGCCCGGCGCAACCCCATGCCCGTCAACCTTCATTTCGATATTCTGGCCAGGTTCTACGAGCGCCTCATGCCGCCGGCAGCCGCTGACCAGTTCGCTCTGCGCCTCGCCCTGCCCTGCGCCGGCGCCCTGCTGGATGCGGGCGGGGGCACCGGCCGGGTCTCGGCCCGTCTCGCCCCGTATGCAGCCCGGGTGGTGGTCTGCGACCTGTCGCTGCCCATGCTTCGGCAAAGCCGGCGGCACCCCGGGCTGGCGGCGGTGCAGGCCCGCGGCCACCGCCTCCCCTTTGCCGACGGCTCCTTCGAGCGGGTCCTGGTGGTGGATGCCGTGCACCATTTTCAGCACCCCGACCGGGTCCTGGCAGAGCTGATGCGGGTGCTGGCGCCGGGCGGGCGCCTGGTGATCGAGGAGCCGGATATCGGCCGCTGGCCGGTGCGCCTGGTGGCCCTGGCCGAACGCCTGGCCCTGATGGACAGCCATTTTTTGCCGCCTAGCCGGATCGCGGCCATCCTGGCGAGCCTCGGCGGCCGGCCGCGCCTGGCGGACGAGGGGCGCTGGCGAAGCTGGATTATCGTTGACAAACCGTTGCCGGGTGGTTCATAAGACTTTTTCTTTTAAGGCCTTGAGCGTTTCCCGAAATCGACCCTCTGCCCATCGGAGCCACATTTTTCATGTCCGTTGATTTTGACCCCTGCCCTTGTGGCAGCGGACGCGACTACGACCGGTGCTGCCGGCCGTTGATCGACGGCAGTCAGACTGCCGACACCGCCGAGGCCCTGCTACGTTCTCGCTTCAGCGCCTACGCCCGCCAGCAGGTCGACTACATCCTGCAGACCGTGGCGCCCAGCCAGCGCCACCAGCACCATCCCGACGCCATTCGCAGTTGGGCGCGCAACGCCACCTGGAACCGGCTGGAAATTCTCAATGTCGAAGGCGGCGGACCGGAGGACACCCGGGGCCAGATCGAATTCATCGCCCACTACACGGAAAAGCAGGCCCGCAAGCGCCATCACGAGCTGGCCCAATTTGAGCGGATCGACGGCCGCTGGTACTTCTACGACGGCAGCGCTCCCAGGATCCACCAATACGTCCGCCAGCAGCCCAAGGTCGGCCGCAACGATCCGTGCCCCTGCGGCAGCGGTCTCAAGTACAAGCGCTGCTGCGGCCAATAACATCCGAGATGTCGAATCTCGAATTTCAAATCCGCCCATGTTCCTGCCCACCACGCGCGAGGAGTGCCGGCGACTCGGCTGGTCGTCGCTGGATGTGATCCTGGTCAGCGGCGACGCCTACATCGACAGCCCATTGGTGGGCGTCGCGGTGATCGGCAACGTCCTGGCAGCGGCCGGCTTCCGTGTCGGTCTCGTCGCCCAGCCGCGGGTGGACGCCGGAATCGACATCATCCGCCTGGGCGTTCCGGAGCTGTTCTGGGGGGTCACCGGCGGGGCCGTGGACTCGATGGTGGCCAACCACACCGCCGGCATGCGGCCCCGGCGCCGTGACGACTTTACCGCCGGCGGCATCAACAACCGCCGGCCGGACCGCGCCGTCATCATCTACGCCAACCTCATCCGGCGCTTCGCCCGCCCCCTCCGGCCCATTGTTCTCGGCGGCATCGAGGCCAGCCTGAGGCGCATCAGCCACTACGACGCCTGGAACGACCGGGTGCGCCGCTCGATTCTCTTCGACGCCAAGGCCGACTACCTCGTCTACGGCATGGGGGAAGCCACGACCCTGGCCCTGGCCCGGCGCCTGGCGGCCGGCCGCTCGGCCGCCGACCTGCCGGGACTCTGTTACATCGCCCACCAGGCGCCCGAGGGCTTCGTTCGGCTGCCGGACCACCAGGCGGTGGTCGAAGACCCGGTGGCCTTCAACCGGATGTTCGCCCGGTTCGCCCGCCACAACCGAGCGCCGGAAGGCATCGGCCTTTGCCAACGCCAGGACAACCGCTTCCTCGTCCAGAACCCGCCGGCCCCGCCCATGACCGCCGCCGAGCTGGACGCCGTTCATGATCTCGACTACCGCCGCGCCGTTCATCCCGCCGAACTGGCCCGGGGCCCGGTGCGCGCCCTGGACACCATCGCCTTTTCCCTCGTCAGCCACCGGGGCTGCTTCGGCGGATGCGCCTTCTGCGCCATCAGCGCCCACCAGGGGTGTACCGTGGTCAGCCGCAGCATCGCCTCGCTGGTGGAGGAGGCCCGGCGTTTGGCCCAACATCCCGATTTTCGGGGCACCATCGCCGACGTCGGCGGCCCCACGGCCAACATGTACGCCATGGGCTGCACCCGCGCTCCCGACGCCGGCCCCTGCCGGCGCGCCAGTTGCCTCTACCCGACGGTGTGTGCTCACCTGGACAGGGACCACGCGGCCCAGGTTGCGCTGTTGGATCGGCTGGCCTCCGTGGACGCCATCCGCAACGTTTTCGTGGCCTCCGGCATCCGCCACGACCTCTTGCTGGCCGACGGCCGCAGCGGCGATGCCTACCTGAAGCGCCTGGTGCGGCGGCACACCTCCGGCCAGCTCAAGGTGGCCCCCGAGCACGTGGTGCCCGAGGTGCTCGGGGTCATGGGCAAGCCCGGCCCCGAAGTCCTTGAAGCGTTCACCGCCCGCTTTCAAAAGGCGGCCGCGGGCGGCCCGAAACGCTTCCTGACCTACTACTTCATGGCCGCCCATCCCGGCTGCCGCCACGGGCACATGCTGGCACTGAGGGACTTCGCCCGGCGCCGCCTGCGCCTGCGGCCCGAGCAGGTCCAGGTTTTCACCCCCACCCCCTCGACCCGCGCCACGGCGATCTTTCACACCGGCCACGACCCGTTCACCGGCGAACCGGTTTTCGTCGAGCGCCGGCTCGCGGCCCGGGTGGCGCAGAAGGCAGTGGTTTTGAAA
>DQXI01000034.1 GCA_011042305.1 Desulfobacteraceae bacterium
AACCTCCTTCCATGCAAAGGGGTTGGCGCCCAAGGCAGGCGGCTCGACGCATCAGGATGAGGCGGGCGCATGACAATGCCAGCGGTCAGGGCCGCCGACGGCTCAGAGCGGGAGGATGTATCAATGGTTTAGTAGTACTATAAAAAACGAAGCGCTGTCAATTTACTGCGGCTTTACATGCCGCGGCGGCTCTGTTACGAGTCGGAACGGCCCCGAGGTCGCCGCATGGCCGATCCTCCGATGCATCGTCTTTCGACGCCCCCATCTTCCAAGAACGGACAGTGACATGAAGCGACACCCCAAGCGGATTCTGGTCACCGGCGGAGCCGGTTTTCTCGGCTCCCATCTCTGCGAACGCCTGCTGGCCAACGGCCACGACGTTCTTTGCGTGGACAACTATTTCACCGGCACCAAGGGCAACATCACCCACCTGATGGGCCACCCGCGCTTCGAGCTGATGCGCCACGACGTGACCTTTCCCCTCTACGTGGAGGTGGATGAGATCTACAACCTGGCCTGCCCGGCCTCGCCGATCCATTATCAGCACGACCCGGTGCAGACCACCAAGACCAGCGTCCACGGCGCCATCAACATGCTCGGGCTGGCCAAGCGCCTGCGGGCCAAGATCTTTCAGGCTTCCACCAGCGAAGTCTACGGCGACCCGGCCGTCCACCCCCAAACCGAAGGCTACTGGGGGCATGTCAACCCCATCGGCCCGCGCTCGTGCTACGATGAGGGCAAGCGCTGCGCCGAGACGCTGTTCTTCGACTACCACCGCCAGCACCGGCTGCGCATCAAGGTGGCGCGGATCTTCAACACCTACGGGCCGCGGATGCATCCCGACGACGGACGCGTGGTGTCCAACTTCATCGTCCAGGCCTTGAAAAACGAGCCCATCACCATCTACGGCGACGGCCGCCAGACACGGTCCTTCTGCTACGTGGACGACATGATCGAGGCCTTCGTGAGCCTGATGGACACGGCCGACGAGGTCACCGGGCCCGTCAACCTGGGCAATCCGGAAGAATTTGCCATCGGCGAACTGGCCCAGAAGGTGGTAGCCCTCTGCGGTTCGCGCTCGCCCATCGTCCACCAGCCGCTGCCGATCGACGATCCCCGCCAGCGGCGGCCGGACATCTCCCTGGCCGAGCAGGTTCTCGGTTGGCGGCCCACCGTGGACCTGGATGCCGGCCTGGCGCGCACCATCGCCTATTTCGACGCACTGCTCGGCGCACGGCTTCATAAATTCGATGCGGATGGTTCAGCAACCAGCGAGGGCACAGAGGGAAAAACAGGTACGAATAAAAAATGAAAAAAACAGCCTCTCCATCACGCCTGCTGATCCTCGGCGCCGGGCGCTTCGGCCGCCTGGCGCTCCAGCGCCTTGGCCGGCGGCACCCGGACGCCGCCATCACCGTGGTGGACCAGGCGCCGGGCTTTGGCCGCGATCCGGCTTTCCGGGGGTGCGAAACGGTGGAGGCCGACGGGGTCGATTACCTGGTGGAGGCGATGCAGGCGAAGACGGCCGCCGACTGGATCGTGCCCGCCATGCCCATTCACGTGGCCTGGCGGTGGATGAAAAAGGACTTGATCGCGGCCGGCCGGCGCGTGGTGGATCTGCCGGTTCCCGAGGCGGCGGCGGCCCGGGTCCCCCACCCGCTGCGCGGTGATCACGGGCAGCTTTACGCCAGCAACGCCGACTTCATCTGCCCGGACGACTGCCCGGAGCCCGAGCGCTTCTGCACCGTCACCGGCAAGCCCCGGCCCGTGGTGATGTTCGCCCATCTGGCTGCTCTGCGCATCCCCGGCTTCGCCGCGGTGGTGGTCCGCAGTCGGCAGTTGGCGCCGGGGGTGGGCGGCTACCGGCCGGCGGAACTGCGCCAAGCCCAAGCGGCCGCCCTGGCGGCAGCCGATGCCGTGCTGCTGGCCACGGCCTGCAAGTGCCATGCGGTCATCGACGCCTTTCGCATCGACTCTCAGTACGCTCCCTCGTGGGCGTGGGAGGCCTTGCCGCGAAAGAGGGAGCAGCAAAAACCGTAGCTGATCTGGGCATTGACAACCATTCTCACCATAGGTCATTTAACCTGATATGAAAAACTGTTCGGAGAAGACCGATGGTCGGTAACCTCTACGACGGGATACCCGGCGCGCTGCCCGAGGAGGCCGTGGCCGTCCTGGCCTCCGGATCCCGGGTGCGCATTGAACGCATCGTCTCCCGGGGGCATGCCTCGCCGCCCGGATTCTGGTACGATCAGGACGAGAACGAATGGGTAGCCGTGCTCCAGGGCCAGGCGCAGCTCGCTTTCGAGGGCCGGGCGCAGCCCGTCTGTCTGGAACCCGGAGACCACCTGCTCATCAAGGCCCATCAACGCCACCGGGTGGTGTCCACGGCACCAGGCAGGGATACGATCTGGCTGGCGGTGTTTTTTCGCTGACCGCTTGCCCATACAACCTTTTTCATTCGAAGCCGCGCGGGTCGAGTTTTATCGCTTGAGAGGCTGGGATCCGACATCGGGATGCCGGCGCCGGGGACAACTGGGAAACCTCGGGCTGCCAGACATCGTCGCCGACCTTTCGACCATGGGCTGGATTGGCGACTGAACCGGCATTTCGCATCAAAAAAGGGGGGAACTTCAATGAACTGCTGCCGAATCTGCGGCAAGTACCACCACATCGGCATTGTCGCCACGCGCCTGGCCGGCACCGACGGCGTCTCTTTGGAAACCGAGAAATGGGCCCAGGTGCTGGAGGCCAACGGCTGCACCTGTTTCTACCTGGCCGGCGAGTTGGACCGGCCGCCGGCGCGCAGTCGCCTGGTGCCACGGGCCCATTTCACCCACCCGGACATCCGTGAAATCTATGAAAGCTGCTTCGGCCGCAAAGTGCGCGAGCGGGCCGTCACCCGGCGCATCCAGGAGCTGAAGTGCTGCCTGAAAGACGAAATTTACCGCTTCATCGAGGATTTCAACATTTCCGTTCTTTTGCCGGAAAATGCGCTGACCATCCCGTTGAACCTGCCCCTGGGCATCGCCCTGACGGAGGTGATCAGCGAAACCGGGATTCCCACCATCGCCCACCACCACGATTTCTACTGGGAGCGGCAGCACTTCAAGATCAACGCGGTCTGGGAATACATCAACATGGCCTTCCCGCCCCACCTGCCCCCGATTCATCACGTGGTGATCAACTCCTCGGCAGACAACCAGCTCAGTTTGCGCACCGGCATCTCTCCCACCATCCTTCCCAACGTGATGGATTTCGACAATCCCCCGCCGCCTCTGGACGAGTATGCCGCCGATGTCCGCGAGGCCCTGGGGCTGGAGCCGGACGAGCTGCTGATTCTCCAGCCCACCCGGGTCGTCAAGCGCAAGGGCATCGAGCACGCCATCGAGCTGGTGAGCCGGCTGGGCCGGAAGGCCCGCCTGGTGATCTCCCATGCCTCCGGCGACGAGGGGCACGACTACGAGCAGCGCCTGCGCGAGTATTCCAAGCTGCTGGGGGTCAAGACGCTCTTTGTCTCCGAAATCATCAACGAAAAACGCGGGCGCACCGCCGACGGGCGCAAGATCTACACCCTAAACGACATCTACCCCCACGCCGACCTGGTCACCTACCCGTCGGACTTTGAGGGCTTCGGCAACGCCTTTCTCGAAGCGATCTACTTCAAGAAGCCCATCGTGGTGAACAACTATTCCATCTACCAAAACGACATCAAGCCCAAAGGCTTTGACGTGATCGAACTCGACGGGTACGTTACCGAAAAGGCGGTGGAGCAGACCCGGCGCATCCTGGACGACCCGGAGGCCCAGCGCCGCATGGTCGAGCACAACTACAACGTGGCCGCCCGCTTCTTCTCCTACGTGGTGCTGCGGCACAAGCTGGTGGGAATCCTGGCCGATCAGATGGGATGCCGCGCCGCGGGGGCTTTCGAAACGGCCAGCCTGCCGGTGCCCGGTCAGGATCCATGCGAGCTGTGCAACCCGGCGCCGGAGGGAGGTTCGATACAGCCATGAGGATTTCGGTTGCCGGCCATCATCCCTGCAAGCGCCGGGGACGAGAGGGTTGTAACCATTTCCCGGACCGGGGCTCTCAATGGTCAGGACTGGCGCATTTACCCTGCCGGCCCATCACTATCCTCTCCCTATCCGGCGCTCCGGCCGATCTCGCAATCAGGGGGCAACCCCACGGCCGGAGCGCCCCTCCCTCTTTTCCGTTCCGGGCCGACAAAAAGAAGTCCAGGTTGGTTTTCGCCTGAACCCAAACAACGACACAGGAGCCAAACCGATGCACGATTTCTGCCCCCGGGCGGCGCGCAACCTTGCCGCGGTTCGTCAACACCAACCGTTGATCCACAACATCACCAACCTGGTGGTCATGAACGTGACCGCCAACGCCCTGCTGGCCGCCGGCGCCTCCCCGGTGATGGCCCACAGCCCTGACGAGGTGGAGGAGATGGTCGCCCTGGCCCGGGCCCTGGTCCTCAATATCGGCACCTTGACCAGTGAGTGGGTGGCCACCATGATCAAGGCGGCCCGCAAGGCCAATGCGCTGGAGCGGCCCGTGGTGCTGGACCCGGTGGGCGCCGGGGCCACCGGGCTGCGCACCCGGGCGGCCCGCCAGATCCTCGAAGCAGCGGCTGTCACCGTGATCCGGGGCAACGCATCGGAAATCATGGCCCTGGACCAGGGAACCGCCACCACCCGAGGGGTGGACAGCGTCCACGGGGTAAACGATGCCGCCGCCTCGGCCGCCCGTCTGGCACAGCGGCTGGGCGTCGTCGTGGCCGTCACCGGTGCCACCGACCTGGTCACCGACGGCGCGCGGGAGGTCCGGGTCGCCAACGGCCATCCCCTCATGGGCCGCATCACCGGCTCCGGGTGCACCGCCACGGCCCTGATCGCCGCATTTCTGGCCGTGGATCCGGATCCACTGTCGGCCGCCGCCACGGCCCTGGCCTTTTTCGGCCTGGCTGGAGAGCAGGCCGGCGCCGCCGCCGCAGCCCCAGGTTCTTTCCAGGTGGCGCTGCTGGACGCCTTGTACACCCTCGGCCCCGAGGCCCTGCAAGAGGAAAGCCGCTTCGCCTGACCTGGACTGCGGCCATATGGTCAAGAAAGGGGCCAAGTGATCCAAGCAAGAAGAGTTCCTGGCGCCAGAGGCCTGCGATCCGCCTGGCTTCCGCTCCTGGCGGTCATCTTTTGCTTGGCCGCCTGCGCCGGTCTCGGCCTTCGAGCCGAGCCGACGGCGGTCTCCACGGCTCCGGACCCGTGTTTCAACCGCCTGTTTACCCGCACCGGCGGCGGCTGGACCGGCGGCGACGGGACCTTGTCGGTCCCCCTGGGAGACGGCCGCACCCTCTGGCTCTTTGGCGACAGCTTCCTGGGCACGGTGAATCCCGACGGCACCCGTCCAGAAGACACGCCCCTGGTGAGAAACTGCATCGTGGTCCAGGACGGCGATGTCCTGACCACCCGCACCGCTGGCAGTCTATCCGCGCCAAAAGCGTTCTTCCCGCCCCAGGCTCCCGGTGAATGGTGCTGGCCGGCGGATGCCACGGTGGAAAACGGGCGGGTGCGGGTGATCTTGCATCGCTTCTGCCAAGGAAGCCCTTTGCTGTGGGACTGGCAATGGACCGGCACCGCCGTGGCCGATCTGGGGCTGCCGGAATTGGAAATCGAGCGGATCACACCGCTGGCCGTCTCCAACGGCGTGATGTACGCCGCCATCCTGGAGCAGGCCGAGGCGACCTACCTCTTCGGGGTGGAAGAGCGGAACGGCGTCCGCTTGATGCACGTGGCCCGGGCTCCGCCGGGCGACCTCCTCGGCACCTGGACCTTTTTCGACGGGAAGGGGTGGTCGGCGGATCCGGTTGCCACTCGCCCCGTCCTGGAGGGGGTTTCAACCCAGTTCGGCGTCGTTGACCTCGCCGACGGGCTGGCCCTGGTGACCATGGACAACCGGGTGCCGTTCAGCGCCGACCTGGTGATGTATCGCGCCTCAGCGCCCCAAGGCCCGTGGCATGGCCCCTGCCGGCTCTACCGCGCCCCGGAGGCCGGCCCGGCCATCGTCGCCTACAATCCCGCCATCCATCCGCAGTTCACCGCCAGCGGGCGCCTGCTGGTGTCCTACAACCTCAACCACGTCAGCGAACCGGCGGCCCTCTACCGGAACGCCGCCATCTACCGCCCCCGTTTTGTCCGGGTCAATCCGGCCGCCTGTCCCGCGCCCTGAGAAAGGGACGTTGTTCGTCGGCGGCGCTGAAACCTCGAGCTTCGCACCTGGAACGCCGGAACCTTTCTCCGATAACCGACATCAATTCACGGCAGGCAAAGGTAGCGATGGAGACACAGGGCCGCCAGGACGGCGGCCAAAAGCAGCGCCACGCGCTGCTGATCGGGGGAAAAGCGCTTCACGGGGCGACTTGGCGGGCGCGGCGGCGCCGCCGCGCCCGTTTCCGGGAACACCTATTCGTCATCCAGGCCGAAGGCCGTGTGCAGCACCCGCACGGCCAGTTCGGTGTACTTTTCCTCGATGATGCACGAGATCCGGATCTCCGAGGTGCTGATCAGCATGATGTTGATGTTCTCGCGGGCCAGGGCGTTGAACATCACCGAAGCCACGCCGCTGTGGTTTTTCATCCCCACCCCCACCACCGAGACCTTGGCAATGTCCGTGTCGCCGAGCACCTCCTTGGCGCCGATCTTGGCGGCCACCTTCTTCTGGATGGCCATGGCCTTCTTGAAATCGGCCTTGGGCACAGTGAAGGTCAGGTCCGTCTTGCCGCTGGCCCGGGTGTTCTGGATGATCATGTCCACCACGATCCCGGCGTCCGCAACGGGAGAAAAGATCTTCGCCGCCACCCCGGGTTGATCGGGTACGCCGCGCAGCGTGATGCGGGCCTCGTCCTTGTGGTGGGTGACGGCCGACACCACCAGTTGCTCCATGCCGGAATCTTCGGAAACGACCATGGTACCTTCCTCCTCGCTGAAAGACGACCGCACGTGCACGGGAATCCCGTATTTCTTGGCAAAGCCCACCGAGCGGATCTGCAGCACCTTGGCCCCCAGGCTGGCCATGTTGAGCATCTCGTCGTAGGAGACGGCCTTGAGCTTGCGGGCCCTGGCGCAGATGTTGGGGTCGGCGGTGTAAATCCCGTCCACGTCGGTGTAAATTTCACAGACATCCGCCTTGAGGGCCGCGGCGATGGCCACCGCCGAGGTGTCCGAGCCGCCCCGGCCCAACGTGGTGATGTCGCCGGCGGGGTCGGCCCCCTGGAAACCGGCCACCACCACAATGTGGCGCTTGGCCAGGTGGGCCTTGACCCGCTCGGCGCGGATTTCGATGATGCGCGCGTTGCCGAAGTCGGTATCGGTGAGCACCTCGGCCTGGTGGCCGAGCATCGATACCGCGGCGTATCCCTTGGCCCGCAGCACCATGGCCAACAGGGACGCCGTGGTCTGCTCGCCGGTGGCCAGCAGCACGTCCATCTCCCGCTTGTCCGGTTCCTGCGCCGCCTGGCAGGCCAGCTGGATCAAGCTGTCGGTGACCCCGGCCATGGCCGAAACCACCACGACCACGTCGTTGCCCTGGTCGAAGGTGGCCGCCACCCGCCGCGCCACGTTGTTGATGCGCTCGAGGTTGGCCACCGACGTGCCGCCGAACTTTTGAACGATCAAAGCCATACACGCACTCCTTGGAAAGCCGGTTCAGGCGCTGATGCGATCCTGCCGCCACGCGGCGGCCAGATCTTTTAACAGATTCTCCGTGCGGCGTCCACCCGCTGTCAACGTGATCCGGCGCCGCCGTGCTCCGGTTATCTCCAGGTGCACCGCCAAATGATCCGGGGGCAGGTCGGCAGCGGCGGCTTCAGCCCACTCGATAGCCACCAGTGCCTCCTGCTGTTCTATGCGCTCGAGCAGGCCGATCGCCTCCAGGTCCGCGCCTTCCCCCAGCCGGTACAAATCGGCATGGCAAAGGGGAAGGCGGCCCGGGTACTCGTTGATCAGGGTAAACGAGGGGCTGGTGACGTAGCAGTCCGGCGGCACCGCCAACCCCTGGGCGAGCCCTTGGACGAAGGCGGTCTTGCCGCTGCCCAGGTCCCCGTTCAAGGCGATCACCAACCCCGGCATGGCCAGGAGCCCCAGTTGGCGGGCCAAGCGGCGGGTGGCCCCAGGCGAGGGACAGTCGCAGATCAGGCGGCCGGACAGGCTCAAACGCCTACCTCCTCCAGGGGCAGGGCAAAGCCGCCACCGCCTGAAAGGAGGTCTGCGAACACTTCCGGCAGCCCGTCCATGACATCCCCGGCCAGAAACCCGCGCGGCCCCCGTTGCCGGGCCAGGCGATCGGCGGCTTCGGCGTGCAAAAAGACCCCCAGCCGCGCCGCCGTCTCTGGCTTGTACCCCTGGGCCGCCAGGCCGGCGATGATGCCGGTGAGCACATCCCCCATGCCGCCGCTGGCCATGCCCGGATTGCCGCCGGGATTGATCCAGACGGTCCCTTCGGGAGCGGCCACCACCGTGCGGGCCCCTTTCAATACCACGCAGAGGCCGTAGCGCACCGCCAGCGTGCGGGCCGCCGCGGGCCGGTCGGCCTGAACGGCGGCGGTGGTGGATCCCAAGAGCCGGGCCATCTCGCCCGGATGGGGGGTAAGGATCAGCGGGGAGCGGACCTCGTCGAAGACCTGGGGCGTCTCGGCGAGAACGTTCAGGGCGTCGGCATCGATGACCACGGGGGCCGGGCAACCTCTCACCACGGCCCGCACCAGGCGGGCGGTGGCCTCGGCGGTGCCGATGCCCGGTCCGATGGCCAGGCAGTCCTTTCCTGGATAGAGGTGCTCCACCGCCGTCAGGGCCGCTGCTCCCAGGGTCCCCGGCTGGCTTTCGGCCAGCGGGGCGGTCATCACTTCCAGCAGCCGCGATTCCACCGCGGGCGCCAGGGAAGCCGGCACGCCCAGGGTGACCAGGCCGGCCCCGGCACGCATGGCCGCCGTGGCGCTCATCACCGCCGCCCCGGTCTTGCCCGTCCCGCCGGCGATCACCAGCAGATGGCCGCAGGTGCCCTTGTGGGCGTCGGCGGGCCGCGGCGCCAGGCTGCCGCGAACGTCGGCGGCGGTCAGCAAGTGCTGGGCCGGGCCGACGCGGCGCGCGATGCGCGGGGGAATGCCGATATCCACCACAAAGAGCCGGCCGGTGAGGACGGCCCCGGGGTAAAGCAGGTGGCCGACCTTGGCGAAGGCGAAAGTGGCAGTGGCCTCGGCGCGCACGGCCCGGCCCAGGACCTGGCCGGTATCGGCGCTCAACCCGGAAGGAATGTCCACGGCGAAGACCGGCCGGCCGCTGGCATTGATGAAATCGATGACCTGGCCGTAGAACCCGCGCACCTCGGCGTTGAGACCGGTGCCAAAGATGGCGTCGATCCAGACGTGCTGCTGCTGGAACAGCCCCTGCCGGGCCTCGAAGGCTTCGGCGTCGGGCACCTCCACCACCGGCACCCCAAGTGGCTCGAGCAGGGCGAGGTTGGCGGCGGCATCCCCGCTCACCAGCTTGCGGTCGGCCAGCAGGAACACGGTGACATCCAGCCGTCGCTGGGCCAGGTAGCGGGCCATGACGAAGCCGTCGCCGCCATTGTTGCCCCGGCCGGCCGCCACGCCGATGCGCCGGCCGGACAAGTCGCCAAAGACCTCCAGAAAGCTCCGCACCGCTCCACGGCCGGCGTTCTCCATCAGGACACGTCCCGGGATGCCGAACTCATGGATGGCGGCGCGATCCATGGCCTGGATTTCCGAAGCCGTCACGATGTCCATCAACGCTATCCTTTCCAAAAAAACGGGTGATCTTCCGGCAGGCGCACCCGCCTTGCCTCAGTCCCCCTTCTTGTCCCGGTAACCTTCGGTCGAAACCGCCAGCATGGCCAGCAGCTCGGCCGTCTTGGCCTCCATGGCGGCCTCATCGGCGGTGGGGGTTTCGTGGTCGTAACCGAACAGGTGCAGCACCCCGTGGACCAGCAGCTCGCTAATGCGCGCATCGGCCGTCATGCCGGCGGCCTCGGCCTCGCGGCGGGCCGTCTCGGCGCTGATGATCACGTCGCCGAGGAGTTCGGGATGGAGGTGGCCGAAGTCCCCTTCGCGCATGGCAAAGGAGATGACGTTGGTCGGCCCGCTGCGGTTCAGGTACTGTCGGTTGATGGCGGCGATCTGGGCGTCGTCGACGATCACCAGCGACAGCTCACCCTCTGGACATCCCAAGGCGTCTAAGATGGCCCTGGCCTGCCGACCCAGCTTTTCGCTCGCGATCGGCAGAAGGCTCTGGCGATTGTCGATCAGAACGGCCATTTTTGCCCCTTCCATCGGTTTCCGACCGCTCGGGGTACTCGATCCGATGATGGTGGATTCCGGTGAGAATCTTGGTGAAGCTCTTGGCAATCTGGTTCAGGTCCCTCAAGGTCAGTTCGCACTCGTCGAGCTGGCCGTCGGAGAAGATCTTGTTGATCAGGTTGTGCACCAGCCCCTTGATGCGCGAAGGGGTCGGGTTCTCCAGGGTCCGCGAGGCGGCCTCCACCACGTCGGCGAGCATTACCAGCCCCGCCTCCCGCGTCTGGGGCCGGGGCCCAGGGTAGCGGTAGTCGTCGGGGTTGACGTTGGCTTCGCCGTGGATCTGCCGTGCCCGCTCGTAGAAGTAGGAGATGAGGCTCGTGCCATGGCTCTGGCAGATGGTGTCGACGATGGCCCGGCCCAGCTTGTGCTTGCGCGCCATTTCGGCCCCGTCCTTGACGTGGGCCACCAGGATGCGCTTGGACATCGAGGGTGCCAGCTTGTCGTGGGGATTTTTCCCCTCGCGCTGGTTCTCGATGAAATACAGGGGTTTTTTGATCTTCCCGATGTCGTGGTAGTAACCGCAGACCTTGGCCAGCAGCGGGTTGGCCCCGATCTCGGTGGCTGCCGCTTCCACCAGGGTGCCCACAATCATCGAGTGGTGGTAGGTGCCGGGAGCTTCCATCATCAACTGGCGCAGAATGGGCCGATCCAGGTTGGCCAGCTCCAGCAGCGTGATGTCCGTGGTGTAGCCGAAGGCCAGTTCCACCAGCGGCGCCAGCCCGGCGGCGACAATCCCGGCCCCCAGGCCGCCCATCATGGCCAAGCCCCAGCACCAGAGCAGTTCGACGCCGTTGCCGCTCCAGGTGTGCAGGGCGATGGCCGACACCAGCACCAGGTTGAGCAACGCCAGGCGCACCCCGGCGGTGATGAAGGCCCGGCGCTCCCGGCAGTGCTGCATCCAGTAGGCGCCCAGGGCGCCGTTGAGCAGAAAGTAGAACACCAAGGGGAAGCGCTCCGGCGCGATCAGCGGCAGGGTCACCGACAGGACGACGGCGGTGGCCAGCGCCAGATCGAGGCCGAAAAAGAGACACACCAGCATGGCCCCGCTGGCCAGGGGCATGCCGAAAAAGACCGCCGCCGAGGTCAACCCCAGCGGCTGCACCTGACCCAGGCCGTTGGCCAACACCAGGGTGAGGCGGGCCAATACGAAAAAGAGCAGCAGCACCGCCGCCATGAAAACGAGGTTACGCAACGGCGCCCGCTCGAAATCCGTGCTGCGGCGCAGTCCCACGATGTTGAGCACCGCCAACAGGCAGAACAACAGCAATCCGGCGCCGAGGCTCTGGCGGATTCCCTGGCGCCGGTCGCTTTCCGGCCGGCTTGCCTTCAGCTTGACCAGGTGAACGGGGGTGACCCGCTCGCCTTCGCGCAGGATCATCTCGCCGGCCTTGATCTGGTAGAGCACCGGTTTGACACTCTCCATCGCCAGGCGCCGCCGCTCAGCGCTCTCGCTGCGGTTCAGGGTGATGTTGGGCTGAATCAGAAGCTGGGTCAGGTCGACGATCACCGCCTTCAGGGACGGGTCGATATCCTTGAGCAGCGGTTCGCCCAGCTCGGGCACCATGGCCTTGGCCTCATCAAAGGCATAAAGCTTTTCCAGGTCGTAGACCACCCGTTCCTTCTGGGTGGCGATGTCGCGCAGCACGATCCCCCGGCCTGCCTCCCGCAACAACATCTCCTTGCTGGTGACCACCCCGTTTTCGAGAATGTCGCTGGCAATGGCAACGATGCAGTCGGCTATCGATTCGTCGAAGCCTGCCGCCGTCAGAAGGTTGAAGGCCTCCGGGTCCACGACGACCCCCAGCTCCCGGGCGAAGGTTTCCCTGAGCGCAACTGGCTCCCGCGGCGGCACCCCTCCACCGGTGCCGCTGAGCTGGCGGGCCTCCTCGAGCTCGCGCCGCTGGCGCTCGGCAATCAAGGCGTCGTGCATCCGGGCGAAGGCCTGTCGCACCTGCTCGGACAGGATCGCCAGCCGCTGGCTGTCCAGGTCGTAGACCATCTGGACGGTCTGCTCCACCTCGCGGCGCTTTTCCTCGGTGGCGCGGGTATCTTCGATGAAAAAATCCCGCGGCGCCTTGATGTCCTTTTGGGCCACATCCCCCACCCGGTAGTCGTCGTAGACAGGGGCCGAGCGGGGGAAGACCAGGACCGCAAAAATCGCGGCCAGCATCAGCAGAATCGCCCAACGCAGCAGGGGTTGCTGCACGAAGGCGCTGGCTTTGGCGCTGTCGGGCTTGCCCATGGTAAATCCGGCCTCTTGCGTCGGTCTCAGGCTGACGCGTTCCGGCTTTGGCGCAACCGCCGGTCATGGTCCTCGTAGGCCTGGATGATGGCCTGGACCAGGCGGTGGCGCACCACGTCCTGTTTGCTGAAGTAAATGAAGCGAATGCCGTCGATGTGCTTGAGGATCTCGACGCCCTGGACCAGCCCGGAGACCTTGCCCTCGGGCAGGTCGGTCTGGGTGATGTCTCCGGTGATCACGGCCTTGGAGTTGAACCCGATGCGCGTCAGAAACATTTTCATCTGCTCGCCGGTGGTGTTCTGGGCCTCGTCAAGAATCACGAAGGCGTCGTTAAGGGTGCGTCCACGCATGAAGGCCAGGGGCGCCACCTCGATCACCCCCTGCTGGATCAGGCTGTTGGCGCGCTCGAAACGCACCATGTCATGAAGGGCATCGTAGAGCGGCCGCAGGTAGGGATCCACCTTTTCGGCCAGATCACCGGGCAAGAATCCCAGCGCCTCGCCCGCCTCCACCGCCGGCCGGGTCAGGATGATCCGGTTGACCAAGCCCTTGGTCAGGGAGGCGACGGCCATGGCCATGGCCAGGTAGGTCTTGCCGGTGCCGGCCGGACCGATCCCGAAGACCATGTCCGACTCGCGCATGGCGTCGATATACGCCTTCTGGGCGGGGCTCTTGGGTGTCACGGCCCGCTTTTTGGCCGTCACGTAGACCGTATCGAGAAACACCCGGCGCAGGTCGGCCTTGGCATCGGCGGCCAGAATGGCCACGGCTTGGTCGACGTCGGGGCCGTAGACCGGATACCCGCTCTTGAGCAGCCCGTAGAGCTGCCGCAGCACGTTGCGCGCCAGTTCGCAGGCGATGGCATCGCCCTGGATGGCCACGCTGTTGCCTCGCACGTCGATCTTCACGCCGACGCCGGCCGCCAGCCGCTGCACGTTGGCGTTCTGCTCGCCGATGAGCTGCTGGGCGAGCTGCACGTCGGCAAAAGTCATGCGGGCGCACTGGTTTTCCGAGTCGGCTCGCGGCATTCGATCTCACCGCCCTCCGCGGTTCACGGCGGTGGCTCCTTGATATTTTACCCACAAACCGCTGGCAGCTTCGCTGGTCAGCGGCAAAAAATCCCTATCACAACCCGTTGCGTATTGGCAAACCGCTTTTGGCGGTCCCGGCGCCCCGGAAAAAACGGCCTTGACCTGCCCCGGGGGCCCTGATAGGTATCACGTTCCGTAGTGGTTTCGCAGTGATGACGACCATAAGAGCGAAGGCCGGCGCCGCTTGCGACGCTGGCCTTTCCTGGTGAAAGCGCCATGAACGCCTTCGACATCTTTGCCCTGATCATTGTTGGATATGCGCTCATCCGCGGGATTTTCCGCGGTCTCATCAAGGAAATGGCGGCCATCGTGGGAGTGGTTGCCGGCTTCTGGGGCGCCTACACCTACTACCCCCTGCTGGCCCGCCTCCTCGATCCCTGGATCGACAATCCCGGCTACCTGAAAATCGCCAGTTTCCTGCTGATCTTCTGTGCGGTACTGCTGGTGGTGAGCATCGTCGGCGTGGTGGTCAAGTACTTGATGCGGGTGGCCTTTCTCGGATGGCTGGACCGGATCTGCGGCGGCCTTTTCGGCCTGCTGAAGGCGGTGTTGATCACGGCGGTGGTGCTCATGGTCCTGACGGCCTTCCTGCCCAAGAACGCCCCCCTGGTGCGCGACAGCCTGACGGCGCCCTACATTACGTCCATCTCAGAGACCTTGGCCCGCATCACCCCGGCGGAACTCAAGACCGAATTCCGCGACAAGCTGATGGAAATGCGCAAGTCCTGGGGCAAAAAGATCCGCTAGGCAGCACCTGATTCGGAAAGACCTTAAAAATGACCCTCGCTGCGCGCTTGCAGGCGCTTCTGGATCTGATCAAAACCCTGAGGGGTGAACACGGCTGCCCCTGGGACCGCCGGCAGACCCCCGCCTCCATGGGCCGCTACCTGGCCGAAGAGGTCTTCGAGCTCATCGAGGCCATCGAGAAGGACGATGCTGCGGCGGTGGCCGAAGAGTTGGGCGACGTGCTGTTCCAGGCGTTTTTCATCGCCGAACTCTACCAGGAGACCGGCCGCCTAAACCTGGAGGCGGTGCTGGCGCAGATTCATGCCAAGATGGTGCGTCGCCATCCACACGTCTTCGGCGATGCGGCGGCCGAAACCACCGAGGCGGTGCGAACGCAGTGGGAACAGATCAAGCGCGCCGAGAGGGGTGCGGCGGCGCCCGGCTCGGCCCTCGACGGCGTCCCGGCCGGGATGCCGGCCCTGCTGCGCGCCTGGCGGATCTCGCAGAGAGCCATCGGCGTCGGGTTCGACTGGCCCGACCTTGAAGCCGTCATCCATCAGGCCGAGGACGAGTGGCGCGAGTTCCGGGAGGAGTTGGCTCGGCCAGATGCCGAGGCCGACGGCCGCCGGCGTATCGCCATGGAATTCGGCGACCTGCTCTTTACCCTGGTCAACGTGGCCCGTTTCGCCCGCATCCACCCCGAAACCGCCCTCACGGCCGCCATCGGCAAGTTCGAGGCGCGCTTCCGGCACATGGAAAGGGCCGCCGCGGCGGCGGGAAAGGATCTTGTCGACGTTCCCCGCGAAGAGATGGAACGGTTGTGGGACGCGGCCAAGAACCGCCTCGCCGACGAGAAACAGTGAAGGCGGCTCAGCGCTCCACCGGCGGCGGCAAAAGGGCCTCGACACGCTGGAAAACAAAGTCCCCGCTGTCGATCACCAGGGAGGCAAGGCGCTTTCGGCCCCTGTTGTCGATGCGGTAAAAACGAAACTCCCGCGCCCGGTCCCGGGACTTGTCGGCCTGGCCCACCGGGCCGAGGCCGGCGACTTGGCGCTTGCCGTCAGCCCCCAGCTGCGGGCCGATCTCTTGGATGCGCCGGATGATGGTGGCCGCCACCCTGTCCATCAGGCTCTGGCGCCGGGTCTCCACCGCCGACGCCAAACCTTCGGCGCTCAGGTGCCGGCGAGCTTCCGCGATGTGCTCCAGGCGCTTGGCATACAGCTTCAACACCCGGTGCATCTGGTAGCTGGGTACATCCATCCGGTCCTCTCCTCCCAAAACGCTCAACCCCTCGCCACGCGGCTCATCTTTTCAAGGCGCTGAACCGCCGCGCAGGGGCCTTGCGCCTGCTCACCGACAGCCTGGCGGATGAAGCGCACGTGGCTGTCGAAGGCCACGGGCGGCAGGGCATCGGCGTCGAACCAGCCGATGGCGTCGGCATCGTCGCCGGCCTGAAGGCGGCCCTCATAGCGCTGCACGCGGTAGCCGATCATCAAGACGGTGTCGTACTCGGCGTTGGGCGCAATGGTGACGCCCAACAGACGATCGATGACGCCGTCAAGGCCGGTTTCCTCGGCCAGCTCGCGCAGCGCCCCCGCCTCCGGGGATTCTCCCAGTTCCAGAAAACCGCCGGGAAGGCACCAAAGGCCCTTTTGGGGTTCGACACTGCGGCGCACCAAAAGGACCTGCCCGGCGGGGTTGCGCACCACCAGGCAGGTGGCCGGCACCGGGTTTTGATACAACGGCCTGGCGCAAGCGGGGCAAAAAAGCCGCTGCCGCCCCTCCCAGTGCCGCGTCACCAGCGGACCGCCGCAAAACGGGCAAAATCGCATCGCCGAGCCGGTCAATCGTCGAAATCCCCCTCGGTCCCCTTGGGCCCTTTCAGCCCTTCGGCCCGCCGGGCGATCTTTTCCGGAGTCCAGTCGTCGGGCGACACAAGGCGTTCGGCCTTGGGGCCCGGATCCGGGCC